>JBGVTJ010000086.1:0-7730 GCA_041862515.1 Thermodesulfobacteriota bacterium | reverse complement strand
CCCGGTATATTAAGGAGGATGGCGGTTATTGATCCTCCATAGATGGCACCTACATAAACGCTCATAATGACCGTAAAGCATAACTCGCGAGACAGACTGTAGGTGAGCCCTACTAGTATGGCTATGGACATGGTAGCGGTAAGGCCTGGAAGGGCGCCAACTATGATCCCCACCGTAATGGAAAAGAGCATTACGAGGATGATCGTAGGGCTCGTGGCCAAATGGACAAAGCTAGACCAAAAGGCTTCCATACCTTATTTTCCTTTGATCATGGTAAAGGTATCTTAAAAAGATTTCCAAATAGATATGCCACTGCTATAGAGACTGCCCCGGATATAATTAAAATCTTATACCACGAGCCAGCTCTCACAATTGACATAGCAAGAACTAGGTAGATAAAGCTTGCCAAGGCAAAGTGGATGTTTCCGATAAGAACAAAGGCGTAGAGGAATAGTAGCCCAATCTCGGCTGCCATGATAAGCTCATCCTTGGATTTGAAGTAGCTTCGGAACTTCTCCCAGCCTGGAAATGCTATTTTACCGCTTTCTTTCAAAGCAATTGATATCATGATCAGAGACATTACTATCAGGCCAAGGGCTAAGATGAGGGGAAGGAAACCGGGGGCGACACACCATCCCTCTTTTTCCACTCCCGGTATCTTAACGAAGAACGTCATTCTGGTGCTATCGACCAACACGAATATACTCGTTGCCAATAGGACTAAGGAAGCAATGAGATCATTTCGCCTTAACTGTTTCTTGTCGTCCATGAATTACCCTCTTCTTTTCGTGTTCATAGATATGCTGAGATGTCCCTCACTTCGTGCGACAGTGAATGGAATTCTTGTAGGAAGCTCTGACTGTAATGTTACAACCGAATTGGTTAAAGAATATGCCCCCCGGCACTGAAGGGAAGATGATTAATTACCCCCCGCCCGCAAGGGGCGGGGGGTAAACCGTTACGGCCTGGGTATGCCAAATTCTGCTGGAGATTTTTTGGCGATACCCTCATCATAGAGTAACCAGGCAAATACCTTCTGTTGGTTTATCGCTATCGTTTTGGATTTTTCTCCGTAATATCCGTAGAGTTCAGAGTACTTCATCTTGCCGTAATCCGCGACCGCCTTGTGCTTCATCGCTACCTTGAAGGCATCTGTGACCTTAGCTAAAATATCCCCCGGTGTATCAGATGGCAGCGCAAAACCAACGAACTGCTTAATGGGCATGACTTTTTCCAGGTCGGGTATATATTTGGTGATTGGGGGAATTGTGAGTCCCGCAAACTCCAGTGGTTTCGTATCGTACACCGCAAGAGGTTGCAGCTTTTTGCCCTTTACAAACTCCGACTGTTCGCCAAGCCCTGTCCAAGCGACGTCAATTTCCCCTGTCATGCAAGCAGTCTGAGACGGGAAACTTCCTGGATAAGGAACGAATTTTAGATCGAACCCGCCATATTTTTTGGCGGTTAACCACTGTATGTTCCAAATACATCCAGGGATTGAGGTCGCAATCTTTATCTGCCCGGGTTTACTTTTGACATCATCATAGAGCTGCTGGAAGTCCTTGTAGGGAGAGCCAGCTTTAACGGAAATTAATCCAGGTGTTCCCCCAACCATGAACCATTCCCAGTCTCTCGCAGTAGTGCGGTGAATTCCGAGAACACACTGCCCAAGATAGCCCTCGGACACGCCAGCAAATACGTAACCATCGTGCTTTGAAGTCCACACATAATTTACCGCAGTTCCGCCCATTGCGCCCGGCATGTTTGATGCGACTACATCAACCCCAAGGGGTCCCTTTAGCCCTTCAGCTATGGCCCTGTTGCTCAAATCCGTGGCTCCGCCAGCTGACGCGTATACAATAACATTTATCGTTCGTTCAGGCCATTCACCAGCATACACGCTTGCAAAGGACAGAGCCAAAGCTACTCCTAAAATAATTGATAGAGCCTTTTTCATGATGTCCTCCTTTCAATTGTTTGAGATAATAAAGCCCACCCCTAGCCTTCCCTACTTAATATAGATTTATTCCTCTCACCACCCCCTTTCTTCTCCCTCCTTCTTGACCCCACCCCCTTTCTTTCACCCTTTGTCCTTTGGTAAGATTTGGACTCATCGTGCTGCGGCAAATCGTTTCAACGTTGTCTAACGTAAGACATTTTCCTCCAGCCACGCCAAGGTTTCCAACGTCTTTCCTTCCCCCATCATGGAAAAGAGCCTCTCTGAATCCAGGTTATTGACAATGTGTATCACCTTTTCCGTGGTCGCAATAGTCCGCTCAAAGGCTCTCACTGGATCAACTCGCACGGGGCTCATGTCCGAAGTAACCCAACCCTGGTAGTTAAACTCCTTCAGATAGAAAAACAGTTCCAGATAATCCCAGAGGTTTCGCGTTGCCGGTATGAGATCCCAATCCCATTTCCGGTCGTTATCGTTGATATGCATATAGTACGGGATCCCGCTTGCCTGGGCCAAACAGAGAGATTCAGCAGGTGTTTCACCGATGAACAAGGAATGACCGACATCAATCGTCACACCTAGATTGGGCTCATCAATGTCACGAATCATGCAAATCGTTTTGGGGGCTGAATCGAGAAAACAATGAACCCGAGTTTCTGACCCTTTATATTCGAGAAAGAGACGAATGTCCGTTCGATGTCCGGCAGCTTCCTTAAACGTTGAAACCATATGTTTCCAGGCCTCTCGATAATCAACTTGAAAGAGATAGTCGTATCCGTCACTCAATGGGCAGCAGGTCACCTTATCCGCACCAAGTTCCGCAGCAGCATCCATCGCACCACGGATGATTTGGATAGCTCTGTCTCTAATTTTTTTGGAGTTTACACTGGAAGATCCGCTGATAAATTCGGGCTCTCCCTTGATATTTGCGTTGACTGCTGCAACTCCGAGATCATATTTCTGCAGGGTATCTTTTATCCCTTCCATATCCTGACACTCGTAGGGAAATACGATTTCAACCCCCTTGGCTCCTTTGATCTGCCCAACGGCAGCGATCTTTTCTTTCGGCGTTTTTTCTTCATGATACTCACAAAAGCGATCTCGTAATTTTCCCATAAACCCCGTGATGATAGCCTGTTTTATTTCCATGTTCTCTCCTTCCATTACGGTAGTAACAACAGTACGGAGGGGTAATCTCTGTTGCCATTCACCTCTTGCTCTATCGTCGGGCAACTCGGCGGAGCACCCCTATCATATATCTAGCAGGAGATATCCGTCAAGGAAAAATTCAGTTATCTCTTAGATAGGGATAACCCTTACTGGATGGAAGATGCCAATACCTATATCGGCTTCGATAATGACCATTGTCTGGAATGCTGGAATAGTTGAAGGAGGAGTCTTCCCTGATGAGAAGCACCGCAGTTTCAACAGGGATTTTATTAGTAATACATGGGAATTACTAAAACAACCCCTTTCGATTTTGGTTAAATCGCTCGACGAGTATTTTACGAAAAGCAAGAGAGCCACCTAGCGCAAAAATTTGTGAATGGTAGTCTGCCTGTAAAAATCGCCTGGCTTGAGAATTGTTGAAGGAAATCGTGGTTCGTTTATGGAGTTGGGAAAATGTTGGGCTTCCAAACAAAAGCCATCATACTTATTAAAGATAATTCCATCTGATCCTTTGTAATTTTCGAGAAAATGTCCGGTATAGAACTGAATACCTGGCTCCGTAGTGTGAACTTCCATGACCCTGCCATTTTTGGGTTCCTGAACTCTGGCAGCCAAACCTAGGGAATCGCCCTGTTTATTGAGAACATAGCAATGATTGTACCCGCCTCCCTTGACCTGATCAATTCGGGCGCCAATCTTGACGGGGCGGGTGAAATCCATAGGCGTGTCAAAGGCACTTGCTATTTCCCCTGTCGGGATTCGATCATCATCGGTAGGTAGGTAATGATCAGCATTGAGAGTCAATTCATGATCCAGGACATTTCCAGAACCGATGCCCTTCAAGTTCCAATAGGTGTGATTGGTAAGGTTGATGGGCGTTGCCTTATCTGTCTCTGCCAGGTAGACGATGATTAACTCGTTCTGGTTGTTCAGAGTGTAAGTGACTTTCGTGGAGAGGTTACCGGGGTATCCCTCCTCGCCGTCCGCGCTCAGGTAGAAAAAAACCACGCCGATGGAATCCCGATCTACTTGTATCTCAGGTCTCCAAACGACTTTATTGAAGCCCCTATTCCCGCCATGTAAATGACTGGGAGGGCTATTGCGGGCAAGTTGATACTCTACTCCGTCCAGGGTGAATCTACCTTGAGCAATGCGATTCGCATACCGCCCGATGGTTGAGCCGAAAAACCACACATCCGAGATGTATCCCTCCAAAGTATCGAAGCCCAGTGTTACTTCTTCAGCCCTGCCGTTTCTGTCTGGAGCTTTTAGGGAAGCTAGGATTGCCCCGAAATTGATAAAAGATGCCGTGATTCCATTGTCATTCGAAATGGTTAATTTCTTTATTTCAGCTCCTTCAGCGGTTGTGCCGAAGATTTCTTGCTGAATGTCCATGTCTCTCTCTCCTTCCAGAAGCAATTCGCCAATGAGGTAGGCTCGTCTCCGTTCGGAAAAGATCTTTCCCCCGTTTTTCGGAAACGGCGCCTGTCGTAATTCAGAACTCCAGGCCTGTCTTGGGGGTTAGGGAAAATATGTTGACTTTGTATAGTGAATTTTGTATGCAGTAGTAGCCTGCTCAGAATATCTTGTCAAGAAAAATCCTGTTTCCGAGGAGTCTTCATGGCCAAGGGTAGTTCCAGGGGATATCCGTGACCGGATTGTGTTAATCGTGCTTTCGACCTGGAGGCATTAGGGATTTAACAAGGGGGCTGGGAAATGATAACGAGAAAAGAATTGGAAGAGGCTCAAAAAAGGACGGCGGAAATGATAAAGAAAGCCGGCATTGTAGTGTTAGATGAGGAGATGGGCAAAATAGCCGCCGCTGATTTTGGACTGAGTCGTTTGGAAAAGGAAGGCGCACAGATACTTACCCTGTTGGAAACGCAAAGAGTGGCTTTCAAAATTCTGACGCTTTTTCCTTACCAGACGGAACCCGAACATTGGCACCCTCAAGTGGGCGATGACCCCGGCAAAGAAGAAACCGTGCGGCTGGTTTACGGAACGCTTTACTTTTACATTCCAGGTGAAGACAATATGCGTCATGGCTTCATTCCGGAAGGAAAGGAGTCCTCCTATGCCATGAGACATGAGATTGTCATGAAGCCGGGCGATCAAATCACTTTAGAGCCGGGCACGAAGCACTGGTTTCAGGCCGGCGGTGAAGGGGCCATTATGTATCTCATCTCGAGTTGCGTCAGGGACATCCTGGATCAGTTTACAGACCCTGATGTTGTCAGGGAGACCGAAGTAGTCGATTGAAGAGTCTGTTCATATCGCGTTGTTGTCGAAATCCCTGGAGCCAACATTAAAGAATTTTGGGTAACCATTCTTGGTGAAGCGAAACGGCCGCAAAGCCATTGTTTGAGCCTGAAGGGCGAGTTTTGAGTTTGCAGTGAAGCGCACTTTAGAATGGTCAGAAATTCTTTTCAGTGAGGGAAGGGGATTTGGGCAACAGTCCCAAATGGACTGTGATGGCCAAATCCTGAAGAAGGTTTCAAGGATTATTTCTTCCGCGAGGGATCAATGTCAAGGGAATATCTGATTGGAATTGACGTAGGAACAACTGGATGCAAAGTTCTTCTCATCGACAACGAGGGAAACATTGTGGGAAGAGCCGTGGAAGCCTACTCCTTTTACAGTTCCCACGCATCTTGGGCAGAGCAGGATCCAGAAGATTGGTGGCAGGCACTAAAGAAGGCCCTCCCGCAGGTCTTGAGAAATATCCATCCCGAAGCAATACGAGGAATAGGCCTTTGCGGGCAGATGCATGGTTTGGTCCCCCTTGACAAAGGGGGCAATGTCATTCGCCCTTGTATTATGTGGAACGATCAGAGGACCGAACCTCAGTGCAAGGCAATATATGAACGCGTGGGCGGAGCAGATCGATTACGTGAGCTCACGAATAACAGAATGCTTCCCGGTTACACCGCGGGAAAGATTGTCTGGGTGAGGGATGAGGAGCCCCAGAATTACGAACGAATACGGGTTGTTTTGAACCCGAAGGATTACATTCGATTCCGTTTGACCCGAGACTTTGCCACCGAGGTTTCCGATGCTTCGGGAACCGGTTTGTTCGATGTCAAAAGGAGGATTTGGTGCTCTCAGCTCTTGGAACTTCTGGATATTCCAAAACAATGGCTTCCCACATGTCATGAGTCACCCGAAATCACGGGAAGGGTTACGCAACAGGCGGCAGGGGAGACTGGGCTTCGGGTTGGCATTGATGTTGTTGGTGGAGGAGGAGACGCGGTCATTCAAACGACGGGAACCGGCGTCCTCGAGCCGGGGATCCTCGGAACCACCATTGGCACGGCCGGCAATGTGACCATGGCTCTCGACCGTTTTTACGATAACCCGGAAGGGAGGCTTCAGGTCTTCTGCAACACCATGCCCGAGAGATGGCACGCTATGGGCGTCACCCTCTCGGCTGGGGGGTCATTGCGATGGCTGAAGGACATCCTTGGGAGAAATGGGAGAGAAGGATTGGGGGTTCCAGAGGAAAAAGTTTACGAAATCTTAACCAAGGAAGCAAAGCAGGCAAGACCAGGATCAGAAAACCTCATCTTCTTGCCATATTTGACAGGCGAGCGATGTCCTCATTCCGACCCCAACGCAAGAGGGGCCTTCATCGGATTAACGCTTCTCCACAAAAGGTCACATATTATCAGGAGCGTCCTCGAAGGGGTTATTTTCAGTCTCTGGGACGTGACCCAAGTAATGAGGGAAATGGGGGTTTCCATCACACAGGTGAGGACCTCAGGAGGAGGCGCTTTAAGCCCCTTGTGGCGACAAATCCATGCAGATATTTTCAACCAAAGGGTTTACACTGTTAGTGGGAGCGGTGAGGGTGGGGCCTACGGTGCAGCTCTCATTGCAGGAGCTGGCGTAGGTGTCTGGGCAAGTGTTGAGGAAGCGCTATCTGTACTGAAAATCGAGACAGAGACACACCCCATTTCGGATAACGTCGCATTATATGAAAGACTGTACAATATTTATGGAAAGTTATATGAAACACTAAAGGCGACCTTTAATGAGATTTCCTCCATCGCATAGTGATTCTAGCCGGCCTCACTCATTGAAATAATCTCACCCATTTTCTGACCTGCCACAGCAAGACGCCGCAAACTTTTTTCAATAGTTTTCGGTAGGGACAGATCTTGATCCCACCTTTGTGACTATTTCATCCACAAAGACGTGTTGAAGTGATTTGATACGTAGGTTCCTGGTGGGACCAATGAATCGCACAACGCAATGTCAGATTCATTAAACTGGACATCTACCGAGGCTAAAAGGCCTTCAAGTTGCTCCAGACTCCTTGGCCCAATAATTGCGCCGGTGATTCCCGGCTGGTTTAATACCCACGCGACTGCAAGCTGGGCGACGGTACATCCTTTTTTGGCTGCTCTTTCAGCCAATTCAAAGCTGACCTCGATTCCCCTCTGCGTGATGCGCTCTGCATAAATAGCCTTTTGAGCGCCTCTACTGCCCTTCGGAAGGTTTGATGCATCCCTATATCTACGGGCCAGAACCCCCTGAGCAAGGGGTGACCAGGTGATAATCCCCAGGTCGTAAGCCTGGCACATAGGGACGATCTCATTTTCGA
>JBGVTJ010000085.1:0-3920 GCA_041862515.1 Thermodesulfobacteriota bacterium | reverse complement strand
GTAGGTCGTCTGGAGGTAATGCACCTAGCCGATGGCGATATCCTCATCCAGCGGGGCAAGGACCTCACCGAGCTCGATGCGGTTATCGGGACCGGTGGGCCGCTGATCTTCGGGCCGAATCGGGCCTTCGTGCTCCAGGGGGCGCTCTTCGATAGAGAAAATCCCTTGGTGCTCAAACCCCTCGGGGCAGTGTCGCCGTTAAGGTTGACGATCTTGATGTTGGTGGCCTTTTCCGCCTGGTCCTGCACTGACTTGAAGAAATCCGATGTGAGCGCTCGCCTCATGTGATCGTAATCCCGGTATAGAAAAGGCATGGAAGTGATCTCATAAGGTTCGCCCCCCCCGATCCAGGCCAGCGTGTTGATTCCACCGTAGACCATTTCCAGATCACCCGACTGGAGCTGGGTGAACATCTCCTTCGGACCGCCGAGTTGGCTGTTTGGAAAAACCCTGACCTCGATCCGGCCGTTGGAGTATTCTTTCACCAGCTCGGCAAACTTCAGAGCAGCCTTCTGCGTGGGGTGTTCGAGGTCCCTGATATGGCCAAGCTTCATTACAATCTTTTGCTCCTGCCCGGCGGCAACCCCCAAACTACAGAGAAACACGACACCCAGCAAGATGAATAAGGCTCTTTTCATTTTTCTTCCTCCTTTCTTTTATTTGTGCTAGGTAGTACTGTTACCACAATGGCGATAAAAGTCAAACCTTTTTTTGACCGGACTTAAGCTTCTCGGGATTCTCTGTTATGGTCTGATTTGGCAGTGGAGTTTATATGGGCGTCATACCCATCGAAGGTCTTTGATTTCAATCGTCTATTTCAAGAATTCAAGATCGAAAGTCGCGGCACGATGCCAATTATCATAGATTTCTATCGCAATTCGGTAGGCTCAGTGGGTAAAGCCTTCAACCCTCATACCTCCCATACCCGAACCATCAACCTTTATTTTTCCCTCATTCATTCAACTCCCAGTCGGAGCCAGCCAGGTATGAACCCCAATTTATTTGACCTTCTAATCCATCTTGCTACAATGACATTATCCGAAAACCAAATCTGTTATGAGGCGGGATTTGCACATGCCACCAGAAGGTTTTGGGTGCAAGCAGTGTGGGAATTGCTGTACACTTGGGGATGCCTATGAGACATCGGCAACGGAACAGGATATTTTGCTCCGGGAAATGGAGGGTAGGGCAGACATCCTGGAATGGGTAGATCCTATAGACTGTGGCAACGGTCATTATGTATATGACATATGGATTAGTCCGAGAACAGGGGATTACGTTGATAGATGTCCATGGTTAAGAAAACTACCCAATAAAGAATGGAGAGTTAGCCCGAGTTCAAGAGGGTCACTAAGGCGGAAGACGGCGGACAGATAATCAGGATCCTCAGGGTGTTTGCCGGGGAGCTTGGCATAGACAGCGGCGTTGTGAAGATGTTTTGCTGAAACGGAAGACTGGTCATTGAGAAGGTTCAAGGGTGAGTAAGAAACGCACGTGGACCGAGGAGGAGATAAAGAGAATAGCCAAAGTTCAGGCTGTAAGTACAGCGGGAGAATTTGTCGTAAGGTATGAAGAAAGATCGGATGCACAGAGCGCCTTTAACGGAGCCGTACTAATTTTCTTTAGTTGCCGTTACAATTGGCTTCACTCTTGTCTGGCAGAACGTCCATCAACTTGAATCCCGATCTCTCAGCACCCCATTCTCTCCCTGAATAATTGAAAAGGGGCCGATTAGAGCATTCCCAGCTCCAATCGCCCCCTTTTTTCCTCGACTAATGACGGGCCGGCTATGGGCTATTTTCCCCTAAGACTCTTTTTCAAAGCTAATGAGGGTATGGCCGTACCGATGGTGGGAGTATTCTGCCCCAGCCCTCTTAAAATAACTGGCCCAAAACTTTTCTATCGAGCGGTATTTGTGCGAATCGGAACCACTGGCCCCGGCCACGTAGACCTTTACACCGGTCAGGTTCGGGATGAGGTTCTTCTTTTGACGGTATCTGATCACTTTATTGATGTAATCGTTAGTGATTTTCGTGCTTGAAAAGTCATGCTCCCGGGAATCCTGAATCATGTCCGAGAGAATCACCAGAATTTTCTCGCGTTTCTCCTTGTGGAAGATCGTCTCGGCAATATTCAGGGAATTGAGAATCTCCGTCCTGGGAGTCCCGTTCTGTTGGGATAGGAGCTTTCCTATCTCCCGCTGGATCTTCTCCTTGGTCTCGGTAAAACTTCGTTCGAATTGAATCCGGTTGAGCCAGACGGATTTCTTGGGAATTTCCACATCGACCGCCGGTTTGAAGTCAATAAAGGAGCGACCGGTGATAGTGCCCACCACAATACGATCACCCTGGTTGAAGTCTTCATAGATCTTCTCAAAACATTCCCTGTAGACCGTGCGGCGGGCGAGGTTGGTACTCCCCGACATGTCGACGAAGACAATGATTACCCTGGGTTTTTTCTCTTTGTTCCAGGACTCCCAAGATGCTTCAGCGCTCCGGTTCATATGGCCCAGTAAAAGGAGGAGGCTGAGAAGGATGAGCATGAAACGTCCTAATCTTGACCATTTCATTTGGGTTTACCTCCTTATGGCTTATTGAAGGGGTTGGTTTGCTACCGCCTGAAACCGCGTGGTCGGCGTTTCCATCTGTCTCTGGGCCTTATCCTTCTCCAGTTCCACGCCGAGCTCGTGTACCATGTCAAAGGATTTGGGTTTTTCATGGTCTGGACGCCGACGATGGTTGATCTTACGATAGTAGTAGATGATTTCTTGGGCTCCTTGCTGAATCCGGTGAAGTTGCTGTTCTTCTTTTTGAAGGATTTTCTTGAACTTTCCCTCGAGGGCACGCATTTCCTTGTTGATCTGATTGGTCCTGCGATGCAGATGCTCTAGATGGGGGTCTTTATCATGGGCAAAATAGGAACAGAGCGTCGCCGCAGCCAGGATGACCAAGTTCAGTCCAACGAATGCCGCGCCTATGAAGGTGCTGTTGCTAAAGCCACTACCTCCAGCCGCCGTACTGAGGTCACCCAGATACTGGACACGAACGTAGCCAATGGCAATTAATCCGCCGACGGTAAGGACGATGAGAGATCCCACGGGGATGGCGCTCTTCCACCATGGTTGAGCCCAACGCTTGAAGAGAATACCCAAGGCGTGTGCGATCCATGGAATGGCAACGGCCACGCCTACTGCCATGACCCATGTGAAAATCTGGTTTTCGCCAAACACGGCAAAGGCCAAGGAGTTCATGGGGATTTCACCGAGAACGAAGAGGAGCATCAGCATATAGTATTTCCCCCTGGACAACTCCACGCTGGGCTCGCTGCGACCGATTTGGGAAGAGTGATTGTCGTAGTCCTTGGAGATGCGGTCATAAGCCTTGAGCAGGGGTTTGTGTTTACCCTTGAGGATCTCCAACTTAGGGGCAAACTTTGCCGCAACCTGCCGTGCCTTATTGCGGGCCATTGCCATCAATTCCTGTTCGAACTGAGCGAAATTCGGGTCATCCCTGCCGGGGATATTGTTCTTCGCATCTTTTGCGGCGTTCCGCCAGGCCTTGAATTTGCTAACCATTTTTTCCTCTCCTTTGTCTAAAAAGAATCGAGAATTGGAATCCCCATCATTGTGTGATGGATTGTTTGGGTTTCTTGCAAAATTCAAGCCAATCTTTATGAATAAGGTGACGGATTCCATTAGGCTAAGCCCAGAAACAGGAATGAGCTCAAGAAGCCCATTTTCCCTGTTTTCAGGGTTTCATTGCTCAAGGAAGAAGGTATTATGGAATCTTTGCGTGCTTTTCCTCGTTGAAGGATTGCGACGCCCATATCCGAAAATCGGATAACGTCCTCCTGAAATCGAATAGGTGCCGACACGCTCGCGAAAGCTCATGATCAGGGATACTCCGTACGTATTTTTCCCC
>JBGVTJ010000084.1:0-39347 GCA_041862515.1 Thermodesulfobacteriota bacterium | reverse complement strand
AATTGTCAAGGAAACTTATTGGGAATTGTCCTCAGTTTGTGTAGAACACCCTTGTCTATGAGCGCACATTGTTGGAGAAGTGGCGTACCCATGGAGGGTGAGCACGCTTCGTGGTGAACCCTCGGCGTGAGCCTTTCGGCAGTGAGCGACTCGACATGAGCTCGTCGACATGTCTCAAGGTCGAACTGCTCAGTCGAACGCTCAGCCGAACAGAAGGGGTAAGTATTCCCCGGGACCCCGAAAGGGTCACTTCTGAAGCATTGAAGCGAAGGGATAAGGGTGTTCGTTTTTGAAGCATATAAATTCCTCTATGATCAACGGAATACAAAAATACCCCCTATAAAAGTCAGGAAACTTCCAAATCTATTTCCGCAGCAAGAATTGTACCAATTTGATCGCAATTTAAGAGTTCACTGTAAAATTTTTGCAACTTCCATGCCATGGCCAACCCCAACCGGGGTGAGATCCTTCAAAAATCCCTTGTAAAACGGGGGAAGCTGCTTTACAATACATCGCAGAAGGACGCGGATATGGACCAAGAGAAGGATCAATACGAGATTCCGGAAGTCCTCCCTATGCTTCCCGCGAGGGATATCATCATTTTCCCCTACATGATTCTCCCCCTCTTTGTCAGCAGGGAGAAATCCATCAATGCTATAGAAGAAGCCCTCTCCAGAGATCGGCTCATTTTTCTCGTCGCCCACAGGGATATGGCCGAAGAAGATCCAACGCCGGAAAGAATTTACCATGTGGGAACCATCGCCATCATTATGAGGATGCTGAAGCTCGCAAACGGGCGCCTTGAAATCCTTGTCCAGAATCCATCGGCCGGGGTGACCATGGCTATTTCCATCATTTCTGCCTTGACAAATATCGCCGTGAAGAAGGATGTGGCAATGACAGGGGAAATTACATTGCGGAGAAGGATTTTGCCCGTGGGTGGAGTCAAGGAAAAGACCCTGGCAGCATTGACGGGGAAGGTTTGCACGCTCATTATTCCCCATCAGAATAGGAAGGATTTAGATGAGATTCCTCCATATGCAAGGAAAAAGATGAACTTCGTTCTTGCCAAACACATGGATGATATCTCAGCCATTTCATTGGACGAGAAGAAATGGTGGAGAGATCGACGTACAAGGGGGGTCAAGAAGCAGGAAACCCGTGGAACTTAAAGAAATCGGCGAATTCGGCCTGATTAGCTGGATTCGGGAGAAAATTCCCAGGAAGGATTCCAACATTGCCGCGGGGATCGGCGATGATGCTGCTGTGATAAACCTCCCCAAGAGTTGCATCTGCCTTGTTACCACTGATATTCTCATACAGGACACCCACTTTAAATTAGACTACACGGATCCTCTTCGCCTCGGCAGGAAGGCCCTTTCCATCAATCTCAGCGACATAGCAGCCATGGGGGGAACCCCTCAGTACTTCTTACTGTCCATGGGACTTCCCGCCCATCTTCCATTCCGTTGGATTGAGGAGTTTTTCCACGGGATTCAGCAGGTGGCGGAGGAGTACAATCTTTCCTTAATCGGAGGCGACACTTCCCTGGCGCGAAAGCTCACCATCAATATCACGCTCATTGGCCGTGGAAAGGCGGGGGAAGTTATCTATCGCAAAGGGGCCCAGATGGGTGATCAGATCATGGTAACCGGCACCCTGGGAAATGCGGCCCTGGGGTTACGGATTTTAAAGTCCCATAAGGGCGATTCCAGCATATCCCATTCCGAGGATAGGGATCTGGCCGAACTCATCGATAAGCACCTCTCCCCCACTCCACGAATCGCCGAAGGCCGACTCATTGCCAAAAACCACCTTGCCAGCGCCATGATCGACATCAGCGATGGTCTGATAGCGGATTTGGGACATATCCTTGAAGAAAGCCATGCCGGAGCGAAGATATGGATTTCACAACTTCCCCTCTCGGAGGCATATAAGAGAAAGGCCCTCCAATATATCTCCAGAGATATCGATTTGGCCATTTCCGGGGGGGAAGATTATGAATTGCTGCTCACCACTCCGAGGAAAAAGAGGGAAAAACTTCTGGGACTTTTTGGCCAATTCGGGTTGAAGATCACACCTATTGGTGAAATCGTCGATCCTCGCCAGGGCCTGAGGTTATTTTTGGACAATGGCAGGGAATATACACCCAGGAATAAGGGATACGATCATTTCAAAAACAGAGGCAAATGATCACGACCTTCAACGAGGCCAATCTGAAAAACGATGGCATTCCAGCGTGGGAAGGCCTCCAACGGAAAAATGGTGAGGAAATTGAAGGGATCTTAGAACCTTGACAAACCCGTAACGGGTGGTTAATTTGTGGTTGAGCCGTTAAATAAGGCTCACAGACCCTTTTTGCTATATTTTGGGGGTAAGGAGCAATAAGGACCCGTGGACTCAGCTTTAAATAAGCGGTTCAGGAAAGTCCTCGAATTGATCATCATGGATTACATTTGCAGCGCCGAACCCGTTGGTTCAAGGACTATCTGCAAACGGTACGGTATTCAATTGAGCCCCGCCACCGTGAGAAATGTGATGGCGGACTTGGAGGATTTGGGATTTCTCTGGCAACCCCATACCTCTGCTGGGAGGATTCCTACGGACAAGGCTTTTCGCTTTTACGTCGACCAAATCCTCAATGTTGAAAGCTTAAGCCAAACTGAACGGGAGAAAATACGGCGAAAATATCGGATCTCACAATACGATATCCCCGAAATGATGAGGGAAACCTCCAGGATCCTCTCCGGTTTATCCCGTTATGCGGGGGTAGTCTTGACACCCAAGATGGCTTCCACCATTTTCAAGCATATTCAATTTATTCGGTTGAACTTGGATCAAATACTAGCCGTCTTCGTCACCTCTACGGGGGTAGTGCAAAATAGAATTATCCAGATGGAGAACAACCTCTCGCAGGACGAGCTGGATAAGATCAGCCGATATCTCAACGAGATGCTCGAGGGGTTGACCTTAGCCCGGGTCAGGGAAAAAATCCTCAAAGAGATGGAACAGGAGAGGATTGCCTATGACAATTTGATGAAGCAGGCCCTCAAGCTGGGTTACAAGGCCTTTAGCAGCCAAGAGGAGACCGAATTATATATCGAGGGCAAGATGAATATCCTGGATGAACCCGAGTTCGCCAATATCGAAAAGATGAAGAGCCTTTTTCGGGCCTTCGAGGAGAAAAACTTCTTGATCACGTTGTTGGATAAATGTTTGGCGGGAGAGGGGGTTCAGGTTACCATAGGGTCTGAAAGCGAATTTAGTGAGATGGAAGGCTGTAGCTTGGTATCATCACCTTACGGAAGGGTAGATCGGACAGTGGGGATCTTAGGCATCCTCGGACCAAGACGGATGAACTACTCGAGGGTTATTCCCTTAGTCGAATATACCGCCCAATTGCTCACGAAAATATTGGAATCAGAATAATCGTCCTTTTTGCCACAGAGGAGGAATTGCGTGACCAAAGCCGAAGACAGAAGGGATAGGGGGATTGGCCCATCGACCGAAGTTCAAGGGGAAGCAAAAAAACCCAGGAGGCGGAAATCAAAAAGGGAACAAGAGATCGAGATACTGAAAGCCCAAGTGGAGGAGAAGGCCAAACTGGCTGGAGAACATTATGATCGACTCCTTCGGGCTCAAGCCGAACTGGAGAATTACAAGAAAAGGGTTGAGAGGGAAAAGAGCAGCCTCGTCAAATATGGCAACGAGGAACTCATCAAGGCAATCTTGCCGGTTATCGACAATCTGGAAAGGGCCATCGACCATCCTCCAGGGGAAAATTCAGATGGACTCAAGGAAGGAATTAAGATTACCCTTAACCAACTCCTCCAGGTATTGGAAAAATTCGGTGTAACGCCCGTCCCTTCAGTGGGCGAACCTTTTGATCCCAGCAAACATGAGGCGATGATGCAAGTCGAATCAACGGATCATGAACCGAATACGGTGGTAACCGAGTTACAGAAGGGGTATTTTCTGAACGATCGATTGATACGACCGGCCATGGTCAGCGTTGCCCAACCCCCGAGGCAAAAGGAAGAAGGGGAAGGATCTTCGTAGCCATAATGATGAAAAATCAGTCCCGGATAGAAGGAGAGGAAAATGGGTAAGATCATAGGTATCGATTTAGGCACTACCAATTCGTGTGTAGCGGTAATAGAAGCCGGCGATCCGGTTGTGATCGCCAATGCCGAGGGGAGCAGGACAACGCCTTCAGTGGTCGCCTTTACCGATAAAGGAGAAAGGTTGGTCGGCCAAATCGCCAGAAGGCAGGCCATAACAAACCCGGAGAACACCGTGTATGCGATCAAGAGGCTGATTGGCCGGAAATTCACGGATCCAGAGGTAAAAAAGGATATAGAAATCGTCTCATATAAGATCGCCGGAGCCAAAAATGGAGACGCGTGGGTCAAGGTCCGGGATAAAGAATACAGCCCTGCTGAAATTTCGGCCATGATCCTCCAGAAGATGAAGCAGACCGCGGAGGACTATCTGGGTGAGGAGGTGAAGGACGCGGTAATCACGACTCCGGCTTATTTTAACGATAGCCAGCGCCAGGCTACAAAGGATGCTGGAAGGATCGCGGGGTTAAACGTCCAGAGAATAATCAATGAGCCTACGGCGGCCTCATTGGCCTATGGGTTAGATAAGAAAAAAGATATGAAGATCGCCGTCTTTGATTTGGGGGGAGGCACCTTCGACATTTCCATACTGGAGCTGGGTGAGGGGGTCTTCGAGGTAAAATCGACCAATGGGAATACCCATCTGGGAGGGGAGGACTTCGACCAGCGGGTCATCGACTATCTTGCCGATGAATTTAAAAAGGACCAGGGAATTGATCTCAGGACCGACCGTATGGCCCTCCAAAGGTTGAAGGAGGCGGCGGAAAAAGCCAAGATGGAATTGTCAAGCTCCACGGAAACGGATGTCAACCTCCCATTCATAACCGCCGATGCCAGCGGACCAAAACACCTCAACATAAAGCTGACGCGGGCTAAATTGGAAAAATTGGTGGAGGATCTGATCGAAAAAGTGGAGGGTCCGTGCAGAACGGCCCTACAAGATGCCGGGCTCTCACCCTCTGATATCAATGAAGTCATCCTGGTGGGAGGGATGACCCGAATGCCCAAGGTTCAGGAGAGGGTGAAATCGATCTTCGGTAAGGATCCCAGCAAGGGGGTTAACCCCGATGAGGTAGTTGCCGTCGGGGCCGCCATTCAGGGAGGGGTTTTGAGGGGAGATGTGAAAGACATCCTCCTTTTAGATGTAACCCCCCTCTCCCTGGGCATCGAAACCCTCGGGGCGGTATTCACCAAACTCATCGAAAAGAATACCACTATCCCCACGCGCAAGAGCCAGATCTTCTCGACGGCTGCGGATAATCAGCCTGCCGTCAGCATCCATGTACTCCAAGGGGAACGCGAGATGGCTTCGGATAACAAGACCCTGGGGAGGTTCGAGCTGGTTGGGATTCCCCCCGCGCCTCGGGGCATGCCCCAGATCGAGGTGACCTTCGACATCGATGCCAATGGGATCGTTCACGTCTCCGCCAAGGACCTGGGAACGGGGAAGGAACAATCCATCAAAATCACCGCCTCCAGCGGCCTCACGGAAGAGGAGATTCGGAAGATGGTGAGGGATGCTGAGGCCCATAGCGAGGAGGATAAGAAGAAGCGCGAATTGGCGGAGGCTCGAAATAACCTGGATAGCCTCATCTACACGACCGAGAAATCGCTGAGAGAATTTGGCGACAAGATCGACACCTCCGAAAAGAAAGCCATCGAGGAAGCCATTGAAGCGGCCAAAAAAGCCATAGAATCCAATGAGATATCCACCATCAAATCGGCCTCCGACAACTTAACCCAGACGTCTCATAAGTTAGCTGAAGCCATGTACGCCAAGGCCTCCCAGCAGGCGGAGGGGTCGCAAGCTGAAACAGCCCAAGGCCAAGAGTCCACCGGTGGCGCGAAGGAAGCTGAGGAAGAGGTTGTCGATGCCGATTTCGAAGAGGTGAAGGACGATCAGAAGTAGAATCACGATGGAATAGGATTTCGAACCTGGGGCGAGGCTTCAGTACCTCGCCCCTTTTTTACTCCATTGACTATGATTGAAGTAAATCATCTTACCCACATCTACAACCAGGGGACACCTTGGGAAATCAAAGCCCTGGAACGGATCTCCTTCTGCATTGCGAGGGGGGAATGTTTCGGAATCATCGGCGAATCGGGCTCGGGCAAATCCACTTTGGCCCAACATCTTGCCGGGCTCCTTTCCCCCACCCTGGGCTCAGTTCTCTTCGATGGAGCCGATATCTACCATCCCCAAGGGGGAAGGGAAATGAGAAAAAAGGTGGGGCTCATCTTTCAATCCCCTGGGGACCAGCTATTCGAGGAGTCGGTCTTTAAGGAGATCTCCTTCAGTTTGAGACAGCGGAAAAACCTCAGTCCCGTGCAAATCGAAGAAAGGGTCAAAGGCGTATGCAGGAAATTGTATCCACCCTTAGAGGACCTCATGGACCGATCCCCTTTCGAATTGAGCCAAGGGGAAAGGATTATGGTGGTAATCGCCAGCGTATTGATATCTAAACCGGAGGTCTTGGTCTTTGACGAACCTTACGCGGGATTGGACCCAGATTATAGGAGTAATGTCTTACAACAACTAGAGATCCTTCATCGGAACAAGCAAACCCTTATCATCCTTTCCAATCAATCCGAAGGCCTGATCCACCTATTAGACCGAATTATGTTTCTTCATCAAGGAAAGATTGTTGCCCAAGGAAAGCTCCAAGACCTCTTGGCTTCAAGGGATATAGACCACAGGATAACGGACCTCCTGCCCCCATTGACTCGCATGCTGATCCACTTGAGGCAAAAAGGGATCGAGGTAATTCCCTCCCTCGATCCTCCCTCCGCTATCGCCCTGGAAATCCATCGCCTTCTCGAGAAGAAGCGAAAGGATCAATAGGCTTCAATCCTCAATAAGCCCTGAAAGGACATCCTCAGATGGGATTGTTGCCCACATGCATGCAGCCAACTGTAAAGGATATTCGGCAAGCATTCCTAGTGAAGCAAAACCGGTAATACAGGCGACAACTGGACTTTCCCTGAACCTCCACAACCTCTTAGCCTCAACCCGCTGAGGGGTGGTGAACCCCGAAACTCCGAATACCTATCCCTTGACTTCGATCCGATCGGATGATAGTATCCCCGTGACCTTACGGGGTGTGCTATGGGAGAAGAAGGGTTTTTCGAAAGGCTAAAAAAGGGGCTCTCAAAAACCCATGCCGGCTTCCTCACTCAGATCGACCGGCTCATTGCAGGAAAGAAGAGGATCGACGAGACACTCCTTGAAGACCTGGAGGAGATCCTCATCACGGCCGATTTGGGAACGAATACAACCTATAGGCTGATCAGCGATCTCCACCAAAGGGTTGGGAGAAACGATCTCGCGGACCCTCAAAGGGTCAAGGAATATCTCAGGGAGTCTATTCTGGCCATACTGAAGGCAGCTGAAGGCCCTTTGGACATCGGCTCGTCGGGGACAGAGCCTTTCGTCATCATGGTAGTGGGCGTCAATGGAGTCGGAAAGACCACTACGATAGGAAAGCTGGCCAGCAAATACCACTCCGATGGAAGGAAAATCCTCTTTGCTGCATCGGATACCTTTCGGGCGGCTGCCGTGGAACAGCTAGAAGTCTGGGCAGGGAGGATAGGGGTGAATATGGTGAAACAATCCAGGGGCTCCGATCCCTCGGCCGTCGCCTTTGATGCCATCCAGGCTGCCAAGGCGAGAGCTCTCGACATCCTATTTATCGATACCGCCGGCCGACTCCATACCAAGGAAAACCTCATGGAAGAGCTGAAGAAGATGAAGAGGATTGTTGCGCGCGAGTGTCCCGGTGCCCCCCATGAGATCCTCTTGATTCTCGACGCCACAACGGGGCAGAACGCCATTTCCCAAACGAGGCTCTTCAATGAGGCATTGGGGATCACGGGAATTGCCCTCACCAAATTGGATGGAACGGCAAAAGGCGGGATTATCATCGCAATCACCGAATCATTTCACATCCCCATTCGGTACATCGGTATTGGGGAAAATATGGACGACCTCCGGGAATTCAATGCCGAACAATTCGTCGCCGCCCTGTTTTAACTTTTTCCTTGACAAATGAAAATTGTCTTCTGTAATATACACAGAATGATCTAAAGATATACATTTCATTATCGAACAAAGTGCATCAAATTCTCTAAAAAATTACACATGACTGCTTCCGATCATACAGGGCCCAAGGGGTTCTATATGACGATAGGGCCCAAGGAGTGATCCTTGTGCCTGCCGCTTTTGCAAAGGGGGCTTTAACTAACAGCTCCCTTTTCATTTTTTCCGAGAGGAGGTGACCACAACAGGGGAATCATTAAAAATCCAACAGAAAGGAAGGTGAAACGTGCCAATGAAACTTACCCGTAGAACCTTTTTAAAGGTATCCGGAGCGACCGCATTCGGCATTGCGGCGAGCAGCTTGGGACTGGATCTCTCGCCCTTTAAATCCTACGCCGCAACGTTGCGGAAAGACCTCAAATCGGCCAAGGAGAGCACCACCATATGCCCTTACTGCGCCGTCGGCTGCGGGGCCATTGTCCACTCCATCGATGGCAAGGTGATCAATATCGAGGGAGATCCTGATCACGTGATCAACGAGGGAACGCTCTGCAGCAAAGGGGCATCCTTGTACCAGATCTCGGCGGCAAACCCCAACCGTCTCGCCAAACCCATGTACCGGGCTCCCTATGCCACGGAGTGGAAGGAGGTTTCCTGGGATTGGGCCCTGGATGAGATCGCCAAACGGGTGAAGAAAAGCCGCGATGCTAGCTTCATGGCCAAGGACGCCAAGGGAAAGGTGGTCAACCGAACCAACGGCATCGCGCACGTAGGCAGTGCCGCCCTGGATAACGAAGAATGCTTCATGCTACAAAAGCTGATGCGGTCCTGGGGTTTGGTCTATATTGAACACCAGGCACGTATCTGACACTCCGCTACGGTAGCGGCTCTGGCAGAGTCGTTCGGTAGAGGAGCGATGACGAATCACTGGATCGATATCCGAAATGCCGATGTCATCCTCGTCATGGGCAGCAATGCTGCCGAGAATCATCCCATTTCCTTCAAATGGGTCAACAAGGCGATCGATGGGGGAGCAACCCTTCTCAGCGTTGACCCCCGCTTCACCCGCACATCCGCTAAGGCCCACGTCTATGCGCCGATCCGTTCCGGAACGGATATCGCGTTTCTAGGTGGGATGATTAAGTACATCATCGATAACAAGAGGTATTTCGAGGAATACGTCCGCCTTTACACCAACGCGTCTTTCCTCGTGAACCAGAAATTCAAGATGCCCGTTGAGCTGGACGGCCTCTTCTCGGGCTACGACGCCAAGAACCGGAAATATGATAAGTCCACCTGGGCTTTCCAGATGGATGGAAATGGGTTGATCAAGAAGGACCCAACGCTCCAGGATCCCAACTGCGTCTTCCAGCTCTTGAAGAAACACTACTCCCGGTATACCCCGGATTTGGTTTCCACCATTACGGGAACGCCCAAGGATAAACTCCAGAAGATCTATGAGGTCTATTCGTCGACGGGGAAACCGGGCAAGGCGGCCACCATCATGTACGCCATGGGCTGGACCCAACACACGGTGGGAACGCAGAACATCCGGACCATGGCCATTATTCAGCTCCTCCTGGGAAATATGGGGGTCGCAGGGGGTGGCGTCAACGCATTGAGGGGAGAATCCAATGTGCAGGGCTCTACGGACCATTGCCTGCTCTTCCACATCCTGCCCGGATACCTCAGGACGCCAAGCGCTTCATTGTCCACGCTCAAGGAGTATAATGACAAGTTCACCCCCAAGACCAAGGATCCCATGAGCGCCAACTGGTGGGGCAACTACCCCAAGTATTCCGTCAGCCTGCTCAAATCCTTCTTCGGGGAGAACGCTACCAAGGCCAATGACTTTGGCTATGCGTGGCTTCCCAAGCTCGACGACGGGCAGAACGCCTCCTGGCTGGTGTTGTTCGACGAGATGTACAAGGGTAACTTCTCCGGGTTCTTCGCCTGGGGACAGAATCCGACCTGCAGCGGCGCCAATGCTAACAAGGTAAGGCTGGGCCTCGCCAAACTCGACTGGCTCGTGAACGTCAACATCTTCCCCAACGAAACCGCGGAGTTCTGGCACGGCCCCGGGATGAAAC
Source organism: Thermodesulfobacteriota bacterium (assembly GCA_041862515.1). Taxonomy (GTDB): domain Bacteria; phylum Desulfobacterota; class BSN033; order WVXP01. The sequence continues at coordinate 29,100 of JBGVTJ010000084.1, read as the reverse complement.
CCCAAAATATCAAGACCGAGGTATTCCTCCTGCCGGCGGCCGTCTCCTTCGAAAAGGAAGGGAGCCTAACAAACAGCGGTCGATGGGCCCAATGGAGGTATAAGGGCGGCAATCCCCCCGGAGAGGCGTGGCCGGATGCGGAGATCATGACCGAGCTTTACTATCGCGTGAAGGCCCTCTATAAGAAGGAAGGCGGTGCCTATCCGGATACCGTCCTGAAAACGACCTGGGACTACGGACCGAAGGGACCCGGAGGCAAGATCAAACATGTTGACATCCACATGGTGGCCAAGGAGATCAACGGCTACTTCCTGGAGGACAAAACGATTAGGGGAACACTCTACAAGAAGGGGAGCCTGGTTCCTAGCTTTGCCTTTCTCCAGGACGATGGGAGCACCTCCTCTGGCAACTGGCTCTACTGCCAGAGTTACACGGAAAAGGGAAACATGATGGCCCGACGGAGCCGAAAAGATGAATCGGGGATTGGGCTCTACCTCGAGTGGGCATGGGCCTGGCCCGTCAACCGGAGAATCATCTACAATCGGGCCTCCGTGGACAAAAATGGCAACCCATGGGATAAGGAGCATCCGGTCATCCAGTGGGATCAGGGAACGAAGAAGTGGAAGGGAGATGTCCCCGATGGCGGTTGGCCTCCCTTGAGCGCCGGGGAGCAATCCCGGTACGCCTTCATCATGAAGCCCGAGGGCCATGCGCATATCTTCGGGCCTGGGCTGGCCGACGGCCCCTTCCCGGAACACTACGAACCTTACGAGTGTCCCATCGAGAAGAACCTGATGAACGCCCAGAAGTTCAACCCCACCATCAAGATCTTCAGCCCTGAAACAACCACTCCCTTGGATGTGGTCTTCTCCTGCGATCCTCGGTTTCCCATCGTCGCCACGACCTACCGAATGGTGGAACACTGGCAAACCGGGGTGATGACGCGGTGGCAACCTTGGCTCGTAGAGACACAGCCGCAGTTGTGGGTCGAAATGAGCAAGGAGTTGGCCAGCCTGAGGGGTATCAAGAACGGCGAGAAGGTCTTCGTCCAGTCGGCTCGGGGCCAGGTGGAGGCGGTGGCCATGGTTACTGATCGGTTCAAGCCCTTCAATATCGCGGGCCAGACCATTCACCAAATAGGCCTGCCCTGGTGCTTTGGCTGGGTAACGCCGAGCGACGGTGGCGATAGCGCCAATCTCTTGACGCCAAGCATCGGGGATGCCAACACCATGATTCCGGAATCCAAGGCCTTCATGGTCAATGTGGTCAGAAAGGGGGTGTGATCTGATGGGAAAATATGCCGCACTAGTCGATGTCTCAAAGTGCACTGCCTGTAGGGGATGTCAAATCGCCTGCAAGCAGTGGAACGAACTTCCCGGGGAAAAGACGGTCAACGTAGGGACATACCAGAACCCACCGGATCTCTCCGTGACCACATTTACCCTTGTCAGGTTCAAGGAAATCTCCGATAAGGGGGAGGTACGGTGGAACTTCTTCAAGGATCAGTGCAGACACTGCCTGGAGCCTCCGTGCAAGGAAGCGGCGGATACGGCGGTAAAAGGGGCGATCACCCAGGATGAGAATGGGTGCGTGCTGTTTACCGAAAAGACCAGGCTGTTGAACATCAAGGAAATCCGGGAGGCATGTCCCTATGACATCCCCCGCCAGGATCCCAATACCAAGATCATGGATAAGTGCACCTTCTGTGCTGACCGAATTGCAAATAACATGATACCGGCCTGTATCAAGACTTGTCCCACGGGGGCCCTCACCTTTGGCCTGAGGGACAAGATCCTGGAGATGGCGAACAAAAGGCTGGCAGAGGTCAAGGAGCGCTTCCCACTCACCAGGCTGGTTGACAAGGAAGAGGTGAGCTGGATCTACCTGTTGCACCGGCCCGAGGCTGAATTTCAGATGACCGTGAGGGCCAAAACAACACGGCCCGTCACCGTGGCACGAAGGACCTTCTTGAAACCCCTCGGTACCTTGGTCGCGGGAACGGCGTTATTGGGATCAGTGACAAGTGGGTCCGATTCCTCGAGAGAGTAGGTGAGGGAGAACGTATGGGCGGAAGGCAAGGTAAATCCTTGCCTTCCGCATCCTTATGGTGTATGATGGGCTTGTTTCAGGAGAAACAAGCCCTTTTTTCTTGATATCATCACAGGAGACCGACTCATGGAAACGCAGATGGATTCCGATGCGAAGAGGATGAAGGAGAGGATTTCCGCGATCAAAAGGATCCACCCGAACTACCGGGGAATTTTGGACCTCTTCGAAAAGCTTTTCCTTGAGCAGCTGAAGATGAGGGCTGAGGTAAACTATCGCCCCGTTGAAACCGTTGAGGATCGCGCGAGAATCAGGATGAAGGAGGGATTTCCCATGCTTTCAAAGGGAGATTTTTCCATCGATCCCTCACTCGCAACCCGCCTCTTTCGGTCCCTTTGCCGAATAGCGAAAAGGGAAAATGAAAAATTGAGGGTCGAAGTGGAGAAGATTACAAAAGCCTTGCGCCGGAAGAAGATCGACCTGGGAGCGTGCCTCATCAAAGCGGTGGAGGGTGACCAGGATTATCTCTCCGGTGTAGCCACTCATGTGGGAGTTGACCAAGGGGTGATGAACTTTCTGCTCCATACCACGATTAAGCCCTTCGTGGAAGTGGTGGCTTCCCACTCGAGGGGTAAGGTGGACGAAGATCTGTGGGATAAGGGGTATTGTCCCATCTGCGGCTCCCAACCCCTCATGGGGGAATTGCGGGGTGAGGAGGGGAAGCGGATCTGGACCTGTTCCTTTTGTGGGACCCAGTGGCGGGGAAAACGGGTGATGTGCCCCTTTTGTGAGAATACCGACCGTGAATCCCTGCGCTATTTCTATACCGAAAAGGAAAAGGCCTATCGCATAGATATCTGCGATAAGTGCAAGAGGTATATCAAGACGGTTGATTCCCGACAACTCGCCGGTGATATTTTCCTCCCCGTTGAGGATATAGGGACCTTGCACCTTGATATTTTAGCGGCCGAAAAGGGGTTCAGGAGGGAGACCTTCAATTTCCTCGGGATCTTCTGAAAGGCGATGATATGGATTAGCCGAGAAGTCCCGAATTTGCCGTCTTTAAAGAAAAATGAACCAATACGATGACAAAGAATTGAGGGAACTCCGCGTATGGTATCATCCATCCCTTCGATGGTGCCTTCTGATACCACGGAATACCTCTTCGTTCATCATCACAATGGATCAACTTCTACAAACCCTCCATGACCTCGCCGTTTGTCCTTGATGATCTCACGGGAATATGGTAGTTATTTCGTAGAGTTAAGATGTGATGTGTTGACTGGGGAGGCCTACCTATGGAAAAAATTGATCTCGTTCTCCTCCATCCACCCAGCCTGTACGACTTCAGGAAGGAACCAGTCATGTATGGGCCTATCAGCGATGTTGTCCCCTCGACGCCCATATTCGAGATGTATCCCATTGGATTCGCCAGCCTCTCGGAATATTTAGAGAGAAACGGCCTCCGGGTCAGGATCATCAATGTTGCCCTAAAGATGCTCAAGAGCAATAGTTTCGATGTGGCCAAAATGCTCCGAAGGTTGCAACCCATTGCCTTCGGGCTTGATCTCCATTGGATGGCCCACGTCCAGGGATGTCTCGCCCTCGCAGAGGAGATAAAAGGAATCCATCCTCACATCCCGGTCATCTTGGGGGGGGTGTCCGCGACCTACTACCATGAGGAAATCCTGAGAGATTATCCCCAGGTCGATTTCATCGTAAGGGGCGATTCAACGGAAGCGCCGCTCCTCGAGCTCATCAGGTGTCTTAAGGAGGAAAGGGGAATATCCCATGTTCCCAACTTGACATGGAGAGGAGAACGTGGTCGCATTCATGCTAATCCTATTACGTATGTCCCTGAAACACTTGATCACATCGCCATAGACTATCGTCATATTATGCAAAAGGTCTGGAGGTATCGTGACCCCACGGGATATCAGCCCTTTACCAATTGGTTCGCGTACCCGATTACAGCAGTATTTACGTGCAGGGGCTGCCGCTACAATTGCAAGACATGCGGCGGATCGGCGAACGCGTTTCACCACGTAACGAACCGCCAAAAGCCTGCCTACCGGGATCCCCTCCTCTTGGCCCGAGATATCATTGACATCCGAAATCATCTGAAGGCACCCATCATGGTCATCGGTGATATCTTTCAACCGGGTGACGAATACGGTCTCACACTCTTGAGTGCCCTGAAAGACGAGGGTATTCAGAACCACATTGCCCTTGAGTTCTTCTTCCCACCCTCACGGGAAAAACTGGAGAGAATTTCCGAGGCTATACCCAACTTCAACCTGGAAATTTCCCCCGAATCCCATGACCCGGAGGTCCGAAACGCCTTCGGAAGGCCGTATACTAACGGTGCCTTGGAAGAAATGCTGGAGAATGCCCTTGAACTGGGGTGCAAACGAATCGACCTGTTCTTCATGACGGGATTGCCGAAACAGACTCCTCAATCGGTCCTCGATACCGTGGAATACTGTCGATTCCTTCTCGAACGCTATGGGAAGAGCCGGAAGCTCATCCCTTTCATTTCTCCCCTTGCTCCCTTCTTAGACCCGGGCAGCCCTGTCTTCGAGAATCCGGAGAGTTACGGGTACAAGCTCTTTTACCGGACCGTTGAGGAACACCGATTGGCTATGCTCTCTCCCAGTTGGAAATACACTCTGAATTACGAGACCAAATGGATGACCCGGGATGAGATTGTATACGGAACCTACGAGGCAGCCTTGAGGCTGAACCGGCTGAAGGGGGAATTCGGCCTCCTCAATCCCAACACTGCCCTCGTTATAGAGAGAAGGATTAAGGAAGCGGTTAGGCTCATGCGAAGGATAGACGAGATCGTACCCACGGAAGACCGAGAGCGCAGAAAACGCGAATTGGCCAAATTGGGGTTGCATATCAGGAGGCTCAATATGTCCACCGTCTGCGAGAAGAGAGAGCTCGAGTGGCCACTACACTGGATCAGGATGAATCCGCTCAGGGTCTTCAAGACCCTCTTCGCGAAGCTACAACCCAATATCCTCAAAGGGGAATAAGAGATGTCCCAACAGCTCCGTCAGAAGTTTCTCAGCCACATTCCCAATGTGGATCGTATTCTTGCCGAACCGGAGATGGTTCAACTGGAGAAACGTTTTCCGAGGGGGATCATCCTGGAAGCCGTTCGAAGGGGACTCGACTACCTGCGTCAAAAGATTATGACCGCTCAGAATCCAGCGGATCTTGACGAATCCATCTTCTCCTTCGAGAACCTCCTGCCTGATTTCATGGCGGAAATCGAAAATCAGACGAATCCCAAATTGAAGAGGGTTATTAATGCAACGGGAGTGGTCATCCATACCAATTTGGGTCGCTCATTACTCCATGAAGGTGCCATCGAGCACATCACCCAGGTATCGAGGTACTATTCCAACTTGGAGTTTGATCTGATCCAGGGAAAGAGGGGATCACGGTATTCCCACGTCGAGGAGATTCTCTGTCGATTGACGGGAGCTGAAGCCGCCTTGGTCGTGAACAATAATGCCGCGGCAGTCCTGCTGGTGCTCAACACGCTTGCTGAGGGAAAGGAGGTTATCGTCTCCAGGGGGCAGCTGGTCGAGATTGGAGGGGCCTTCCGCATACCCGATGTCATGAAGCGAAGTGGAGCCATCTTGAGGGAGATAGGGACCACCAACCGAACCCATCTCAGCGACTACGAAGGCGCAATGGGCGAACAGAGCGCTTTAATCCTGAAGGTCCACACGAGCAATTTCAGGATCGTCGGTTTCACCTCCGAAGTTGAATTGAAGGAATTGGTTGAGTTGGCCCACTCTCAGCATCTGCCAATTATGGAGGACCTGGGAAGCGGATGTCTCATCGACCTCAGCAAATACGGCATGGATAGGGAACCAACGGTTCAGGAGGCCATCAAGGAGGGCGCGGATATCGTCACCTTTAGCGGCGATAAGTTGATGGGGGGTCCCCAGGCAGGGATCATCCTGGGGAGGGGAGAATATATCCAGAGGATAAAGGCGAACCCTCTTAACCGGGCTGTCAGGATAGACAAATTGACCCTCGCTGGGTTGGAATCGACACTGCTCATTTACCTGGATGAAGCTCGGGCTGTTCGAGAAATTCCTACCCTCAGGATGCTAACCTATTCGCACGACGAACTTCGAAAAAGGGCCCAAAGGCTCTCTCGGAAGATACGGACAACCATACCCAGCGGAGTTAAGATCGGCGTGAGGGGCGATGTATCCCAAGTCGGAGGTGGAGCCTATCCTGTCCAATTACTCCCCACCTATGTCGTAACCCTCAAGCCCGACCATGGGTCGGTCCATCAACTGGAGAAGAGGTTACGAAAAGGCAACCCGCCTATTATCGCCAGGGTCAGCAAGGAAGAGGTACTTTTGGACGTCAGAACCATTGGGAATGAGGAAGAAAACTTCATCGTCGATGGAATCGAAAAGAGTATAACATCGGGGCAATGATCACGCTGTTATAATCGTCCGAGCTGAACCCAAATGGCTGAAGGTCAGAATTTTACATTTGTCGTGGGCGATTCTGATGCCGGAATGAGATTGGATGCATATCTCTCCCTCAAGGCAGATGAACTCACCCGATCTCAAATCAAGAAACTCGTCCAAGAACACCTCATCGTGCTCAACCAACTTCCATCAAAACCGTCGGTACGATTGAAGAAGGGGGACGTGGTTACCGGGCACATCCCCCCTCCCCGAAGATTGGACGTCATTCCCCAAGATATCCCCTTGGATGTCCTGTTTGAGGATCCATGGATTGTCGTCGTTAATAAACGAGCCGGTATGGTGGTCCATCCGGGTGCCGGGATTGACTCGGGTACCCTGGTAAACGCCCTCCTCTTTCACTGCAGGGATCTCTCTCAGATAAACGGGGTTATCCGCCCAGGAATTGTCCATCGCTTGGATAAGAATACCTCCGGCGTCATGGTGGCGGCGAAAAACGCTATGGCCCTTCATCATTTATCCCTGCAATTTAAGAAACGTCAGGTCAGAAAGCGTTACATAGCCTTAGTCCATGGCGAACTGAAAGAATCACAAGGCGTCATCGATGCCGCCCTGGGGAGACATCCCAAGGAGAGAAAACGGATCTCTATTCACACGCGGAAGGGGAGAAATGCCATCACTCAGTGGAGGGTACTGAAACGGTTTCAGAGCCTTTCACTCCTGGAAGTCGTTCCGAAGACGGGCCGGACCCATCAGATTCGGGCCCATTTCGCCTCTCGCGGCCACCCCATCGTGGGAGATCCGGAATACTGCAGGGGAAAGTGGATTCAACGCATAACGGATCCCCAAGTGAGGGAAAGAATTAGGGCCCTCCAGAGACAGGCTTTACATGCGGAGGGTTTGGGCTTCATTCATCCCCAAAGAGGCGAATTCATGGAATTTAATGCCCCCCTACCCGAGGATATGGGGGGAATCATCCGATTCCTTTCAGGACATGAAGATCAACACCTCCATGAGGGGAAAGAACGGAGATGATCCACACGGTTGAAAAAGACGAGGCGAAGCTGCTGGGCGAAATCACCTACTTCGAGGCCCCAACAATCAAGGCCTTGGGCCTTGTGAATCATGCCTTCTGTACGAGATGCGGGAGTGGAAACGAGGGGTTTTATACCCCCGGCGCCCTCGGCGAGGGCGATGATGAGGGAACCGTTGTTCGGACAAATAGGGATTTAGTTGTAGGGACCTTTCGTATCGCGCCCGGGACTCTCATTACCATGAACCAGATACACCGGGATCGAATATGGATCATCGATAAACCTTTGCCGCCATCAGTTGCTTGTTCGGAGGCCCGTTACGACGCGCTTCTAACCGGTCAGAGGGGAATCGCCATTGGTGTGTTGACTGCCGACTGCGTTCCCATCCTCTTGGTGGACCCAAGACATTCGGTCATAGGAATTATCCATGCTGGATGGCGGGGAACCCTTCTGGGAATCGCCCGAAAAGCTCTCCTTAAGATGATCCATCACTTCGGAACCCGCCCGGAAGACCTGCTCGTGTCCATTGGTCCCTCAATCGGAGAATGCTGTTACGAAGTGGATGAGGCCGTTATTGGGCCGTTTCGCTCCTCGAGGTGGAATTGGGAAGCCTTTAGCAAGCCCAAGGGAGGAAATAAGTGGTGTATGAATCTCGCCCAGGCCAATATCGAGCAGATGCAGGGGCTTGGTATACGGGATGAAAACTGCTGCTGGATTCGCATCTGTACCGCATGCAACATCGATATCTTTTTCTCCCACCGCGCGGAAGGACCCAGAACTGGCCGACAGATCTCTTTCATTCAACTCCTCGAGGATATGGATAGGGCGTGAGCTGAAAGGACCACAATGGGGAAGGAAAAAGCGGGAGATTCCACGACCTTACGAGTCACGGTCCAGCCTAACGCTCCAGAGAACCGGGTTGTTGGCTTTCATGGGGAGGCTTTAAAGGTCAAGGTCACCGCATCTCCAACAGAGGGTAAGGCAAATCGAAAGTTGATTGAGGTTTTGGCCGAACGACTGAGCATCAGGCGATCCAACATCGAAATTATCCAGGGCCACACATCCAGGAATAAGGTATTGCGGATATGGAATGTTAGCCCGAATACGGTGAGGAGGACCCTGAAAAACCTCCTATGACGCATTGACTGAATGGGCACAAACCTCCTGTATTCCAATTCGTTCCTGACTATTTCCTACATTTCCGGTGGTGATATAGATATTGACTTTTAAGGGGAAATTTCTTATTGTTTACGTCGGAAGTGGATTGGTCCTGGTGGGCCTCCTGGACTTCAAATCCAGTGGCGGGCGCTAAGAACGTCCGCGGTGGGTTCGATTCCCATGCACTTCCGCCAAAATAACTCTAAGACCTCCCATCCGGGAGAGCTACCATGTGGGTTTATAAGGAAAGAGGGGGAATATATGTTTGGCATCGGAATGCCTGAATTGCTTGTTATCTTGGTCATCGTCCTCGTCATATTCGGGGCCGGTAAACTGCCACAGATTGGAGAGGGAATTGGAAAGGGAATACGGAACTTTAGAAAGGCAACCAAGGGGCCCGACGAGATAGATGTAACACCTGAGAATGACGAGGAAAAGATCAAAAGTAATGATTAGACGATTCATAGTGGTCTGATAAACACCGCCTCCGGATGGCCTCATTTCTCTACTCCTCTCACTCTCTGTGTAATCAACCTTGCACGCATACACGCCTTCATCATGGAAAATATCGCTTTTATCGGAATCGGCTCCAATGTTGGGGACAAGATCAAAAACTGCAGGCAAGCAATCAGCGAAATAAGCCAACGTAAGCAGAACCGCCTTATCGCGCAATCCCCCCTCTATAAGACGGAACCCATCGGCTACACCCAACAGGATTGGTTTATCAATTGCGTGATCGAGATCGAAACGAGCTTTACGGTTTATCAACTCCTCAAAGCACTGGAGGATATCGAAATATCCATGGGACGGGAAAGGATCCACAAATGGGGCCCTCGCGCTATCGATCTGGATATCCTCTTCTTCAATGACGAGGTGATCCAATGTGAGGGATTGACGGTACCCCATCCCGAAGTACAAAATCGTGCATTCGTCCTGATTCCCTTACGTGAGATTGCGGGTGACTATATCCATCCCCTTCTGAAAAAATCCATTGCCCAATTGGTAGCCGCCTTGGGGAATGGACAGGGGATCGAAAAACTATAAACACCCCCATCTTTTCTCCTCAAGGGCTAAGCGGAATGAGATTGTTCATTTTCTTGGGCTTACTGATTCTCCTCTACTACCTGGTCAAGGGGTGGATATCTCCCTCGAAGGCGAGACAGATGGACCCCGGCGGGGGATGGGAATTGGAAAGCGAGATGGTGAAGGACCCCCATTGTCAAACCTACATCCCCAAAAACTCCGCCATTTGTGCCCGCATTGATGGACGGGAATACTACTTTTGCAGTAGGCAATGCATGAAGGAGTTCAAAGGGAAAATGGGGGAAAATCCAGACGAAAGAGAGGAGGAATGACGTTTTTCATCGATACCACCACCATCCCCCTTAGGGTTCTCGAACAGCTGGCAAAACATCTCAAAAAAAGAGGGAGGAAATTTCCTCCTTATCACTCCTCAATGGCGATCCGTTTTGCTCCCTCCTTTTTTGGCAACTTCAACGTTAGTATCCCATTTTTATAGCCCCCGCTTATTCCCCTGGGATCAACGGAATCGGGAAGGGTGAAGGAACGGCTGAAGGGACCATAAGGCCTTTCGACGAGATGGTACTGTTCCAGTCTGGTTTCTCTGCTCAGGGACCTCTCTCCCTTGATGGTAAGAATACCCTCATCTACGTCCACGGATAGGTCGTCCACATCGATCTCAGGGAGCTCGGCGTGGATGACAATCTCATCACTGGTCTCGTAGATATCCACTGAGGGAGTCCACGTGCTCCGCGGGAGCACGTCTTCCCTTCGCGTCCGACCGAAGGTCACGTCGCAGAGTCTATTCATCCTCTCCTGCATTTCCATCAAGTCCTTCAGAGGATCCCATCTCATGAACGCCATATCCATTACCTCCTCGTCCCCCCCCCTTTTCAGACCCCACGGGGTCATTCCAAGGGGAACTTCCTTATCCCCTGCAGTCCGGGCAGACATCGAAGAAATCCTTCGGAAGTTTGACCTTTTCCTTGATGTACTCTAGCTGGAACCATGGGGCGAAACTCTGACCACACGTTTTACATTTCTTCATCGGCAGGGTTCTCTCCCACCTCACGATGGTCCGCTCCTCCTCCGTCTCCTCCATTTTAATACAATCGACGGGACAAACATAGACACAGGCCCCACAAGCTATGCACGCCTTGGGATCCCTGAAAGGAGGGCCCATCTCCCTCTTATGCCCGCGACTGAAGAAAGTGATGGCATTAGCGCCAACTACCTCCCGGCATACCCTTTCACACAGTCCGCAGAGGATACACTCCTCTTGGCGCAACTCGAACCTCGGCTTCTCGATCCCCATTTGAGATGCCAATTCTTGGAGAATTTCCCTGTCCGGACACCTGGCCAGCAGGAGTTCCATGATCATCCTCCTTGCCCTCTGGACCTTCTCGGTATCGGTGAAGACCTGGATCCCCTCCTGGACCGGATAGGTGCAGGAAGCCGTCATTCTCCTTCTGCCCCCGCGCCCCACCTCTACCAGGCAAAGCCGGCAGGCCCCATAGGGTGAAACCTCATCGTGAGAGCACAGGTGTGGAATCTCAAAACCATTTTCCAGTGCAACGGGCAGTACGTTAGTACCCTCTTCCGCTTCAAGAGTGACCCCGTCAACGGTAAATTCAATCATCGTCTTCGTCCCTCTCCCTTTTTCAACCGAATATTATTGGACCTTCACCGCATCGAACTTACACACCTCAAAGCACATGCCGCATTTGGTGCACTTCTCCTGGGCTATCGTGTGAGGAACCTTCTTTGCCCCGGAAACGGCGCCGCTCGGGCACGCCTTCCGACAACGCCCACAGGCCGTACACACTTCGGGCTCTATAGTATACTGAATCAACGCCTTACACACCCCGGCTGGGCAGCGTTTCTCGTCGATATGGGCTTCGTATTCATCCCTGAAGTACTGGATCGTGCTCAGAACGGGGTTCGGCGCCGTTCCTCCAAGGGCACAGAGGGAAGCCTCGGCAACTACCCATCCCAATTCCTCCAAGAGCTCAACGTCCCCTCTCTTCCCCTTCCCTTCCGTGATGTCATTCAGTACCTCGTACATCCTTTGGGTACCTTCACGACAGGAGGTGCACTTCCCACACGATTCATCCCTGAGGAAGTTGATGAAATACTTAGCCACATCCACCATGCAGGTGTTCTCGTCCATGACGATCATCCCCCCTGAACCCATCATGGACCCCACCTCGGTCAACCTATCGAAATCCACGGGAAGGTCTAATAACGACTCCGGAATACACCCACCGGAAGGACCTCCCGTCTGAACCGCTTTGAACTTCTTCCCACCGGGGATTCCGCCTCCAATGTCATATACGATCTCCCTCAGGGTAATCCCCATGGGCACCTCCACCAACCCCGTATTGTTTACCTTCCCCACCAGGGAAAAGATCTTGGTCCCCTTGCTCCCTTCAGTTCCGATCTGGGCATACCACTGGTCCCCCTTATCGATGATGACGGGAACGTTGGCCCAGGTTTCCACGTTATTCAAATTGGTCGGTTTCTCATAGAGGCCACTGATTACCGTGTGGATATGTTTTGCCCTTGGTTCTCCCGGTTGTCCCTCCAGGGAGGCCATTAAAGCGGTGGATTCCCCGCAGACAAAGGCGCCCCCTCCCCTGTTGATCTTTACCGAAAAATCGAAGCCCGAACCGAGGATATTCTCTCCGAGCAACCCGTATTCCCCGGCCTGCTGTAAGGCGATCCTGAGGTTCTGGACGGCCAGGGGATACTCCTTCCTCACGTATACATATCCCTGGTTAGATCCTATGGCGTAGGCCCCGATAATCATCCCCTCCAATACGCTATGGGGATTCCCTTCAAGGAGACTCCTATCCATGTAGGCCCCCGGGTCCCCCTCATCAGCGTTGCAGATCAAGTACTTGGGTTCTCCAGGCGCCTCCCGGCAACTTTCCCATTTGAGCCCGGTAGGAAATCCCCCACCCCCACGCCCCCGGAGTCCTGATTTTTTCACCGACTCGATGATCTCCTCCGGGGACATATGGAAGAGGGCCTTGACCAGTGCCCTATATCCCCCTGTTGAGATATGGTCTTCGATGGATGTCGGGTCGATACTGCCGTTCTTCCCGAAGATAATCCTCTCTTGGAGTCTATAAAAGGGAACGTCATCCTCATGGACGATTTTCTCCCCTGTGACGGGGTTGACATAGAGGAGCCGATCAATGACAGTGCCCTTCTCGATGGTTTCCGATAGAATCTCCGGCACATCATCCACCTGGACTTTTTGGTAGAAGAGCTTCTGGGGATTGATCACCAAGAGGGGACCTCTCTCACAGAAACCGTGGCACCCCGTAATCTTAATCTCCACACTCTTCTGAAGCTTCCTCCGCTTCAGTTCATCCTTTAAGGCGGAGACAATTTCCCCACAGCCATAGGCACCACAACCCGTTCCGGCGCAGATGGTAATTCGGCGTTTATTGGGATCTCTTTCTCCTTGAAGCGCCTGCCTTAGCTTTTCCAGATCTCCTGGATTTCTCAGTCTTTCCCTCATCTCTTTTACCTTCCGGCGGTTTGTTATACTCCTTCAAAAAAGACTCTACTTTCGTTATACTCATGTGGCCATGGTAATGCCCATCAATGACAACCAGCGGACCAGTGGCACAGGCACCGAGGCAATTGACCGTCTCCAGGCTGAACATCAAGTCTTCAGTCGTCCCCCCGGATTCGATACCCAAATCCGTCTCAAGCTTATCCAGAATCCTTGGAGCCCCGCGAACGTGACATGCTGTCCCCAGGCAACAACTGATCAGATAACGGCCCCGGGGCGTAAGGCTAAATGCCCGATAAAAGGTGGCCAAACGGTAGACCCGGGTAACGGGAATCTCCAAATTCTTGGCGATGTGTTCCAGGACTTCCTCCGCAAGGTAGTGATCTCTGTCCTGGATGTCCTGGAGAATGGGCAAAATGGCCGATTCCTCATACCCGTACTGTTTCAGGATTCTATCTACTTCCTTCAGTTCCATTATGCTCCCCCGCTCATGCTCGCCCTCTGCCTGAGTTTCTCATATTCCCGCGTAACCCTCTCCTGAATTGTCTGAATCATATCCTTTGTTAGGTGTCGGAACCTCCCCTGGAGGCGAAAATACTCCTCCACCGGTCGAAGCTTGGGCGGATCGATACTGATCCTGTAGTTCCCGTCGATGACCTCATAAAGGGGGAAAATCCCCGTTTCCACCGCTAACCTCCCCAGTCGGATGCTGAGATCCGCCGCTGACCTCCACCCCGTGGGGCAAACCGCCAGGACATGAATATAGGCCGGTCCTTGGGCTCGGGCCCCCCGTTTCACCTTCTCCATCAAATCGAAGGGATAGCTGGGGCATGCCGTGGCCACATAGGGAATATCGTGGGCCGCCGCGATGGCGGCCATATTCTTCTTCCACGTAACCTGCCCAGGAACCACCTTCCCTGCCGGGGATGTCGTCGTCGCCGCCCCAAATGGCGTAGCCGAGGAGCGCTGGATTCCCGTATTCATGTAGGCCTCGTTGTCCGTACAGATGTAGAGAAAGTCGTGCCCCCTCTCCAGGGCCCCCGAAAGGGCTTGTATCCCGATATCGCTGGTCCCCCCATCCCCTGCCAGTGCCAGGACGAATATCTTCCTCCGGGGGATCTTCCCCTTTCTCATCATTGCCTTGAAGCCTGCCTCAACCCCCGATGCAACTGCGGCCGCATTCTCGAAGGCCACGTGTATCCAGGGCACATTCCAAGACGTGAAGGGAAATGGTGATGATATCACCTCCATACAGCCCGTGGCACTGACGGTGACCACGTTCTTCCCCACAGCCTTCCCGATCTGCCTCAGGGCCAGGGCCTCGGCACACCCCTGGCACGCCCGATGTCCCTGAGCGAAATTCTCATTCTTGGGGACTAGCTTCGCCGCGTAGACATTCAGCTTTTCCATTATTCCCTCACCCCATAGATTTCATATTCGGGCCCCGTCCCCTTCTGAAAGGCCTCCTCGGCCCTATCCACCATGGCAATGAAATCGAAGGGGGTGACATCCCGGCTCGCAAGGCCGGCGATGAAGTTCACCACCTGGGGTCGCTCCGGCTCATTATAGAGCGCCGATCTTAGCTCACTTGCCACCGGGCCCCCGGGTCCTCCATAGGAAACCGCCCGATCCACGACCACCAGAATTTTCGCCTTTGAGGCCGCCTTGCGAAATTCCTTAAAGGGAAAGGGCCTCCACAGCCGAATCTTGAGGAGTCCCACGGGACGCCCCTTTTCTCGCATCTGGTCCACAGCCCACATGGCCGTCTCGCCGATCCCTCCCATGGTAACGAGCAATACTTCCGCCCCCTCGGTCCGATACTCCTCGATGGGGTGGTAGTAACGACCCGTTAGATCCCCGAATTCCTTCCAAGCCTCCAGGATAGTCGGCATGGATGCCTTCAGTGCCTCATCCTGGGCCTTTTTCGTCTCCGTAAAGCACGTCGGCAGAACAATGGCCCCCATGGTTACCGGACGAGCGGGGTCTAAGACGACGTCAGCTCTATAAGGAGGCAGGAACTTGTCCACCGTCTCCTGATCCAGCAACTCCATCGGCTCGATCACGTGGCTCAGGCTAAACCCATCCATGTTGACGATCACCGGGAGCATGACACCTCTGTCCTCCCCTACCCGGAAGCTAATGAGAACGTGATCGAATACGTCCTGCCCATTTTCGGCGAAATACTGAATCCAACCACAATCCCGAATGGACATGACATCGGTGTGGTCGTTCCAGATGCTGATAGGGCTTGAGATTGAGCGGTTGGCGAGCACCATGAGCACCGGAAGCCTCATGGCAGCCGTGCAATAGACGATCTCGCTCATGAGGATCAATCCCTGAGAGCTGGTACAGGTGAAACTCCTCGCACCAACAGCCTGGCTTCCCGTGCA
Organism: Thermodesulfobacteriota bacterium; assembly: GCA_041862515.1. Lineage (GTDB taxonomy): Bacteria > Desulfobacterota > BSN033 > WVXP01. The sequence continues at coordinate 13,460 of JBGVTJ010000084.1, read as the reverse complement.
GACGCTCATGGCCGAATGCTCCGATTCAACCGGCACGAACTCGGCATCCAGCTCGCCGTTGTTGACGAATTCTGACAGACGCTCAACGATGTGGGTCTGAGGCGTGATGGGGTAAGCCGCAATCACATCGACGTTGGCGAGCCTCACCGCCTCGCTCGCCGCAAAGGAGACCTCCAAACCTACCCTCTTTCCCATCTCTATTCCTCCTCACCCACCATGGTAATAGCCCCGGGCAGACACTCCCTGGAACAAATTCCGCAGCCCTTACAGTAATCGAGGTCCGCCTCCGCATATCCTTCCTTATCGAATCGGATGGCACAATCAGGGCAGAAGATCCAGCAGACACCGCACTTGATACACCTCTCGTGGTCGAAGATGGGCCGCAGAGACCTCCAGTCCCCCGTATGGTATGCCCTGGAGGTGCCCGGCTCCATAATCACAAAGCCGCTTTCAAAATCGGTCCATTTGTATTCCAGTTCCTTCTTCACCGCTTCTCATCTCCTCTATTGGTGGAATGCTAACCTATCCGTCCAATACCACCGTCTCCTTATATGCCCTCTCATAGGCGACGATATTCTTTTCGGCGATTCGGCCGAATCGCTCCTTCAGGGGCTCGATGAGGGACTCCTTCTGTACTACATTGGACGCCTTTACCAAGGAGCCGAGCATAGTGGTGTTGGTAATGGCCAAACCCAAGACCTCCATGGCGATTCTCGTCGCATCCACAGCGGCCAGCTTACCCTTGATGTTGAGATCCGCCCTCACCTTCTCCCCCGAAAACTTGGAATCTGTCACCAGGATCCCATGGGGACGTTTCAGGCCAGCGGTCACATCCACGATCCGCAAAATGGAGTAATCCAGGACTACCACGAGGTCCGGCTCATAGATATTGGCACGAATTCGGATGGGATCATCTGAAATTCGGCAAAAGGCTACAACAGGAGCCCCCCTCCGTTCAGGCCCAAAACTCGGAAATGCCTGAGCATATCGACCTTCATTAATGGCTGCATGGGCGAGAAGCTCCGCCGAGGTTACCGCGCCCTGCCCTCCACGACCGTGAAATCTGATCTCGATCATCTTCACTCCTTGCTTGTTAAAAAAAGAACAATCTACTATAAATTTTTTTAAAAAAAAAGTCCAATTTTTTTCTCCACATCATCAATAAATTATACCAAAAACCCCCGGCATGCTCAAATCTCCCGCCGTCCCTCCAAGGCTTTGACCAAGGTTTCCCCGTCTGTATATTCGATATCCCCCCCCATGGGGATACCATAAGCGATGCGGGTAACCTTTACCCCAAGGGGTTTAATCAATTCAGTCAAGTACAGGGCCGTCGCCCCTCCCTCTACATTAGGATTGGTGGCCATGATTACCTCTTTCACCCCGCCAGCCTCCAGCCTCTTCAAGAGTTCTTTGGCCTTGATATCCTCTGGACCGATTCCTTCCAAGGGAGATAGGGTGCCATGAAGGACGTGGTATTTGCCATGAAAATCACCCGCCCCTTCGATGGCCATCAAGTCATTGGGCTCCTCAACCACGCAGATGACCTCATCGTTTCTCCTGGAATCGCTACAGATCCGGCATGGGTCTTTGTCCGTCAGGTCAAAGCACACCGAGCACAGTTGAATCTTCTCCTTCACGTCGATGATCCCCCGAGCCAGTTCCTGGGCGTCCTTTCTGGGGATACGAAGGATGTGATAGGTCAACCGAGCTGCGGTTTTTCGCCCGATTCCGGGAAGTTTGGTCAGTTCGTTGATCAATCGCTCAATGGGCTCGGCGTGGATCGGCATCTCCTCTCATCCTCCATCCTTTCTCAAGAAACCTTAGAATAACCCCGGAATACTCAGGCCCCCCGTAAGCCTTTTCATCTCCTCGGTGACCATCTCCTGAGATTTTCTGATTCCCTCATTTACGGCTGCCAGGATTAAATCCTGAAGCATGTCGATATCGTCGGGATTGACCACCTCCCGTTCGATCTTTACGGAGATCAGCTCCTGTTTCCCGTTCACCACCACGCTCACCATCCCTCCCCCGGAAGAGGCCTCGACGGTTTTCTGCGCCATTTCCTCTTGCATTTTCGCCAATTGGGCCTGAATCTTCTGTGCCTGTTTTAGCATTCCTCCAAGGCCTTTTGTCATACACTTCCCCTCCATTCCTATCGGGGAACTAGGACTTAAACCCCGTCCCCGTCTTGATTTTCTCGATGGTTCCGTCAAAGATCTTAACCGCCTCTTGAATCACGGGATTCTCCATAGCCTCTTTTTTGAGGTGTCTTTCTCTGTCCGTCGGCTCCTCAATTTTTCCCTTTTCAGCCCGGGCACTCCTTGTCTCACCCGTAACGTCTTTAAAGACCACCTTCAACTCTTTCTTAAAAAAATTACGACAGACTTCCTCACACAGTTTTCTATTGTCCTCCTCCGACATCTTCTCCAGGTAGAAAGAGCCTTTCTCGAATCCGATTTCGATCTCCTCATCGTCTAAACGGAGAAGCCGCCCATACCTGAGGAATGACCCCAATATGGGGTTTTGCGCCCTGATATAATCGGTCAACTTGGCCCAATTTTCATCCAAATCGGCCTTCCCAGGATCTTTACTTGCCACTTCCTTGGCGGAGTCCAGATGGATCTCCTCCTCCTCCTTTGTCACCGAAGCAGGCAAAACGTCAGCTTGGGAATCCACGCCCTCCTCCCCCGCCAGCTCACCTGTCGTCATATCAGACGAGGAACCCCTCAGGCTCGACTCCAACTTATCGAGCTTATCCATGATTTCATCCAATGGGACCAACGGCCGGAGGGTAGCCATTTTGACAAGGGCTAACTCCATGATCACCTTTGGAAAGAACGACCTGGAAATCTCCTCTTCCGATTTGAGGAGGGTGGCGAACAATCGATGGATTTGTTCGAGGGAGAACTCCTTCGACTGGGCAACCAAATCCTCGATCTCCTTTCCCTGCAAGTCCGTCAACTGCTTTGGGTCTCCCCCGATTTTAACCACCATGAGGTTTCTGAGATGTTCCAGAAGTTCCCGGCAAAACCGGCGAATGTCGTGCCCAAAGGTATAGATGTTATCGACGATATCGAGACATTTTCGGGTATCACCTCTGGCGATGGCAGCGGAAATTTCGAATAATACGGCGCTGTCTATAACGCCCAAGATCTCCTTCACGGCCTCATCCTTAATCTCCCTTCCCGCGAAGGAGATGGTCTGATCCAAAAGGCTTTGGGCATCCCTCAGACTCCCCTTCGATTCCCTTGCCATGAGCAGAAGTCCCTTATCGCTCACCTCCACCCCTTCCTGGGAGACTATCTCCGTTAACCTTTCAAAAATCTCCTTTATCGGGATCCTCTTGAAGTCGAACCTTTGACAGCGGGAGAGGATAGTCAGCGGAATTTTATGGGGCTCTGTGGTGGCGAGGATGAAAATAACGCGGGGCGGGGGTTCCTCCAGGGTCTTAAGGAGGGCATTGAATGCCTCGGGGGTCAACATATGGACTTCATCGATGATGAAGATCTTGGACGCGCTCTTAGCCGGGGCATACTTCACGTTTTCCCGGAGTTCCCTGATTTCATTGATCCCCCTGTTGGAAGCTCCGTCTATCTCGAGTACATCCATCGCAGTGCCCGATGATATTTCCCTACAGTTTTCACACCGATTACAGGGAACGGGCTTGGGCCCCTCTTGACAGTTGAGGGCTTTGGCGAGGATGCGAGCCATTGAGGTCTTCCCCACTCCTCTCGCCCCGGCGAACAGAAAGGCATGGGCAATTCGGTCGTTGGCGATGGCATTCTGGAGCGTCCTCGTAATGTGATGCTGTCCAATCACCTCCTCAAAACTCTGAGGTCGCCACTTTCGAGCCAAAACCAGATAGGACATCAGCGTATCCTCACACCTTTATCTCGGGGAGTATTCCGCCTCCCCATATTCCTATAATATACTTGAAGGACGTATGAGATTTCTGAAAAACTTGGAAAAGGAGCTCTGAGCGTGAATTAAGATTTTTTCGGTAACCATTCTGAGTGAAGCGAAACGGCCGCAAATCCAATGTCTGAGCCCGAAGGGAGAGTTTTTGATTTGCAGTGAAGCAAACTCTAGAATGGTCGAAAAAATATTTTGAGCAGCGAAGAGATCCTTTTCCGGAGATCCCCTTATTTTCGGATGATAAGAAGTTGATAGCCAGGCATCCCTGCGGCACACAAATGATTACTACCGCTGCTTCCTCCCGGACCTGACGGAGTTTGTAACCCTTTGTTGCACAGGACCCGGCTATCAACTCATTGAGACATCCAATTCCTTCTACGGATCGCCTTGCTCAAAGAAAGCATTATGGCGGAGAGAGAGGGATTCGAACCCTCGGTACACCTTTTGGGCGTACACACGATTTCCAGTCGTGCCCCTTAAGCCAACTCGGGCATCTCTCCCTGAATTCGGGCAATGGAGTGCGGACATAAACCCGATATCTCCCACCCGGCTCCCGCTTATATAGCGTCTCCCTCTTTACCCCAAGGTACGAAAGTGGCGGAGAGGGTGGGATTCGAACCCACGGTCCCGGTTTCCCAGGACAGCCGATTTCGAGTCGGCCCCGTTATGACCACTTCGGTACCTCTCCAAATTCCCCTACGAATCCCTTCAGCGCCTGTCCCTGAAAAAATTCTGGAGTATTACCGAACATCTCTGCTCCAGAACTCCTCTCGTTACCTCTACATGGTGATTTAAATGGGGATCGTTCAAGAGGCAAAATTTCGAGCTCACAGCCCCTGTCTTATCCTCTGGAGCACCGTAGACCAGTCTCCCAATCCTCCCCTGGGTAATCGCTCCCACACACATCGGACAGGGTTCAACGGTAACATAAAGGGCGGTTTCGGAAAGCCGATAATTCGCTAACACCTCACCTCCTCTTCGAATAACCAAGATTTCCGCATGGGCGGTGGGATCATTGAGTTGGATACAGCGGTTATGATCTTGCGCGATGATATCCCCACCCCTTGTCAGCACAGCGCCAATGGGAACTTCACCTTCCAATGCCCCCGAATTTGCCTCTTCCAAGGCAATTTCCATGCATTTTTCATCGATGAGCACGTGTTTAACGATTTTCTCTATGGATTGCAACTCAGACCATACCATGCTTATAGCCTTTTACGGACGGGATCCGTTGCGATCATGAAACCGCTCGATTCACAGAGCCCTGTAGTCGATGTGAAAGACCGGGATGGCTTAAGGATTCTCTCTTTTCCTCATCGACCTCCAATGCGATTATAGCATAGGGCCTGAAAGATTCAAGGACAAGTTGCCCAAAAATCCCTGTTCACCAACCCCACATATTCCTCATAGGTCTTCAAATGAGTCCAGGGGTTCACCACCAAGGGTCGAGATGTCGCGCCGATGGAGGGACGAGCCCTCAAACCTGTATATTCAACCCAAACCTTGAGATGAAATCCTCTATGATCGCAACGTGTATTTATTCTCCGATCCCTCAAATAACCCTTATCGTTGGGACCACATCCCCTTGTTCCGGCAGTGTCTCTCCTTCCCGGTGAAAGGGAATGATTGAGGGAAATGTCTTATGCCTCAGAGAGTCAAAGGTGGAATAAGAGATATCGAAGAATATGAAAACTGCGTTGAGAAGAAAATTCAATCAGCAAGAAACGCTTTGTGCGGGCATCCTTTTTCAGCGGGCAACGGACTGACTTGAATGGCGGGGAGGAATTCTTATTGGAGGGATTTTCATGACCTTTTGAGTCAGCCCCTTTCTCAATCTATCCTGCTGTTCCATGAGGACCCGGACGATATAACAGAGGCGCTCCTCCCTATAGAAACCCCTGAATGGAGATCGAGCACAAATCACACGAGCTATTGAGTCAACGCAGATGGCCACCTTTGAATAGACCGAGACCAGTGACACTGGGCACTGTCTATCCTCAGATTTCTTAAACAGCCCAGGATCGTGATACACGACCCCCAGGTGACCCATTTTGATCCCGAAAGGGCCAGTTGCGCTGCTGAGCCCCTTCTCCACAGCACGTTCAAGTGCCTCAAAGGCCGCTTCTCCCTGGTAGAGATTTGTGATGTGGTTCATTAGGATGAGGGGTCTGAAGAATCGTCGGGCCTTGTAACCCTCGATTCTCTTGAACAGTGTAGCCTCTAGTTGCACGAATCGAGAGAAACAGGCTCGCACCGACCCATAGGCACTGATCAGATCATTGGGGGATGTCACAATAATCGTTTTTTCGGCTAACAGGGCAAAATCGATTCCCGGATACCTAATGCCTGAGGCCAAATCGAGCACGACAAAATCGAAATTCCTGCTGACCTCGATGAAACTCCTGAGAAACCTCATCTCCTGCAGATAGTTAGGATTGGCGAGAGCGAAATTTCCCCGTTCTCCAGCGATCAGGAAGAAACTAAAGGGAGTTTCCTCAATCAGGTCTGCCAAGGCCTTCTCCTTCAAGAAAAAATGGGCCAAATTATGTTTGGGATAGAAGCCGAGACGATCTGAAATGATTCCATTGCCCTGATCCGCATCGACCAAAAGAACGCGAGCGTTCCTTTTTGCCAAGGCGGCCGACAGGCTGACGGCGAGATGGGTTTTGCCAACACCACCTTTGCTCGAGGTTAGTGCCAGGATTTGCCCCCTATCGTCCACTACTTCCTCGTGTTTTCTGTCTTTATTGAGTGTTTTTGACGTGCTTATTCCCTTTTTGCAATCCATGTGCCATTTTCCTCCCCAGCACAGCAGGCTCCCTGGGCATAGCGTGATTATGTGATTGGGGGATAGCTTAAGGCAGAAACCACGATCTAACGGAGGGGTCTAGTATTGACCCTTGGTGGAGGGGCACAAGCGCGGGCCCTGTCAGCTACCGGTGCTCCGGGTTTCCAAACAGAGGATTCTTTGCAGTGCGGAGATTATCGAACCGATGGGTGCACAATGGCCGCAATGAGGCTGGAAAACCAAAAAAGCAGTCAGGCTAATTAACCCAACTGCCTGAAATCAGTGGCGCGCCCAGGGTGATTCGATCACCCGACCTACGGATTCGTAGTCCCATTCAAGGCGTATTTACCGGATTCTATGGAGATTTATCTAGTTAGATTTTTGTTATTAAATCGGAAGCTTAGCCTTCTCTGAATTATCACCGAGTTAGATGGAGTTTTATTCGCTACTGGCACCAGAACTGGCACCAATAGAGAAAGGAGAATGGGATAGAGGTGGAAAAGACTGATACAAAACCTGAGGTCATTTCGTTTTCTGATACCTCTTATATCAGATTGAGGACGAAAGTGCAAAGGTGGCTTGGCGAGAACGCTGGTGTGAGGATTCTCGAATTAAGGGATCATAGGACCTCACCTGATGAGGTAGGACCGGTCACCAAGACCGTGGAGATAACTTATCAAGAAAGGAGGAGGCGTTATGAGAAAACTAAAAATGGTTTTCGATGTGGACACGGAGGTGGAGTTTAAGGATGGGCCTTGTCCTAAGTGTGAGAATTTGGCAAAGGCGTTTCTTGATAATCACGGGAGAATGACCTTCGCCTGTGTGAATTGTGATTACATCGAGCGGGTTGAGTATTGGTGTGCGCGCTGTGACAGGAGGTTCAATACCGCCGGGGAATTGAGAAGGCATCGGACGGAGGTCAAGGAACTCGGGTTTTGTCCGAGTTGTGAGGAAACCGCATATGACGAGGAAAATCCCCTACTCTGTCCGATATGTGATGCAGAGTTTACTTTTGCAGATGATTATTGTGACCACTTGAACCTTCACGAGCTCCATTTGAGGGGGTTGAACTAAGGTTGAGTTTGGGGGAGAGGGCTAGGGTAAATCCTCCCTCCCCTTTCGTTTTTCTGGGAAGGCTTTTGGGAGGATTCTGTTGCCAGGAGAGGATTTGCGGGGATTCTTGGGGAAAACGGCTCACGAGGATGCGCTGTGCTGGACGATCTCGATGGGGTCCTCATGGATCCGGACCTGGGTCCGAAGACCTGGCGAGAGAGGGGGGAAGAGTCAAACGCGGCGACTAATGGGGACAGACAGATTCTCAAAGGCGGGCTTTGAGGTGATGAGGCTAGGGGATCTTGATTCGCCGTCCCCTCTGGCGAGGGCATGAGGGAAGTGTCCTCTTTGGGGGAGTTTGGGTTGAGGTGCGACAGCCAAATCTGGACTCCCTCTTTCTTTTTGCCCTTAAGCACGATTTCGGATGATTCCCGGGAAACGCATGAACTCTGACGCAACGTCAGAGTTAGTTTCATCGGAGTTTCATCGAAATGGTACTTTCTTTAATGATTACGGTAAGTTAAGTTAGTGTCATCGAAGAAAAAGAAGGGCCTATATATATGGATATGAAAATAATATATGTATATATACACTATGTTAAAAATAACTGATGAAACCTCATTTTTGGGTTTGGAAATACGATTTTACTAATGATTCCGATGTATTAGAAAAAGGAGTTTCATCGAAAAAGGGATTCAATGAAACCTCGATGAAACCTCGAAATTTCGATGAAACTAAGAGAACGGCTGTGGGAAAGGGTTTGCGAGGGGAGTTTCATCGAAAAACGCGTTGGTCGGCTTGCATCAAGGGTTTGCGGGGATTCAGGATTCGGGACCTGGGGATTCAGGGAAAATTTGAAGACCCCGGGGGAAGAATTGAACTCCGGGGCCTTCGGTCGAAAGGAATGGAAGAAAGGTTTCTTGATTAAATATATCATAACGCGTCGGAATTGCAAGGGCCTTCTGCCTTGTCAGAGAAAAGGGGGGAGGATTTCGGGGAGAGTTTTTTTTGAGCGTTGGGTACTATATATATTTCATATCCCATATCCCATATCCCATATCCCAAAACGAACCCAGTGAGTTCAGGGATGGATGAAACACCTCCTGTTCTATCGCCCCCATCTCTCACCTCGGCATCATACCGGGCACAAGCGAGGGATGGGTGTATCATATCCCCTTCCCGGGTCCTGGGAATCCTCACTCTCGGGGGTGTTGATGTTAATGTTCCAGGAAAGAGGTTGACGCTGGTGGAATGATGCTGATGCTAATATCCTGGGGCAAGCTGAGGGACGGAATTAACACGGAAGGTGAATCCTGGGAAAGTGCTGATGGAAGAGGATTTGTGAGATGTGGAAATTTGACACCTCAGGGTTAAATTCCCTTGACAAAAAGGGAAAAAATTTAGTAACATTATACTATAGAATGAAAAGGCCCGGAAAGGGCCTGGGCCGACAGTCGGGCTCTCATAAGCGAGGACCCTGTCTTCAGGCGAACTGAGGCGTCGGACTAGAAAGGGAAAAATCTTTCTAGTTCTGCGCCTTTTTTGTTTTCACGAAACTGATTCGCACGGGGGAAGGACATGAGTTATGTTAGCGGGTTCGAAAAATTCATCCTGGATCAGGATATTGATGAACTCCTGAGTGGGTTCAAACTCAAGCCTCAGGGATTTTACAGAGAGAAGATGGTGAAGGCTGGGATTGATTTAGCTGTTAGTAATAAATCCTCTACGCGGATCGCGAGAGAGCTTGATATGGACGAATCCGGTATCTCCCGTTGCAAGGAACGATATCCTGCGTTCAGTGAACTCATCGAATATTTCAGGAATGAGTTTCTCCAGGGCATCCTGCACGAAGCCCGAAGTGGCCCAGACTTCATACTCAACCTACCGGATGAGATTATTCAATGGAACCCGGTTTCAATTCAACTGATATTCAAGCTCCTCCTGGAGGAGGCTGAAACAGCTTCGGACCAAGGAACCCCTCGCACGGATCTTGTTATGTTGACCCAACTCCTGACTCATCACTTCGAAACTCGATATGTTTGGAAGGAGAAAGGTCAGGGGTCGAATTGCGGGATGACCCGGGAGGAGTTTCTTGGCGTGTTGAGGGAAAAGGCAGATTCAATCCGCGCGATGGCGGAACCTAAAGGCGAGATTACTACACGAGAACCGAGAAACAAAGGGGATGGGAATGGAAGGGGACATGGAACAAGCGCGAACCAACCGAAAGGCCCAGGCCAAGGTGAGAAATGCTATTCTGGCTCTTGAATTTGCTAAATCCATTTTCGAGGAAATTGAGTTGTCTTTGAACCACCGGGAAAAAAATCCGTTCTGGGTTCGCCTGCAAGGGGTCATGAGTACGGATGAGGGTGTCAGGCAATTCGTAAGAGATCTTCTCAGTGAGTATTTGAAATAGGGCCTTGAAGGAAACCCGGCGAAAGGGAATAAAGGCGAAAAATAAAATCGAAATGGCAAATTGGAGGCTTATGCGTTTGAATTTTTCCATTGACCTAACTTATTGATTTCATTAAGGAAAAGGTGAATTTTTCCAAGAGGTGTTGAATTTTTCCATTTAGGTAAGTAGTTGATATTATTAAGGAAATGTTGAATTTTTCCAATTTTTCCCATATACCCACACACATATATAGGGGGGAGTGACAGGGGGGGCGATATTTGGGAAAAATTCGATGTTTCTCCAATAATTCCGAATAGTTAACTGTTTGGAAAAATTCGATTAAGTGGTTGAAAGTATTGAAGAAAGTGAAATGGAAAAATTCGAAGAGGAAGGAAGAAGATGGAATTTAAGGTACTGGAGTTTGACGAAATACCCGAATGGTGTGAGGGAGTAGAGAAGAAACTGCCTTCGAGTTATCAATGTTGGAAAGGGATACAAACCCCCCTGACCCCGCGGGAGTTTATTCTTCCCACGTATTTTACAATGGTGAGTTCACTTATCGGGGATAAGCTCTTTGTGAGACTTGGGCACATTGAAATGCAGCCTAATCTTTGGTTTTGGCTAATTGGAGTGTCTTCTCGCTCGAAGAAGTCTACTATAATTGATCTCGCCCAGCAGATTCTTGAGGAGGCCGGGGGAGAAATCTTTTCCGTCATGGGAAGTGTGCAGGGTTTGAGAAATTCGATGTCGAAGGAAAGAGGGGAAAAAGACAAGGGGTGTGTGGTTGAGTCGGAGATGGGGCATCTTCTTTCGTCCTTGGATAGCGATCACATGAAACCGATGACGTTCTTTCTCTGCAAGTTGAAAGATCCTCCAAGGGGGGAGATTAAGACCCCTTTAGCCGAGAAGGAGTGGGTCATTGGGAAAGGTAGGTTTGTTACTTGGCTGGGAGGAGCTCAGCAGGGGACTTTGTTCAAATATTTGAAGAGTCAACATCTCGCTTCAGGATTCTCACCGCGTTTCAGGAAGGTTTTTGGGGAGCCTCCTAGGGGGAAAAATGAGTTTCCTGAGCCGGTTTCTGCGGGAGAGTTAACGGAGGTCAAGGAGAAATTCAAACGGATCAGGGAAGTTCGGGACAATTTCCGTGCAGATCAGAAGATTGAGTTTATTCTGAAGGGAACGGGAGCGGAAGGACTTTACGGGGAGTTCGAAGGGTGGATGAGGGAGATTGATGATGAGATCGACCCTGGATTTGCGCGTTTGATTCAAAGTCCTCTTGAATACGCTCCCTTGATTTGGATAATCAAGGAACTTGGCGAAAATCCCCAGAGGAAGATCAAGCAAGATGTGGTGGAGATCACGCCTGAGGCAATGGAGATTGCGATTGAGTTGACGCTCATTGACCTGGCTTCTCAGATCCGATTTCGAATGATGGGGTTTGCTGGTGGAGGGGATAAACAGTATGCGGAGAATCTTCAGACTATACTTGAGTTGGTTCTTAACAGGCCAGGGCTTACTCAGACGGAACTTTCGAGGGCTTTCAGGGTGAAGAAAATTGGTGATTATGTTTGGGTCCTGGAAAATGAGATGGAATATATCAGGACAGAGAAAAAGCCTGGGGTCACGAATGCTCAGAGGAGATTGTATCCAACGGAATCGGCGTTGAAGATCTTTGGAGGAAAGCCGCCGTGGAAAGTGCTGTTTTGTATAACACGAAAAGGAAGGAGATTGAAGAGAGGACCGGGAACGTTGTGCATTCCCTAAACCCGCCGAGTTCGCGTGATGCCGTGAAGAAGGCGGAAGAGGTGGAGGATATGAGCTTTGAGGAAACACTCCTTTCGCCGGAATTAGAGCCGGAGATTAAAGAGGCTGCACAGGAGATGGAAAAGGAAATTGCCGGGATCAAAACGAAAGGTGAAATCCTCGCAATGGCGGGGGTCTTGTTGAGAAAGACCCAGGCGAGGGGGAGTTTGCTTCCCGCGATGGTGGGGTTGATTCAAAAACTTCGAACGGTGTGTAATTCGAACGAAGCGGACGTGCGAAAGGCCAAGTCGATTCTAGCAGTCTTAGCGAGGATGGATTTGAGGTTGGAAATGATGGGACCTGAAACCCTAGCGTCGAGGTCCCAGCTGAGTCAGGTGAGGGCGTAATGGCAGAGAATAAGGATTTAGATGAGATCCTCGAAGAAGAGGCAAGGAAACTGGATGAATTGGCTCATAGGTTGGAAGAGGAGGAAGATCGCGCACGGGAAGAGTCAAGGAAAATCCTGTCCATGATTCAAGATGAAATCGATCATAGGGGGACAAGCCAAAATTATCGATATGCGGTAGAAATCTTCACTTACCCCCTTCCAGCCCAAACAATCTCGCCTTCAAATCAAAACATTTTTTGAAAACCTGAGAAAGTAAGAGAAATTTCAAGGAAATCTAAGATTTGGTGAGATTATAGCATCCAGCTACGGTAATAAGGGCGGAAGGAACCTTGACATTATTGTTCTTACTGTCTTAAAATACTTCAATTGAAGTATTTGAACAACACCTTTTTTTCTCCAAAATCTTGATCCATAAGAACGAGAGGACACATAGACATGCATGAAAACCGGAAATTTCCTCGGTTTCCTGTAACCGAACTGGTCATTTGCTCCCGCTACGGGAGACAGATGAGCATGCGAACCCAAAATATCAGTCTAGGCGGATTGAAAGTGGAGGCCAATTTCAATTTAGGGGTTGGTGAGTCCCTGGATTTGGCCATTATTACAAATGACATCAGAATACGGTGCAAGGGAATAATCCTTGCAATCGAAGAATTTAACCATAAGGTTCGCGCCAGATTGCGCTTTGCCCGTATCTCGCATGTTGATTTTAAGAAATTGTCCGATTATTTGGATACTCTCTCTCACGGAGGGAGAATCCCGTTACAAAAGTCACTAATTGTAGGCCTCTTTATCCTGATGATTTTTATCGCCTACCTCTTCATCCGCACTTACTTTTTCAAATGATCTCATCTTTTCGTGCTTCCCCCGGCATCCTCACATTTCCACGTTTAAACCCGGCCGGGATTTTTTCTTTCTTGTAAACATACTTCCTCTGATACCATCGACCAATGAGGGAGTAAAGATTCAAGATGTATTCTTGCGTGAGAAGGTAATCAAAAAGTGTTGATTTGTGCTAGAAATCTTTACTGCATCGCCCTCCGGTCTCCCAAGTGTTGATTTCCGAACCTACCCATCCGCGTTTCGCATCATAAATTGCCAGATAACCCCACCTTCAAATCCATCTCAGGATACAGCCTATCAAAGGCCATCGGCTG
>JBGVTJ010000083.1:0-3037 GCA_041862515.1 Thermodesulfobacteriota bacterium | reverse complement strand
CGAAGTATTTTCATAGCTCCTCCTTAGACCACTAAAATCTAAAATCTCAGCTGACTATTGTTTATACAGAAAAAAATCCCCCCGATCAAATAAAATGTGGTTCGCTTCCTGTTAAATCCCGTAAAATGCTGACAACTTTTGGAAATTGGGCTGGTCACGTTGGAGGAAAATTGGATCGGGAATAAATCAGAGGTTAGTCGGGAATGTCAAATGTTGACCGGTTGTTGCCGAAATCTCTGGAGCGAACAGTAAAGAATTTCTGGTAACCATTCTTAGTGCTTCGATCCGCAAATACAATGACCTATTTTGGAGAGCAGGATCTGAGCAAATGCTCGCTCCATTCGGCCCGAGCCTTTCGGCAGTGAGCGACTCGACATGTCTTCGACCCTGAGGCTCAGACCCGAAGGGAGCTCGTCGACATGTCTCAAGGCCGAACTGCTCATGGCCGAGCGCAGACCGCAGGGCTCAGCCGAACGTAAGGGAAAGGCCAGCCCTTTAGAGCCTGGAAGGGGTAAGTATTCTGCGGGACCCCGAAGGGGTCACTTCGCAAGCACTGAAGCGAAGGGGCAACGGTGTTTGCTTACGAGAAATATAATCGCCTTTATAATCAATAGGTGAGAAAAACCCCGTCTAAAAAAGTCAGGAAACTCCAGCATAGACAACCATCCCATTTTACGTATCCTATATCGCACATTTTCGTAAAGAAAGAAAGCTTCATAGCAATGTCGGCAAACCTTTCTCTATTCTTGACATCACCTACTCCCTCCTGCTAACCTAGCAAAAGGAATTTCCATCCGGTAACATTTTCGCAATGGTCTCGCAACTCTTAGACTCCCGGCTACGGTTGCACGAGTTGGTCCCGCCCTTCGAACTTCCTTCAAGTGGCAGAGACGAATTAGGCCTATGGGATTAAGATACGGAAGAACTTGGTCATTCTATTTCACCATGAGAGGGGGCGGCACGTGTACAGAGCCAAGCTGAATAGGCTCGCGCAATTTTGCTACCAGCACATGGTCAGGAAAATCACAGAACTATCTGAGCTGGAGGAAGTATTGAACTGGCTCAAGGCCATTCAGATCCAGCTCCGGCAATGTCCGCAAATCTAAACCAGGGTTTAAGTGGATAACTAGGCTATTCTGTCATAAAAAAGGGAGGTTTCTGCATACGCGATAGGAAAAATGAAAAACAATTCATACCTTCTTCAGGTACAAGAGCTCAAGACATACTTCTACACGTTCGAGGGTGTTGCCAAAGCCGTCGATGATGTGAGCTTCTATCTGAACAAAAGGGAGACCCTCGGGCTGGTCGGCGAGTCGGGATGTGGCAAAAGCGTGACGGCCCTCTCCATCATGCGGCTCGTCCCGGAACCGCCCGGAAGGATCGTCTACGGAAAGGTCTACTTCGACGGCAAAAACCTCCTGAAGCTATCCATGAGCGACATGCGGGGCATCCGGGGGAAGCGGATCTCCATGATCTTCCAGGAACCCATGACTTCCCTCAACCCCGTCTTCACCATCGGGGACCAGATATCCGAGATGTTTGTGCTCCATCAAAAGCTTAGCAAGAGGGAGAGCTGGGATCGCGCCATCGAGATGCTCAAGTTGGTTCAAATCCCCGCCCCGGAAAGACGAGTCCACGAGTACCCGCATCAGCTATCAGGGGGAATGCGACAGCGGGCCATGATTGCCATGGCGCTGTCATGTGATCCGGAAATCCTCATCGCCGACGAACCCACCACTGCCCTGGACGTAACCATTCAGGCACAGGTTATCGATCTCATGATGAAGCTCAAGGAGGATTTCGCTGCGGCTATTATCCTTATCACCCACGCCCTGGGAGTGGTCGCAGAGATCGCCCAGCGAATCGAGGTGATGTATGCGGGAAAGATAGTGGAGGAGGCTCAAACCCTTGCCATTTTTGAGGATCCAAAGCATCCCTATACGCAGGGCCTTCTCAGGTCGATCCCGAAGCTGGGCCAGAGGGCCCAACACGGTCGCCAGCGCCTCCAGGAAATCTCGGGAATTGTCCCAAGCCTCTACGAATTGCCATCGGGGTGTAGCTTTTATCCCCGATGCCCCAATGCCATGGCCATCTGCCAGGAAAACGCACCCAAGCTGATCGACCTGGGGAACGGCCATTGGGTCCGGTGCTGGCTCTATTAGGCAAAAAGAGGGGCAGCTATTAGGATGGAAGAGCTTCTCTCGGTTTCCGATTTGAAGGTCCACTTTCCCATAAAGAAGGGGGTCTTCTCCCGCATCATCGGCTACGTCTATGCCGTGGATGGCATTTCCTTGACCCTGAAAAAGGGCGAGACAATTGGGCTCGTGGGCGAAAGCGGATGCGGTAAGACAACAACAGGCATGGCAATCCTGAGGCTCATCGAACCCACCTCCGGAAAGGTCATATTTGATGAGATGGATGTCTCCCGGATCAAAAAATCTCAACTGCGATCTCTGAGAAGGCAGATGCAGATTATCTTTCAGGACCCCTACTCATCCCTCAATCCCCGAATGAAGGTGAATCAGATCATCGGTGACCCCATGGATATTCACGGCGTGTACCAAGGTCCGGAGAGGGATGAACGCATCGTTTTTCTTTTAGAGAAGGTGGGCCTCACCCCTGAACAGGGCCGACGGTATCCCCATGAATTCAGCGGGGGACAGCGGCAGCGGATAGGGATTGCCCGTGCGTTGGCCCTCAACCCCCAGCTCATCATCGGAGACGAGCCGGTTTCAGCACTTGATGTCTCCATCCAGGCCCAGATTATCAACCTGCTGATCGATCTGCAGGGGGAATTCGGGCTCTCATACATTATCATTGCCCATGACCTGGCAGTTGTGGAGCACCTCTGCGATCGTATTGCCGTGATGTACCTCGGGAAGATTGTGGAGATGGCCTCCTACCGGGATCTCTACAGGGACCCCAAACACCCGTACACACAGGCTTTGTTGTCTGCCGTGCCGGTGCCCGATCCGAGAAAAGCCAGAGGCAGGAAGATTCTCACGGGGGATGTGCCAAGCCCCATCAATCCTCCTTC
>JBGVTJ010000082.1:0-3271 GCA_041862515.1 Thermodesulfobacteriota bacterium | reverse complement strand
GCGTTGCGCTGCATCCTTCGTCATTGCAGCGTACTGTAAGTACGCCTCATTCCTCAGGATTTGCGCGCCTTGAATTTGGAGCTTTTTACTTTGCCATCGAATTTTGACTTTTTACGAGATCATCAATGTTCCCTCGAAATTATTCTTTCAGTGGAAACACTCTGGCCCTTCAGGGGGCTAAGATGCGATCTTACGCAAATATTCAATGCTTTCTGCCACCGCTTTATCCTCATCGGTCCATTTCTCATCCAAAAGATCGATCTCCAAATTGAGCGATCCACGATAATCATTCTCCCGAAGGATTCTAATGATCTCAGGGAGATCAATAATACCTCTTCCTAAGGGAACACTTGGCCAAAAGCTGCGCCAATTCTTGGGAGACCCTTTTCCCGTGGCTGCCACATCCTTAATATGGGTCGCAACCGTATACGGGGCCAATTTTCTTGCTACTTCCACAGGATCCTCAAAAAGCCTCACATTATTTCCCGTGTCCAGAGTCACGCGGAGGTAGTCGGAACCAACCCTTTCTATAATTTCCAATTGTTCATCGGCCATAAAGTCCTGATGATTCTCCATGCCAAGAACGACATCATAACCTGCAGTCGTCTCCACAAGATCCTTTAGAACCTCAGAGAGCCGTTCGATCTGAGGTTGACGAGCTTCATCTCTGTCTCTGAAGCTTCCAGCTACAATCCGTATTACCTTGGCTCCCAGAAAATTGGCGGCTTCTATGCCCTTTTTGAGATCCTCGATTGCCCCTGGGTTTTTTCCAACCTCCAGCCCTCTTGGGTGTCCCCAGGAAAGCATCCCATCAAGCCCTCTTTCATCCAGCTTCTTTCTTAGGCTCTCAAGAAATGGGCGATCTAAACCGGGCAGAAAACAGGTTTCCAGGGAAACAGAATCCACTTTCAGTTCAACTGCCCGAGCCAGAAAGTCGTCCAAGGTCCACCGTTTGCCTGGATCAGACTGTCCAGGGATCATCATCCCATAAAACCGATGATAACAGAAGTCGTCGATTCCCAGCTTAAACATATAACCTTCTTCACCTCATTTGGATTTGGAAAATCTCGGACAGTTCCTTAAATCTGCCGAATGAAGGTCGATCAGGTATCACTCCTGACTCCACTTGCTCGCCATCCACAGGGGAAGCCCGCGGCGATCGATCGCGTTTTTATCGGTAAATGTCCCCACATCAGGTGTGCCTCCCATTTCCCCATACGCCTCTTTCATGATTGGAGCCACGACTTCAACGTTTTCCTTCACTTCCTTCATGGTCAGTGGTTTCAGCAGAGCACCGGTCTCTGCCATGAACTTGGAGACCTCTACAATCGAGCGAGCGTCGCTCTCGGTCATCCAGCTCCATCCCCGAAGGAGAGCTAGCGAATCGGCCACCACGATGGTCCCTTGTTTGGGGGGAAGCTTCCAATACTTGCGGACTATTTGAGAGATGTCTTCATTCGTCATTTTTTTCAGTTCCCGAACCGCTTGTTCGGTTGCCATGATGAATGCCTTGACGAGCTTTGGATGCTCTTCGATCGTCTTTCGAGTTGTGAAGTTGTATCCCCTAAACGGATAATAGGACTCAGGATACCAAGGTGCTTTTTTAAACTTCGGAAGTTCATGTCCTGCACCCTCGCCAACCATGCCCGGGCTCATGCGTTTCTCGGATCGCCGTTTGGCAAACTTGGGCATAGAGGAGGGCACGGGATCGGTGGTGCATCGGGGCAGAAATTATCCGGTATTCAGCAAACGGTCCGTCGGACGAAAAGTCTGAAGAGGATTTTCTCAAAGCAGGACCAATTCGAGAGCTCCTTTCAAGATAAGTGTGTCTCATAGAAGCAGGTCCGTATTCCAGCAACGAGACGGAATTATTGGGGTTCATGTGTTCTGCCGAAAAAATGGGGTCAGCCCTCAAGGGGTTGTTGCCCAAAGCCCCTTTCGCTCTCTGAAAAGAATTTTTGACCATTCCAAGGTTCGCTTTACTGCAAACTTAAAACTCGTCCTTTGAACTCAAACATTAGGTTTGCGGCCGTTCCGCTTCACTAAGGATGGTTAGCAAAAATTCTTTAATGTTTGCTCCAGGAGATTTGGGCAACAGCCCGTTAATATTGAATTTTCCGAGCCCCCATTATAGCCACCGGCACCCGCAGAAAAGTCTACTCGTACATTAGAGTGAATCCCTATCGGTAACATTATTTCAATTTGAGCTGGCACTGGACCTTGGCAGGTTCTCTGCGCCGGATGGGGTTTTCTGCCATGGGCCGCTTTTTCGTGGGCATCTTATATTGGTGCGGGAGGTCGTACATCATGGAGCGAAGGGGGCAAGTCTGCTCTTGAGCCTCGTTTAATCGACGCAACACGCGCCCTGTACTCACGGGCGTACTTCCTTCGGTAAGCGTGTAAGCACAGCGTCGTAAACGGCGCGGCCAGTCTCGAGCGCTTCATTAGCTTCTCTTTCCGTAGTTACTTCCAGTTCGCCTGGCTAGCGGAACTTCCAGGCGTATTCGGTGAGCGGTGCTGCCCGATCTACTAACCCCTTCACTTTCGGATCAATATTCACACACTGCTGTCCGATCTCCTCCAGGCTGTGCGTCCAGCGGAAGGGAATGTCATACCAGGTTAGGAGCGCTTTGAGTGTCTTTTGGACTGTTTGTTGACAGTGGGAAAGCACATCTTCAAGGAGAGGAGGCGACGCCGGTAAGTCAGTGCTCGGCACTTCTCAAATCCCTAGCTGCCCGAATCAACCACGCACGGGTGTCTTCAATCCGAATTGGATCGTGCTTCACAGAGCAACGTTCCCTCCGACAAAACGGTGTGTGGCAGCGATGCGCGGAGACGGAGGCGACACTCAAATGCTTTCCGGCTCCAGCCGAGCACATCTGCGGCGGCACCTGTGCCGCGAAGCACCTCATAAGCAAGACGGCTGCACCTGCGCTCTGGTGGTGCAGAATCTGGCATCAAAACCATCAGGTCGTAATCACTTTCGGTCCCGGAATCGCCTCGTGCCTTGGAACCAAAGAGGTAGATGCGCTCAGGTAGCGAGAGTCCAGCCACCATTTTCCGTTTGTTGATCCTATTTCCCTAAAGAGCTCGCTAAACTGCAAGCGAAAATTAACCTATTAACCCTGCCGTTAGTTTAGCCGGTTCGATTGGTTGTATTGGTTATTTGGTTTGGGAGATCTTCGATCGTAACCAGTGGAGCACAGCCCGTGTGGTTTTCACTCCTTCCCGGTCAAGTTTCTCGCAGAGTTCATCCGGATTTCCTAACAGA
>JBGVTJ010000081.1:0-14367 GCA_041862515.1 Thermodesulfobacteriota bacterium | reverse complement strand
GACCCTCGAAGATCTGAACCTGGGCTGCCAGATCGCCCTAGGCTTCCGAAGGGGTCCCTTCGACATCATGGGGGATTTGGGGGATGGTGAAACCGGACGGATCATCGATCAATTTCAGAAGGATCGTCCGGGAATGCCCGGGCCGAGGGGGGAAGTATCGGCATATCAGGACTTCAAGAGGCATATCTTGGTCGATCAGATGGATGGTGTAAAAATCATCACCATGCGCAGGCCCCAATTTATGAACGCCCTCAACGACGAGGTCAACGACGAGATCTTGGAGGTCTTGAAGTCCGGTGAGAATGATCCGACGCTGGGGGGATTCGTCATCACGGGCTACGGGGAAAGGGCCTTCTGCGCTGGGGCAGAGATCGGGAAGTTTCCCCAACTATTGGGGAATGCTGCGGCATCAATTCAGTACTCAAGGGATTGCTCCAAACTGCTGCGTTTTATCGATGGGACGGAAAAACCGGTCGTGGCAGCTGTCAATGGCCTTGCGTTGGGGGGAGGGGCGGAACTGGCTATGCGCTGTCACCGTCTCGTTGCTACTGGAAATGCCTACTTTCAATTTCCCGAAGTTACCCTTGGGATTTTGCCCGGGATCGGTGGTATGGTCGTCCCCTATAGGAGATGGCCCGCTTCGTCCAAACTCTTTCACGACATGAATCGTTTTGGGGCCCGGCTATCCGCCGAAAAGGCCCTGGAAATAGGCATTATCACCCGCCTTACCAACGACTATACCCAACTCATCGCTGCAGCTGTCAAGGAGGTGAAGGATCTTGGTGCTAAGGTCGAGCACATTTTCGATGGCCCCGTGGAGATCGCCGAGATGGAGTTTACGGAGAGGCCCACGGCAGGGAACCTTCCCCTCAGCAGCGAAGTCGTCGCAATCATCTCCAGGGCCATCAAGGACGCAGCAGGTGCTCCCACATTTGCAGAGGCTTTGGAGGTGGGCTATAAGGCCTTTGGCCACGTCGCATGTACCGAGGCGGCAGAGGAAGGGATTTCAGCCTTTCTGCAAAAGAGGAGCCCGGAATTTAGAAAATAGTGGAGCAGGGGCGTCTTTCCGGCCACCCTTATCAAATTTGATCTCCTATCATACCGTGATTCTTTTCCCCGACGAGGAGACCGGCAATTCCCCGCATCAAAGGGAAAAGGGATTATCCCTCAGCGATGAATGGGCCAGGGAGGACTTCAGAGACTCCAGACATTATTCTGGAGTTTCCTGTTTTTTAGCTAAGGGTTTCCTAACCTATTGATCATAAAGGAGATTATATTTCTCATGAGCGAACACCGTTGTCCCCTCGGTTGCTCGTGGTCTGGTGCCCAGATCCCCTTTCGCTCACTGAAAAGAATTGTGGACCATTCTAGAGTTCGCTTCACTGCAAATCCAAAACTCGCCCTCTGACCTCAGACATTGGATTTGCGGTCGTTTCGCTTCACTAAGAATGGTTAGCCAAAATTCTTTACTGTTCGTTCCAGGGAACCAGGGCAACGGCCTGTTCCGACGTGACCCTTCTCCAGCAAATTTCGCTCATGGACAGCGGTGTTCCCTGAAAACCCAGGAAATTCCACACATTAATATGTTGATCTTTCGGGGATATTCCGTTACACTGAAGTTGAACTTCTCGGCGGGGAAAGGGGGGATCCTGTTGAGAATAGAAAATAAAGTCGTCGTTCGATTTCGAGACGGGAGCATGGTAAAGGGGTTCACACACGATTTCAACCCCAACAAGGAAGTCTTTCATGTTACCGAAACTCATGATGGGGGAAAGGTCATCGAGGTATCCACCGCTCTCCTGAAGGCGGTCTTTTTCGTTAAAACCTTCGAGGGAAATAAGAACCATCGAACTACTGATGACTTCACCGTGGAAAGCCTGAAGAATGTTCCCGGCTTGAAGGTTAAGATTGCGTTTTCCGATGGGGAGGTGATGTACGGATCGACCCATGGGTATGCGCCGGAAAGGAAAGGCTTTTTCATCTTCCCCGCCGATAAGGAGAGCAACAACGATAGGGTTTTTGTCATTGTTGCATCGACTGGTAAGGTTGAAACATGGAGGTGAAAAAGGCTTGGTTCATTTGCTCCCTCTATGGCCGACTTTACTCAAGGGGAGCTCAATGGATATAATTACATGTACCGCCTTAAATAGTTGCGGATAATTCAAACAGGGATGAAATTCTAAATCGACTCGGCCGAGCTCGTCGCGGGCCGAAGCACTAAATATTAAACAATACCTAAATCCAAATGCCCAAAAGCTTATCTTCTAAATCATACTGTTTTGAGTTTTTAACTTCGGTCATTTGAATTTGTTTAGAGTTTAGAAATTAGTATTTGGAATTTGCTTGTGTTCTCTCCTTCGCGCACATATCTATGTAGTCATATACAGGTAAATTTCCATAATTTGGCAACAGGGATCGGTAGAGGCGATGGAAATCGAGGTCAAGCTATTCGCTACATTGAGGGATTATCTACCCAAGGGGAGCAGCCAGTACTCCTGTAAGCTCAAGGTCAATTCCACCGATACGGTAAGGGATGTCCTCAAAAGGTTGAAAATTCCCGATGAAATCCCCAAAATCATTCTGGTCAACGGGGTCCATACCAACTTCGAAAGGGTTCTCAAGGGCGGGGACGTATTATCCGTCTTTCCACCTGTGGCCGGGGGTTAGAATCCAACCTCCATCAATGCATTTCGATCATCTCCACCCCTTTCGGCACATCCAAGCGAAATGTCCTTTTCCCCAAAGAAGGGTTGATTTGCCATTCTAGAAGATGCATTTTCATCTTGCTACCGGAACTGGGGCTCCGAAATTCGATGTCCGTGGGAAAGGCTATCCCATCCCTTTTCCTGAAATTCGAAAACAGAACTTCCCACTGCGGATTTTGCTGGTGATTAAGCTCAGCGGCTCTGACTAGGGCAAAATGGAAGGGGTTTATCCAAAATACTCGCCTTGGCCCTTCTGAGATGTCTTCCTTTACGACATAGAGCTTTTCCCTTTGACTATAGTAAGCGGTAAGGTGTTCATCATCAGCCCAGCTCATTTCCCCCACCATCAGCGGAATAATTTCCCCTATCTCCCGGGAGAAAGGGAAAAAGTTGGAAAGGTGGTTCAAGGACGATGCTCCCCGATAAAACCGGTTTTCGCCGGGGATGAGGATTTCGAAGACTTCGCCGTCCGTGGTGAAATAGAGGAGAGGGTGGCCAATAAGGCTGAGAGCTTCCACCCTCAGTAAAGCTGGTTTTTTGACGATGATGAGCTCTTCCAGCCTGAAGCGGTCTTCCCCGAGCTTGATCGTGACCCTCGCTACAACCCTTATGGACTGGATGTGCAAATTTCTTGCCTGCACCCGTTGGAAAAGATCAGAAGGAGAGAGGATTTCCCTCGGCACCCTTTCCGGCCACAGCGATGCGCAACTTGAGAGGAAAGAGAGGGAGAAGATCAACAATCCCCCCTTCCAGAGAAGCGCCTTCAAGGAATTCCTCCCTTTTTCGCCTTGATCTTCTCGATCTTCTTCTTCAAGCGGTTTAATTGATCCTCCTTGGGTTTTAGCTGCAGTGCCCTCTCGTAAAGCTCCAGGGCTTTTTTCACCAGGTTGACCTTGAGGTAACTGTCCCCCAGATGTTCCGTAATGAGGGGATCGTCTGGGGTCAATTCCATAGCCTTTTCCAATTCCGTAACGGCCTTCTCATACTCTCCCTTCCGGTAGTATACCCAGCCTAAGCTATCCGTGATATAGCCACTATCGGGTTTCAATTTGAGGGCCTTCTGGACCAATTCCAGCGCCTCATCCAGATGGATCCCCTTGTCAGCGAAGGTGTAACCGAGGTAATTCAATCCATCAGCGTGCTCGGGGTTTAACGTGATCACTTCCCTCATCCGTCTCACCATCTCCTCAAATTTACCCATTTTATCGAAGATGACCCCCATGTGGAAAAGGAGATCCACGTTCTCCTTATCGAATTGGTGGGCCCTCGTTAAGACTTCGAGGGCTTTTTCCATCTGTTTCCCCTTTTCATAAAAAGAGGAGAGCAAAAGATAGAGTGCAGTCTCCTTGGGCTTCGTTTTAATCGATTTATCCAAGAGATCGATGGCCTCGTTCAATTTCCCGAGATCTTCAAGGATGACAGCCGCATTTTCCCTGGAATCAACATAGAGGGTCGATTCTGGAGGGATCTTCATGTACTCGGCTATAGCCTGGTCATGATTTTCCCTCTTAAGATAGGCCGTTGCGAGATAGAACCTCACCTTATCATCCTTCGGGTTCGAGGCCAGGACGAAACTGAATTCCAAGATGGCATCATCGTAATTGCCCTGTTCGAAATAGATAAGCCCCATCTTAACCCTGACGTCTAAATCCTCGGAGTAAAATTTTTGAATCTCACGATATTGGGTTAAGGCATCTTCCCATTGGTTTTCCTTAATATACAGTTGGCCGAGCCGCTCACGGGCCGTCCTGTTTTCGGGATCGATCTCTAGAGCCTTTTGGTAGTTCTCAATGGCCTTTTTCGGCTTTTTTTGGATCTCATAAATAGTCCCGAGGTCGATTAACCCCGATACGAAATCAGGTTTGATGGAAAGAACTCGGTTATAATACCCGATGCTTTCTTCAACCCTCTTTGTCTCCGCGTGGAGTCTCCCCAGGTAATAGAGTCCCATGATATCGTTCGGGAACTTATCTATCAATTTCTTCAAGATCTCAATGGCCTTATCGAATTGTTGGGATTCCCGGTATAATGCGCCGAGATAGATATATGCCTGCTGGTTTTGGGGGTCGATTCTCAAGACCTCCTGGTAATGCTCGATGGCAATCGGTGTCTGTTTAAGGGTGGAATAGAGGCCCCCGAGTACAATATGGGCTGGGACGTAGTTCTTATTGATGGTAAGGGCTTCCTCGCACTCCTCAATGGCCTCAGTGGTCAGCCCTTTTTTGATGTACAAGCGAGCCAGTTCGACATGGAGAAAAGCTGATCTCGGGTCGTCAGAAAGGGCTTTTCTCACTTCATCGATAGTTCCCTCGAGGTTCCCTTCATGCCCTTTTAGTTGAGAAAGGATGTAGTGGTAATAGGTTTGTGAGGCTCTTTGGCCACTCTCGGAGAGCGCAGGGGGATTCTCCACCAAGCCTTTGGGTTTCACTCCCTTTTCCATCTGAGAACAGTAGAGGACCAGGAGGGGCAGGGAAAAGATAAGACATTTCTGTTTTAATAGTTTAAGCATATTCATTAATTACCATACTTCACCTCCAGCGTCAATTGGGGAAAGGGGATTCCCGTGTTTCTGAGTAACTCTTTTTCCCTGAGCATGACCTGTTTTACAGGTGTCCTGTTCGCTCCGGATTCGATATCAAACGGGAAAAAAGAGCGGGGAACTTTTGAGCAGATGGGCCTTTTTCTCAAGAAATGCTCCACGCTTAAGCCCATATGGAGGGGGGGAGTGTTGGGGATTGTCATGCCGCATGGATTTGTGTATAGTGAAATTGTCCAATGAGTACATCGTCTAAATTGGGGACCGGCGCCAAAGTGGGCAGAATCGGATTCACAACGACCATCCCCATAGAAATTCTCTTTGCTGCCGGAAAAATACCCGTAGATCTCAACAACGTCTTCATAACCCATCCCGGAAAAAAGGCCCTGGTCGAGGAAGCCGAGTTAGAGGGATATCCGCGGAATATTTGCGGTTGGATCAAGGGGATTTACGCGGTGGCCACGAGGTCGGACGTGGTTGAGGTCATCGCAGTCACTCAGGGCGATTGCAGTAATACCCAAGCCCTGATGGAGTCTTTGCAGTTAAAGGGGATGAAAATCTTTCCCTTCTCCTATCCCTATGATCGGGATGAGGAGCTGCTTCATCTTCAAATGAAAAAGATGATGGACCACTTCGGCGTCACGGAAGCGGATACCAACCGTGTTAAGAGGAGGTTGGACAGGATACGAAAAAGGCTGGCATTGATTGATCGGTTAACTTGGCAGGCAGGAACCGTAACCGGATTCGAGAACCATTATTTCTTGGTGAATGCAAGCGACATGAAGGGGGACTTTGAGGGCTTCGAAGATGAAATAGAAGATTTTCTCAAGGAGCTGAAGAGGCGGGATAGATTCTATCCAGGGATTAGATTGGGGTATGTAGGCGTCCCCCCCATCTATAGCGATCTCTACTCATTCACCGAGGAGGCGGGTTCACGAGTGGTGTTCAATGAAACCCAGCGGCAATTCAGCATGCCCTATCGAACGACTACCCTCCTGCAACAATACCTGAGATACACATACCCTTATGATATCTTTTCCCGGATAAGAGACATCCGTAAGGAGGTACAACGGAGACGAATTGATGGTTTGATCCATTACGGCCAATCCTTCTGTTTCAGGCAGATAGAGGACCTGATATTGCGTTACCAAATGGATCTGCCGATATTGACGGTGGAGGGGGATAAGCCTGCCCCATTGGATGCCCGGACAAAGGTGAGGATCGAAAGTTTCATCGAAATGGTGAAGGGGAAGAAGGTGGGACATAATTCGCCATGTACATCGGAATCGATTTGGGAAGCCGCAGGGTAAAGATTGTCCTGATGGAAGGACGGAAGATCGCGAGAAGGAGGAGTTTCGATACTCTCCCCTTCTACAAGAGATATGGCACAATCCGGGAGGGAAAGCTCTGGGTCCAGTTTGATCGACTTGACCTTCCCGTCGATCCTCGTTCGAGGATATCCGTTACGGGTTATGGTCGGAACAACATCAACCTCTCAGGGGGAAACGTCGTTACGGAAATCCAAGCACATACCCAAGGAGCACTGTTCCAGACGGGATTGAGGGACTTTACCCTCGTCGACTTAGGGGGTCAGGATACCAAGGTGGCCTATGTGGAGAGGGGGAAGGTCAGGGATTTCCTCATGAATGATAAATGTGCCGCGGGAAGCGGAAGATACCTGGAGAATATGGCGAGGGTTTTAGCCGTGTCCCTGAGGGATTTAGGGGAACAATATAATGAGCCCATCGACCTTGATACCACCTGCGCCATCTTCGGAGAATCCGAGATGATCGGCAATATCATCGAGGGAGTCCCAATTCCCAGGATCTGTGCTGGGGTAAACCTTTCGGTGGTTAAGCGCGTGCTTCCCCTGGTCAACCGATTTCCCCGCCAAAATATCGTCGTTTCCGGAGGCGTTGCGAAGAACAGAGCTATCATAAAACTCCTTGAGCACTTCATGCATGTCCCCGTTATCGTTCCAAAGCGCCCCGCATTCAACGGGGCCATCGGATGTGCCCTCCTCTCTCGGAGCGCTCATCCATTGGGATCCTAGGAGAAAAATGGGCTGTTTCTCGAGAAGGTCTTTTATAAAGGGATTCCTCTCAGGGGCCATCTTCCCTTTTCTCCATTCCATACAGGGCAAGATTTCTATCCCCCTTGGCCGGCTCGCCTTGGTCGAGGCGGGCGTCCGAGCAGAGAAGGACCTCGCCTCCGAGTTCCGGGGGGAGGAACTTCGTTATCAAGCAGGATTTCTCTGGTTTAAACAGGCGGCCATCGGAAGGCTCTCCTTCGAGAAGGGTGAAGGGAATCGGGGTTACAAGGCTATTCTGGAGGGAAAGACCTCAGGGGTCATTGGATGGCTGACTCGTTATCGCCGAGATATCTATACGTCCTCTATGGAGGTCATCGATGGGGGAAAGAGGTTTAGGCCCCTCCGGTTTGAAGAGGATGTCGTGATTGGGAACAAGGTTCGAAAGAAGATTACCCTTTTCGATTATGGAGCAGGCAAGTTAATCAAGAAGCGGAGAAATAGAAAGGGTGTCTTCGTCCAAACCGAGGAAAGGATCCCCCCGGGGGTTGTATATGACGACTTCTTAACAGCCTTTTATAACTTTCGGGGGGGAGTTTATGGAAAGGCCGAACGGGGGAAGCGATATCGAGTGATGACCCTTCCCAAAAAGGGAGTTTCCACCATCGATGTGGAGATTGCGACGAGGGAGGAGGAGATGCGACGCCGCCATGGTCAAAGGGATAGAGAACGGAGGGAATATTACGTTACCATCTTTTTGGATAAGGAGATCACGAGGTCGAGGACGGGAAAGGTAGAAGGTTGGGTCTCCAAGGATCTTGTGCCCATAGAGGGCACCATAGAAGATGTGGTCTTGTTCGGAGATGTCCACGGAGTCCTGATAGGCGAAAGGCGGCTAAGTTGAGGGGGAGATGGATACCGTTCAATGGTATTTCAAGATCGAATCGAGGGATATAGCCTACGTGAAATTCATCCTAGAATCCTATGAGGGACTTGGGGTACTGAGGACCATCGATCCCCGAAATGGGATTGTCGAGGTGATGGTTCCACCGGGATTGGAAAAGGACATGGAAATGGTCTTAGAGGACCTCGGGGAGGAGATACGCATTGAGCGAATTAAATCCCCATAATGCGGGTTGCCCCCTTCCCTTTATCGGCTGACACTCCCGGCCCACCACCCTCGGCTGATTATTTTGGTTATGGATGCTGAAGACGGGATTTCGAGCAGGAAGCTGGTTTATCCCCGCGATGGATCTTAGGCTTAGGCTAGTGGTCTCATATCAAATTCCATCACCGAATTACGGGGTATCTCGATGATTCAGGAGGTCGACTTTTCCAAGGTATTGAGGCGAGCCTTGAGACACGGCGGGGACTTCGCCGAACTCTTCCTCGAAAAGACGAGCACATGCTCCATCATCTGCGAGGATGATCGGATTGAGCGGATTATTGCGGGAACGGATGCAGGGGTGGCCCTTCGGGTGATCTTCGATCACAAGACCTCATATGGATACTGTAATACATTTTCCGAAAAAGGGCTCCTGGAACTGGCCAACTCGGTGAGTGGCGCGGTGGGAACTAAGGCAGGACCCACTGATATCAAGTTTGAAACGAAACCCTCTTCGTCGGGCTTTGTGGTTCGCTTACTGCCGGATGTTGTTCCCATGTCCCAAAAGGTCTCCATGGTAGAGAGGGCCAACCAGAGGGCCCGCTCAAGGGATAAACGGGTGAGACAGGTGATGGTCGTTTACAGGGATTACAAACAGAAGGTGACGGTCGCCAATTCAAAGGGCGTTCTGGTTGAGGACAATCGGATTGGGACCATCTTTTTCGTTCAGGTTGTCTCCGTTCAGGATGGAGTCACCCAAACGGGCTACGAGCCGGTTGGCGGGACCATTGGATTCGAACTCTTCGACACATACCCCCCGGAACACGTGGCTGATATCGCCGCGAACCGATCCCTGCTGATGTTGGAAGCAAGGGAGGCTCCCATGGGGAGGATGCCGGTAGTTCTGTCCAGCGAGGCAGGTGGAACCATGATTCACGAAGCCGTCGGTCATGGCCTGGAAGCTGACTTGGTCCAGCAGGGTCTATCGGTATATGCCCATCGAGCCGGGGAAAAAATGGCTTCTCCCTTGATCACTGTCGTAGACGATTCCACCCTCCCACAAAAAAGGGGATCCTTCTGTTTCGATGATGAAGGGACCCCTTCCCAGAGGACTACCCTAGTGGATAGAGGGATACTCCAGGGTTATCTTTTTGATCGGCTTACGGCGGGAAAGGAGGGAGTGCAGTCCACGGGAAACGGACGAAGGGAGTCCTACCGTTACAAGCCCATTCCGAGAATGACAAATACCTTCATCGCCCCTGGATCTTCAAATCCCGAAGAAATTATCCGATCCACTCATAAAGGCCTCTTCGTGAAGAAGATGGGTGGAGGCCAGGTGGACACGGTCAACGGAAGCTTCGTCTTCGAGGTGAGCGAAGGGTATCTCATCGCCAATGGGCAGGTTGAAGATCCTTTGAGGGGGGCGACGCTGACGGGAAACGGCCCCGAAATCCTCAAGCAGATCGATATGGTGGGAGATGACCTCGGATTCACCATTGGGACCTGTGGAAAAGAGGGCCAGGGAGTCCCCGTAGCCAGCGGGCAGCCTACCTTGAGAATCCCTGAGATCGTGGTAGGAGGAAAGTCCGGGTGACCTCCTCTTTGGTTGCCATTTCCTCAAGGCTGATCCCTTGCAAATGGTAAAACGTAGCGGAGGGGTTTGTTGACAAAGCAGGGCTTTGGCTATAGAATCAAGATCCGAGAAACATCCCCATGACGATTAAGCTCTTCGGCTTAGCAATACTGCTCTGTTTTTCCGCCTTTTTCTCAGGCTCGGAGACGGCCCTGTTCAGTTTGAACAGGCTCAAAGTGAGGCAAATGGCCGCAAGTCGTTCTTCCTCCAAGGGGCTCGTGGCCAAGATGCTCTCCAATCCTCACCGGCTCCTCGCGACCATCCTCTTCGGGAATATGCTCGTCAACGTCGCGTCATCCAGCCTTGGTGAAAATATCACCTCTCACCATTTCTCCGGCGGTACGGCACTCTTTGTGGCGGTATTGGGCATGACTCTCCTCATCCTCTTGTTCGGCGAAATCATGCCCAAGATCATCGCTGTGGAATGGCCGGCACAGATAGCCCCATGGGTGGTCGTCCCCTTAAACATTTTTTCCACGATTATCAGCCCTGCCCGAAGGTCTCTCCGATGGATTACGGATCTCTTTGTAGGTTCCATGGCCCATAGACCTATTCCCACTCAAGGGGCAACGGAGGAGGAGCTAAAAACGGCGTTGGACATCGGCTACTCCGAAGGGGAAGTTCACCGGTTGGAAAGGGACCTGATAGAAAAGGTAATTTCCTTCGGGGATAAACGGGTGGAACAGGTTATGACTCCCAGGATGAGAATGGTCAGCATAGGGGTAAACACCCCTATTGATAGAGCCCTCCGGTTCCTCAAGCGGAAGGGTTATTCAAGAGTCCCCGTATATGAGGGAAATGAGGATACGATTATCGGGGTCCTGCATGTAAAGGACTTTCTGCGTCACCTGAAACGGGAATCGTTGAGGGATTACCTTCGACCCGTCTATTTCATCCCGGAGACGAAGAAGGTCGATGATCTCTTCCGTGAATTCCAATCGAAACGACAACATTTTGCCGTGGTGATCGACGAGTACGGGGTCGTATGCGGGGTGATTACCCTGGATGATCTCTTGGAGGAGATCGTGGGAAAGATCGCCGATAAGAAACGAGAGGCCTGGGCCGCATATAAGAAGGTTTCTCGCGATCGGATTGTGGTGGAAGCGACCATGGAGCTGGAAGACTTCAACCAACAGATGAGAACGAGCCTGATGGATGATCAAGCGCAGAGCATTGGGGGATACGTAATAAATCAACTGGGCAGGATACCCAGGGTGAAGGAAAAAGTGCGAATCGGAGACCTGGAGTTCGAAGTCTTGGAGGCCGAGCCGAGGCGCATCGTCAGGATGGAGGTTACCAGGGGAGATTGGGTATTGGGGGGTAAGCTTAGATGACCTACATTCTCGTCATTGCTGTATGTATCATCTGTGCTGCCTTCTTTTCCGGTGCCGAGACGGCATTTGTCTCGTGCAACCGGATTCGGATTCGCCACCTGGCAAAAGGCCGTGACAGAAACGCCCAGATCGTCGAGAGACTCTTGGTCAATCCGGAACGGATCCTTGCGACGACCCTGGTTGGGACCAATATCTTCATCGTCCTGGGTGTGGTAATGGCGGCGGCCTACGCAGGGATCCTCCTACAAAAGTATGAAGGCCTGGGTGGGATCGTCGCCACCGTGGTAATGACTCCGGTCGTTTTGGTTTTTAGTGAGGCCATTCCCAAGGCCTATTTCTATCGGCATGCGGATGCCATTACCCTTCGGATCGGGCGTCTCCTCAGGTTTTTCTGCTATCTCTTCTATCCCCTGGTGATCCTTTCCACTTTTCTCCCCAGGAAGCTGATAGCCCTGGTGGGGGATACAACCCCTAAAAATCCCTTCGTCACGCGGGAAGAGCTGCAGTTGCTGATGTGGGAGAGCGGACGCCTGGGTGTTCTGGAAAAACACGAAGAGGATATGATTCATCACATCTTCGAGTTCAGGGAAACGGCGGTCAAATCGGTCATGGTTCCTCTGGTGGCTGTGGATGCCATCGGCGTGGGCGAAGAGCTTGCCCGCGCCCTCAAGGTGATTAGCGAACGGGGTCATTCCCGCCTTCCCATCTACGAGGAGAGGGTTGATAACATCATAGGTTACGTCAACGTCGGTGATCTCTTGGGGAAAAGCCCGAGTACCCCGATAAAAGACCTGATGAAGCAGGTACTTATCGTTCCGGAGACCAAGAGCATCGCCGATCTCCTGCTGGACCTGAAGGCCAGGGGAGAACATCTGGCGGTGGTGGTGGATGAGTATGGAGGGGTTTCGGGAATCGCTACCCTGGAAGATCTCATTGAAGAAATTGTGGGCGAGATCGAGGATGAGCACGATGAGCCGGAAGAGGAGCAACCCGGAGGGGAGCCGAAGGAGATTATTATTGAGGGATCCAAGGATCTCGACAGGGTTGATGAGGAACTAGGCCTGGGACTGCCCGAAGGGGATTACGAAACGCTAGCCGGCTTCATCATGAGCCTCACGGGCAGAATTCCTTCCAGAGGAGAGAAAATTCGCCATAAGTCGGCCACCTTTGAGATTCTGGAGAGCACCGATCGTGCCATTCAGAAGATCAAGGTGATACTCGATCGATGAACGGATCCCAACCCGGAGACCTGCACTCCTTGGGTGATTCTTCAGATCTTTAATTCCTTCAGCCGGTCTACGGCCTCCCGCAAACGATCCTCTCCCACCGTCAATGCAAATCTTATGTAGCCCTCTCCGACATCGCCGAAACCGATACCAGGGGTGCCGACAATACCCGATTTTTCCATGAGAAGGGTGGCGAACTCCGCCGAGGTATATCCGTTGGGGACCTTCGCCCAGAGGTAGAAGGTTGCCTTCGGGGATTCGACCTCCAAGCCCGCGGCTCGAAGACCTTTCACCAGGAGATCTCTTCTCGCCGTGTAGATGCCGATGATTTCCTCGGTTTCGGTTCCGTATCCATTGAGCGCTTCGATTCCCGCAAGCTGGACGGCCTGGAACGCACCCGAATCGATATTGGTCTTGATCTTGCCCAGGCTGCCCACGATTTCTTGGTTACCTACCGCGAAACCAATGCGCCATCCCGTCATGTTGAACGTTTTTGAGAGGGAGTGAAACTCAACCCCCACGTCTTTAGCCCCCTTGACCTCCATAAGGCTCGTGGGCCGATATCCATCAAAGGCGATCTCTGAATAGGCCGCATCGTGGCAGATAATAATAGCGTATTTGGCGGCGAATTCGACCACCTGCTCGAAGAAAGGCCTTTCCGCCACGGCGGCCGTTGGATTATTGGGGTAATTGATAAACAGGAGTTTGGCCTTTTCCGCAACCGTAGCCGGTATTTTGGAAAGGTCGGGGAGAAATCCGTTTTCCCTCAACAGGGGCATGAAGTGAGGGATTCCCCCCGCGAAAAGTGTTGCCACCCGGTAGACGGGATAACCCGGGCTGGGAACCAGGACGTAATCCCCAGGATCCACGAATGCCAGGGGAATGTGCGCGATTCCCTCTTTGGAGCCGATGAGGGTGAGGACCTCTGTTTGGGGATCGAGGGAGACGCGAAACCGCCTCTTATACCAATTCGCCACCGCTTGCCGGAAGTCCAGCATACCCTCATATGATGGATAGCGGTGATTCCTCGCGTCTTGTGCCGCCTCCATCAATCGGTCGATGATCCTTTTAGGGGTGGGAATATCGGGGTCCCCTATTCCCAAATCGATGAGGTCCATTCCCTTTTCCCTCAACTCCCTCTTTTTCCTGTCGATCTCCGCGAAGAGATAGGGGGGGATTTGTCTCACGCGTTCGGCCTGTTGAATCTTCAAGATCACACCTCCTCCTGAATTGGTGAGATCTCTGGAAAACGTGCTCTTCGCTGCTCAAAATATTTTTTCGACCATTCTAAAGCTCGCTTCACTACCAACTCAAAAATTCCCCTTCGGGCTCAAATATTGAGTTTGCGGCCGTTTCGCTTCATTAAGAATGGTTACCGAAAAAATCTCCAATTCGCGCTCAAAGCTCGTTTTCCTCGTTTTTCAGAGATCTCTTCGTGGTTATAGTGCGCCGTTCATCTTAAAAGGTTCAGATGAAAATTTCAACCAGAATTGCAAAGTTTCCCGAGTTTCTGAAGAACACCTTCGTCCGTAGAAGGCAATACGAGCTTCGTTTTTCTGGTAATAATCTCTATTGGCGAAAGGACTCCTCAGACTCATGCATAACCCAATTTTGATTTTTGATCGAATCTGTCTAATGATAAACAGACCATTACAGGCAAGATTTTGGCCGCCTCTTTTCGGTAGCCCAAGCTCCTAGGCATAAGGGGCATAAGGGATCAAATCTACGTTTGACTCTTTTACCCGCTTTTGATAATCTGGGTATATGTCTAGACCGTTGAGAATAGAATATCCGGATGC
>JBGVTJ010000080.1:0-8281 GCA_041862515.1 Thermodesulfobacteriota bacterium | reverse complement strand
CGTCAATGAAGATCGTGCCCCCATTGGCCATCTCGAAGGCCCCCCTGCGGGCTTGAGTTGCTCCGGTGAACGCCCCCTTTTCATGTCCAAAGAGCTCGCTTTCGATGAGGTTCTTGGATATGGAGCCACAATCGATGACTACAAAAGGGCCCTTTGCCCTCTGGCTACGGGAGTGAATCGCCCGTGCCACCAACTCCTTGCCGGTTCCCGTTTCACCCTCTATGGTCACGGTGATATCAGTAGGGGAAATTTTTTTCAGCATGGTAAAAATACGCTTCATCTCGACGCTACCTCCAAAAACATCCCCAAAATAATGCTCTTGGGATGGGGGAATTTCTACTGTCTCCTCAAGGGGGACAAACTGGAGTCGGGTGTTTCCCAAGCCAATAATTGATCCATACTCGAGATAGGCTTCCTTGATGGGAATCCCGCTGAGTGAAGTCCCATTTGTGCTGCCTAAATCCCTCAAAACATAGCCTTCCCCGGTTTCCTCAATAGCGGCGTGATGGCGGGATACGGTGGGATCGTTGAGGACACAATGGTTATCCTCCTGAGAGCCGATGGTTACCTGCTCCCCTTCGATGGAAAAGGTCTTTTGGAGGTCCGTTCCTGAAACAACCACGAGTTTCCCTCTTCGAAGGGGAAATTCCCTGCCCCCCTGAACGGGAATTCTCTTGGTAGGCTTGCCTTTTTTCGCTTTTGCCGTCATAATGAATAAGTCGTATCACCAAAAAAAGTTCCCTAATAGGCTATCACCGGGGAATTGAAAAGTCAATTTCGTCCTTCTTGAAGCGGGGCAATACTGCAGGATCGGACGAGAATCTTTTGCCGGAGTACGGGGGCTAGAAATTCTAGGAGGGATACCTAAAATCGCATGAAAAAAAAGGTTGGCAACTATCAAATTTTTCGGGAACTCGGCAAAGGAGGGATGTCCACGGTTTATTTGGCCACTCAGAAATCCCTGGGTAGAAGGGTAGCAATCAAGGAGTTGCTTCCTTCCCTTAAAACCGATAACGAGATGGTGGAACGTTTCAAAAGGGAAGCAAAAGCCTCCGCTTCAATGGCCCACGAGGGAATTGTCAATATCTTCGACTTCTGGCTCGAGAGGGGGTCCTACTATCTGGCTATGGAGTACCTCGAGGGCAAGGATGTAGGGGAAGTGATAGAAGCAACAGGAGCCATTCCCGTTGAGGCCGCAGTGACTATAGCGTCTAAAGCAGCCGATGCTTTGCACTACGCACATCAAAGGGGCATCGTCCACCGAGATGTCAAATCGGGAAATATCTTCATCACCGAAAAAGGGGAGGTGAAGCTAACGGATTTCGGCATCGCTTATGTTCCGGGGAAAAGCCCCTTAACACAGCCTGGAATTGCCATTGGAACGCCCGAATATATGGCCCCCGAACAGATCCGAGGGGAAAAGGCAGATCCACGGTCGGATATCTTCTCCCTTGGGGTTGTCCTCTACGAAATGCTTACGGGAAGAAGGCCCTTCGGAGAAGATGGAGATGAGGAGGTTATCGCCAGCGTGTTGAGTAAGAAAGCGAAAGGGCCAAGGAAATTGACCGGGGGAATTCCATTGAGACTCCATTGGTTAACGATGAAGTGTTTGCAGAAGAAGGCCCAAAAGCGTTTCCAGACCATGGAAGACCTCAAGATCTCATTGGAACGTTTTCTCCCGAAAAAGAGCGAGGATCGGACTCGCGCATTCTCATCATTCTTGGAGATGGTCTTCCCTGGCGAAGGTGTGGATGGACAAAAACCTGTTCAATTTCGGCGGAAAAAAAGGATATCCTTCGGTTATGGCCTCATGGCTCTCATTGCCCTGATTTCCGCGTTTTTGATATATCGATATCATGGAACGACTGACTTCTCGGCCTTCCTTCCCAAAAGCCTCAAGGGAAAAATGGCACTCTATACCGATAAGAACCAAGGACCTAGCTTCATAAAACTCACCGTCCATCCCTGGGCAAAGGTCTCTATAGATGGAAAATATGTGGACACAACGCCCATAGCTCGTCCCATAAGGCTGAACCCCGGGGAACATATCCTCTCCTTTTCCCATAGCAAATTCAAATCTAAAACAATGAAAATAGTCCTTAAACCAGGGGAAACGCGGTTTATTTCCGTGAGGTTGGGATCCTGACGATCCCATGGGGATTTCGGAGGGAGAACGTGTACAAAGAATTCATTTTTCTCATCTTCCTGTTTCACCTGGTGGGCTCCGGTGGTTGGTCCATGACCTACCATGCCTTGAGACCAGGGGAAACGGTGGCTGATGTTGCCAAGGCCAACTACGGAGATCCGGATAAGGCTATCCTCCTGTTAAAGTACAACCGTATTTCCGATCCGAAGAAGATCCTCCCTGGGACCAAAATCGCAATCCCCAAGATCATTCGATATACCGTGAAAAAGGGGGATACCCTGGCCACAATAGCTCGCCGATTCTTGGGGGATCACCGAAGATACGAGGTCTTGGCCTCGCTCAATCGTCTCAACCCATCTCAGTCCCTCGGCGTCGGGAGTATCATAAAAATCCCCATTGAAATCCCGCACATCGTCAAGAGGGGGGAATCCTTGGCCATCATCGCCAATCGATACTATGGGGATCTGGATACATTTAGCCTCATCGCATCCTATAACTTCATAACAGATCCTCAGGCGATAAAACCGGGAACCGAAATTCTCATTCCCATTATCAACCTGGAGGTTTCGGAAGCATCAGCTTCCATGAACGAATCCTCAAAGCCTCCCCTGCTTCCGGAGGAGCAATTAGGGTTTCCCTGGCTTGAAAGGGGTATTCACCTATACTTTGCTGGGGAGTATCGATCGGCCTTGGAAAACCTGATGGAGGCACTAAAAAGAGGCCTCAAGAGGGAGGATGATATCGGTAAGTCTTATCGATTTCTCGCCTACTGCCATATCGCCTTGGGAGAGAGAGATTTGGGCAAAAAAGCCTTCGAAAAAGCACTGGCTATACACCCAAGGCTTGAGCTTGACCCTACGTATATATCTCCTAAGATTATGAAGGTGTTTGAGGAGGTTCAAACGAGAAAAAGTAGGTAGCCCTATCCCACCCTAGAAGGGAATGTCATCTTCTTGATCAGCGCCCACATCAGTTGGTTCCTCGCTATCCGGCATTTCCCCCTCCATCACCCTTTGATCTCCAGGACTCCCCAGCATCTGCATGTTCGTGGCGATGATCTCCGTTGTCCACCGCTTGTTTCCATCCCGGTCATCCCAGGAACGGGTCTGTAGTCTCCCCTCGATATAGACCTGTTTCCCCTTATTGAGGTACTCCCCGCAGATTTCGGCAAGACGTCCGAAAGCGACTACTCGGTGCCATTCCGTCCGAGCTTGCCTCTCCCCTTCCCTATTCTTGACGTTCTGAGTGGTGGCCATTCTGAAGTTGGCTACCGCCGTTCCCGTATTGAGATACCTCACCTCTGGATCAGCCCCCAGGTTCCCGACAAGGATTACCTTATTAACGCCCGCCATCTTTCCCTCCAAAAGATTAGATGAATTCCCCCATACATTAGCATGCCTTTTTCCCCTTTTCAATAAAATTGTGTGAGCTTTTCGAGTGCTCCGCTGTCGCCAAGGGTGACCTGCTGGAGAAGTGGACTACCCTTTGAGTACCAGGACGGTTTTCGAAAATTCAATAGAAACGCCTCACCCACGGCGGATTTGACAAATACTTGAAGTTATTTATAGTATTATAGTGATTTTTGATCGATTGCCCCTGAAAAACGATGAGTGAGTTTCGATCCGGATTTATCTCCATTATCGGCCCACCCAATGTGGGAAAATCGACATTACTCAACAGGATCCTGGGAACGAAAATCGCAATCACCTCCAACAGACCACAGACGACCCGAAATCGAATTCTCGGGGTCAAAAATCTCGAAAATGCGCAGCTCATCTTCTTCGACACCCCGGGGATTTACCCACCCAAATCCCTTTTTGGTAAGCATATGGTTGACACGGCTTTGACCTCATGCAAAGATGTCGATCTCATTCTCCTCATGGTTGAGGCGAACCATTCAATAACCGAAGAAGATCACTATGCCCTGGAATTTCTCTCAAAATTCCCTTTTCCCGTAATCCTCGTCATTAACAAGGTGGATCGAGTCAAAAAAGAAATCCTTCTTCCCCTGATCGATGCATATAGTCATCTATTCAAATTTTCCCAGATTATCCCCATTTCAGCCCTATCGGGGGATGGAATAGATCGATTAGTGGGGGAAATCCTCGCATTACTCCCAAAAGGACCTCAATATTTCCCCGAGGATATGATCACCGACCAGCCGGAACGGTTCATTGCCTCCGAAATCATCAGGGAAACGGTCATTCGGAATACGTACCAGGAAATCCCTTACTCCGTCGCCGTTTCCATCGACCAATTTAAGGAAAAAGCGGACCGAAACCTCATCGTCATAAGGGCAACCATACACGTTGAGAAGCCCTCTCAAAAGGGGATCATCATCGGTAAGAAGGGAGCAGCACTGAAAAAAATAGGGAGCGATGCCCGAAAGGAGATTGAGAATTTCCTCGGAGCAAAGGTCTACCTGGAATGTTGGGTTCACGTGGAGAAAAATTGGACTAAGAGCCAAACGGCCTTAAGAAAATTGGGCTATCGTTGAGATTTTCACGTTCAGGAACCTAATTGCCTTGACTTAAGCCCAGGTCTTTATTATAAGAATTATGATATCCTTCAACGAAATAATTGGCCAATGGAAACCGTCGGCAAATATCTCAAAAGGGAACGCGAGCTCAGGAATATCTCCCTGAAAGAGGTATCAACGGCCACGAAAATCAGGGAAAATATCCTGAAGGCTATTGAAGAAGACCGCCATGACCTTCTTCCCACACCGGTCTTTGTAAAGGGATTCCTCGTCGCATACGTGAAACACGTCGGCCTAGACCCGAGCGATGTGGTCCTCCGGTACGAGAGCGACCTTAATGAGTTCTATGGACACGAGGAAAAAGAAATCCCTGCGGAACAGAAGAAGGGGTGGGATAGAAGATTTTTATTGGCAACGGTTATCGTAATGGCTGGCATCGGCATCATGCTCTTCAATCCCTGGAAGGAACCAAGGGATAGGGAAGAAGAGGCGCCAGCGCCCATCGAGGAGACCCCCGTGGTTCAAGAGGAAATCCCTTTACCTCTCGTCATTCCGGATCAAGATAAAGTCCCCACTCCTGGCGAAGAGACCATTGTGGTGAAAAAAACCCCTCCTATCGAAGAGACTATTGTGGTTAGAGAAGTTCCCCCTGCTGAAATCCCAACTGAAGCCGCCCCTGAAGCCCTGCTCGCCGAAAGGACGGAGGAGCCGAAGAAGATGGTTTCACGGGAATTGACCCTTCGGATCCAGGCTGTCGAGGAAACCTGGATCGCCCTCCAGGTGGACTCTGATCTCCCCCGGGAAATCACGTTAAGGGCCGGTGAAACCTTCTCTCAGCGTGCGAATGACCACATCAAGCTGAAAATCGGCAATGCCGGTGGTGTGAATGTGACGTTTAACGGAAGGGATCTCGGCATCCTGGGGGATCCCGGAAGAGTTGTACGATTGAGTCTGACGCAAGAGGGATATGAGTTTAAGGAAAGGGATGATTTTTAATACTCGGATATGGGGATGAGGTGAAACCCACCGATTCCAACTGAGATTCCCGATATTCCGCCCGTCTGCCTCTTTACCTCTCGGCCTCCTCTTCTTCCCCCTTAACCGATCATCCAAAGGAGAGCTGTTTTTCGGACTCAGGGGGAAAAGAGAGGCCAAAATGGCGATAGGCCAACTCCGTGGCTTTCCTCCCGTTGGGCTTTCTTATGACGAAACCAATTTTGAGCAGGTAAGGCTCTACCGTATCCACCAACGTATCCGTTTCCTCTTGCAATGTGGCAGCAATTGCTTCCAAACCTACCGGCCCGCCTTTGTAGTAGCGGATGATCGTCTCCAAAAACTGTCGATCCAAATCGGTCAGGCCGATCTCATCTACCCCCTCCAATTTCAATGCTTCATCAACGATCTCCCTGTCGATCACCCCATCTGCCCGAACCTGGCAAAAATCCCTCACTCGCTTCAGAAGTCGATTGGCAATGCGCGGGGTTCCGCGGGAGCGCTCGGCAATCTCACCTGTCCCCCCCTCGTCGATGGAGACTTTCAATATGGAGGCCGACCGTTCGACGATTTGACACAGCTCTTCAACCGTATAAAACTCCAAAGTCCTCTGTATTCCAAAGCGCTCCCTCAATGCGGCTGAAAGGAGCCCCGATCGAGTGGTCGCCGCCACCAATGTGAATTGCTCCAAGCGGTACCGATGGCTTCTTGCATGAACCCTTTTATCGAAGATGAAGTCAATACAAAAATCTTCCATAGCGGGATATAAAAATTCCTCAACCACCTTGGACAACCGATGGGCCTCATCGATAAATAAAACATCTCCTTTTTCCAAATGGGTGAGTATGCTGATGAGATCTCCCCCCTTCTCGATAGCCGGACCAGAGGAGGTTACGATATTGACGTCCATCTCCGTTGCTATGATATGTGCCAAAGTCGTCTTCCCCAACCCCGGCGGAGAGTGAAGTAACACATGATCCAGGGTCTCTCTCCTCTTCCTTGCCGCTGTTATGGCGATCTCCAGGGATTCTACGACTCGAGGCTGACCGATGTACTCCGATAATCTCTTTGGCCTCAAATCCCAGATCTGATCGCCCTCAGGCCGAACCCTTGATTCCTCAAGGACCCCTTCTTCCATCAGAAATCCTCCTATGGACCCTGGCTTCGATAAACCTCCTCAAATAATTCCTCAGGCGAGGATATGGATGGATTCCGCCTTATGGCCTCATCGACCAGTTGGTGAGCTTCGCTGACCTTATGCCCCAAATCCCTCACCAGGACCTCCTCGACCTGTTTGCGGAAGTCCTCGGGTTCAGGCACGGCTGGAATCGCTTCCTCCCTCATGAGGGCAAATTTCCCCACCTTGCCCCGGAGTTCGGAAATGATCATCTCGGCCTTCCGTTCTCCGATTCCCTTGAGCCGCATGATCGTATCCACATCTCTCTCCTCGATGGCTCTGGCGATCTTGGGAATGGGGTATATGAGTGCCTTCACGGCAAGGGTTGGCCCAATATCTTTGACCGTAATAAATTTTTCAAAAAACTCCCTCTCTATTTCAAAATTGAAACCGATGAGGTGGGGTTTCGGGTGCTGGATTGTCTGGTGGAAAGAAATATAGAGCTCAACCTCATCTTCTCCGGCCTTTTTTTGATTGTAGGTCTGCCTCACAACGGTTGGGAGCAATATTTCATATCCAACTCCGTTGGCCAAAACCACCACCCGATCATCCTCTTTCTTCAACAATAGCCCTTTGATATACCGTATCATTTTCCTCTACACGTCACCACCGAAATAGACCGTTTCGTGTCAAACCCGTCAAAGCCAATGCCATTGCATCAGAGACATGATCGGATTTGATCTTATCCTCAATAGAGAGAATCCTCCGAACCATCCGTTTGATTTGCTCTTTGCTCGCCCTTCCGCTTCCCGTTAATGCGCTCTTCACCTCGGTAGGTTTTACCTCCGATATGGGGGTGCCCGTATTTTTCGCAGCCAGCCGGATAACACCCCTCACCTCCCCCAGTTGCATCGCCACCATCGGAAATTGCTTCACAACAAACACATCCTCCATAACCATCAAATCGGGGGTCCACTGTTGCAATAATTGAGATAATTCATGATAAATGGTCGATAGCCGGTCCTCAAGGGAATGTCCCGGATCCGTATTGATATTGCCCGAGTAACACACTCGCCCGCCCCTCTCAAGGGGTTCGACAACGGCAAATCCCGTTTTGGCTAAGCCGGGATCAATCCCTATGACCTTCACGATCTCCCCCATATCCCGTGAAACCGTAAAGCATTTCCTGCCACCGTCCCCAGTATACAACCAGGGGAAACGGATTGCAATCCTTGCCAATGCCTTTTCCCTATTTTTAGAGAGATCCCTAAGAACTGGAAAAGGAGGTTCTGAGCGGAAAATCATGCAGTGTTGCAGTCATGCGGTTGTGTGGTTCGCACTCTAATTCAAGTGCGTGCAGAACCGCAACTTCGGTGTTTGAGCCCGGAGGGCGAGTTTTAGATTCGCAGTGAAGCGAACGTTGATGGCTTCGTAAAAAGTCCAACTTCTGCGTTGCGCTGCATCCTTCGTCATTGCAGCGTACTGTAAGTACGCCTCATTCCTCAGGATTTGCGCGCCTTGAATTTGGAGCTTTTTACTTTGCCAT
>JBGVTJ010000079.1:0-6931 GCA_041862515.1 Thermodesulfobacteriota bacterium | reverse complement strand
TTGGATTGCTCGAACCACTTTGTCAGGGGGAATCGGCCTCATGGTCACCACAAAGGGACCCTCGAACACTCCCGCCTTCTTGCACGGAATGCTGGTGATATACATGGGGACATTCTTGCCCTCTTCGATGTGTCGGACGGGAACCCCGGCATCCATGAGCGCGAACTCAAAGGAGTAACTGCAGCCCAAGAGAAAGGAGACCAAATCCGAAGCCCAATAGGGAGAAATGTCCTCGACCTCCCCGACAAAGGCCCCTTTCTCATGGATTCTATACCGGGGTAGATCCGTCCTGATATCCGCTCCGGGGGCCATTTCTCTGGGTTCAAATACCCCTTTTTCCAGCACCTCCAGGAGGGGGCAGGGTTTTGGATTCCTCTGGCAGAAAAGGAGAAAATCGAAGGCATACCGTTCGGGAAGGATCACGAGATTGGCCTGGGCATTGCCCAAGGCCAGGCCTGCAGTCACCTTGTCCCACTTCCCTTTTCGGATGAGGGCTCGGATCTCCCTCGGGGGGAGTTTGCCGATATCTTTGATCTCCCTATCCATTTTCTGAACCCCTACCAATGCGGAACTCGTCGGAGATGACATATCCTTCTTCGGTTTGCCCCTCCCCCGGGCCTTAGAAGGGGGGCCACATTCCCCTCACAATCCGAGAAAGGCCTTCTTGACGACCTCCGAATCGAGCAGCTCCCTTCCCGGCCCGGAGTCAATGGTTCTCCCGGTCTGTAGAATATATCCTCGGTCAGCGAGCTCCAGTGCTTCCCGCACATTCTGCTCGACCAGAAGGATGGTATGCCCCTCTTCTTTCAAGAGGGAAATGGCCTTAAAGACCTCGGTAACCAGTTTCGGCATCAATCCCAGTGATGGTTCGTCTAACATGAGCAACTTCGGCCGGATCATAAGCCCGCGGCCGATGGCCAACATCTGTTGTTCCCCCCCACTGAGCGTCTCCCCTCTCTGCTTGCTACGGTCCTTCAGTATGGGGAAGAGCTCGTAGACGCGTTCCAGGCGCTCTTCTACCTCCTCCTCCGAATC
The DNA here is from genome assembly GCA_041862515.1 of Thermodesulfobacteriota bacterium. Taxonomy (GTDB): domain Bacteria; phylum Desulfobacterota; class BSN033; order WVXP01. Next base: position 5,896 of record JBGVTJ010000079.1, on the reverse strand, counting down.
AGTGGTATAAGCCCCTAGGAGCAGGTTCTCGTGCACGGTTAAGGGGCCGAAGATATGCCTCCCCTCGGGCACGTAGGTAACTCCCATTCGCACGATTTTCGCGGAATTCTCGCCGGTGATGTCCATTCCATCGAACTCGATCTTTCCCGATATGGGGCTCACGGCTCCAACGATGGCCTTGAGGGATGTGCTCTTGCCGGCACCGTTGGAACCCACGATCGCAACCAATTCCCCCTTCCTCACCTCAAAGCTAGCCTCATGGAGAGCAACAATTCCTCCATAGTGGACCTTAATCTTATCTACCTTCAGCATATCTCTCCCCAAGGTATGCCTCGATCACCCTCCCGTCCTTGGCCACCTCCTCAGGCCTACCCTCTGCGATTTTTCGACCGGCGGCCATTACGATCAGCCTCTCCGAGATCGTCATGATGAACTCCATGACGTGCTCCGTCAAGAAGAGGGTAAGGTTTCTCTCCTCTTTTATCCGGTGAAGAGTCTCAATGATCTCCTTGGTTTCCAGGGGATTGAGGCCGGCTGCAAGCTCGTCCAGCATCAGGAGCTTGGGTTTGGTGGCCAGAGCTCGAGCCAATTCAATCTTCTTTTGGCTCGCTATGGGAAGTTCCGTGGGAATCACATGGGCCTCCCGTGCCAAATCCACTAATTCCAATATTTCCTGGGCCTCCCTTATGGCAATCCCCCGATCAGAAGTTCGACAGAAGGCTCCCACCATGATGTTTTCTTCAACGGTCAAGAGGGGCATGATCTTCAGATTCTGAAATGTCCGCGCTATTCCCATCCTCGCCACCCGGTGAGCCGGCCAACCCGTAATGTCCTCTCCTTCAAAAGAGACCTTTCCGCCGGTCGGCTTATAATACCCTACAATGCAATTGAACAACGTAGTCTTTCCGGCTCCGTTGGGACCGATGAGGCCCATGATCTCCCTCCGCCTCACCTCCAAGGAAATATCAGCGTTGGCTACCAATCCCCCGAATTCCTTAACGAGGCTCTGGACTTGCAGTAACATGGCCCCTTTCATCCCCTTTTGGTTACCCTTTCAATGACACCCCAGATCCCTTTTGGCTCGTAGGCAGCTATAATCATGATAATTAAGCCGTAAATCATGAAATCTATGCCATAGTGTCCTCCTCCAGCCAGCCAGGCTCCCAGGTACATATCCAGGGGGATGAGAGCTGCCGCACCGATCATGGGCCCCCATATGGAGCCGGCCCCCCCGACCATAACCGTCATGGCAATCAAGATGGAAAGGTCCAGAGGCATAACCAGGTCGGGATCGATGTACAGGTAGTAGACGGTCATAAAACTCCCACCCATCGCGCCCAGGCCGGCGGTAATACAGTACGCTATGACTTTGGTTCCCGTGACGTTGATCCCTAAACTCGCTGCGGCATCCTCATTGTCCCTGAGAGCTTGCAGTTGATAGCCCAGTTTCGACTTCCTGAACCAATTCATGAAGAGGAATTGCGCCATGAAAAGACCGAAAATAAAGTAGTGGTAACCCACCTCACCGAACTCCATGAACGTGAAATCTGGAGTAGGCCTTATCGGTATTTCTACACCTCGTGCCCCGCCTGTCCAGTCCCAGAAGATAAAGAGCTCCTTCCAGGCCAAGGCGACGCAGAGGGTGGCGATTGCAAAGTAGTGGCCTCTCAGGCGGAACATGGGATAGGCGACGGCGAAGGACTCAAGCGTGGCGAAAAATATGCCAACGGGAACGGTCAGCCAGAATGGAGTATGCCAGTGGAGGATCATCAGCGCGGTGGCATATGCTCCAAACCCCACATTCTTTGCCTGTCCGAGGTCCACCTGTCCTCCATAGCCGCCGATGAGGTTCCAGCCCAGTCCAAACAGGGCAATGAGGAGGAATTTGATCATGACTGCCCTGGCATAGGCTGACTCGACAAGCCAGGGGAAGGTAAGGGCGACTACGCTAAAAACAATGAGGACGATTCTCTCGGAGAAGGGGCGGTCTCCAAATGAGAAGATATCGTTTAAGAGCTGGCTCATATCACCATCCGAAGAGACCCCGAGGTTTCAACACCACCGTCAGGAAGTAAGCGATATAGATAAACGTAAACTTCAGTTCGCTCAGGTAATGTCCACCCAGGGCCTGAATGAGGCCGATAATGATACCGGCAACGAACGCCCCTGGTATGCTTCCAAATCCGCCCAAGGCAACGGTAGCAAAGGCGATCAAGATGAAGAGCATCCCCACGGTTGGTGTTACGTAATAGAAATGGGCGAGGAGCCCGCCGGCTACCCCCACTGTAGCCGCACCAATCCCCCAGGCCAGGGCATTCATCTTCTCGGTATCTATACCCATGTACCGGGCGGCCTCCGCGTCAAGGGAGGTAGCCCTCAAGGCCCTCCCCAGCTTTGTTCGGCTTATCATCCAATAAACGAGCACGAAGAACAACACGCAGAGCCCTGCCGCCACCATCTTGCTCGCGTCGAGGCTAACCCAGCCCAGAGAGATGGTTTTTCCAACCAGAACTCCATGGGAAAGAGTCCGAACATCAGGGCCGAAGATAAACATAACCAGATACCGGAGGAACAGCATCAGCCCAAATGTCCCGAAGAGCTGGGCCACCATGGGCCCACGGAGGATATGGGTGATGAGCAGTCGATAACTGACGACGCCGAGGAAGAATCCCAGAAATGCTGCAAAGGGGAGGGAAACGAGGGGGTCGAGGGGAAGATATGACGAGATCAGGAAGGCAACATACATTCCCACCATCATGAACTCCCCATGGGCGAAATTGACGATGTTCATGACCCCAAAGATAAGGGATAAGCCCAAGGCCACGAAGGCAAAGACACATCCCATGAGGACGCCGTATGTTACTAATTGCGTTGCAAGTTCCATCTTCGCCTTGACGCTTTAAAAAACACAAGCGAGGAGCATAGCCAACGTTCTTTGGCCATGCTCCCCACCCTACCTTGCCATCTACAGGTTAGCCCTTCTTACTTCCAGCCCGGGAACGGATGAACGAAATCGGCGGTGGCGAATTCAAAGGGATAGACGACTTGAGACTTTCCGCCCGGGAATCCTTGGAGCTGGTTAATGACCCCAGAGCCAATCTCATTCTGCTGGGTATCGCCTGGAAACGGCGACCCAAACCGTACGCCCTTCCAGGGCATGAGGAGCTCGTCTGCGGGGAGATTCATTTCATTCAGTGCCTTTCGGATTGCCGCCGGGTCGGTTGATTTGGCTTCGTTGAGGGCGTGAGCCCAGACTTGGACCCCGACGAAGTTCCGTGCCGAACTCCCGTGGAAGTCATAGCCTGCTCTCTTCTTGTATAACTCGTTCAGTGGTATTGTTACCGGTTTAACCTTGCCCAGCTCAGGGGAGAAGAGATCACGGGTGAGAATGCCGTTCACGGCAGCCCCCAGCGTCTTGGGAAAGTCGGGTTCAACAAATCCGGCATCCTGTCCCCAGATCAGGCGTGGGGTTGCCCCCAGCTCCTTCAGCGTCTTGATGAAAAGGATAGAATCCGCGAGATAGGAAGCAAAGAGGTAGCTGTTGGCCCCAGAGGCCATCATCCTCCTCGCCTCGCTGCTCAGGTCTGCCGCCGTATGGGGGTACTTAAACCACTCGACAATCTTATACTCGTGCTTGGCAGCGAACTCCTGAATGGCCGCCAAAGCGGCTGCCCCCCATTCCGTGTTCTCCACAGCGACCGCTAATTTGTCGATCTGCTCCTTGGGGATAGCCTTTACGCCAGGTGCCTTCCCTTTGGTCAGGCCATCCAGGAAGTTGAAGAGATCGGCGGTAAACCAGGTTTCGTGGGGAGTAACCCTCCAAAACCACTTGAACCCCCTCTTGGTCAGTGCCGGAGAGGTCGAATCTCCGTTCACGAAGGGGATACCCGCACGTTCCGCTTCCACCGATGCCGTCTTCGTTACCGAGCTGTTATAACAGCCCGCCAGGCCGATAACCTTCTCATCCCGTATGAGCCTCTTTGCCTGATCGGCCCCCCAACCAGGGTCTCCGCGGTGATCGGCAAAGATGAGTTTGATCTTGGCCCCCCCGAGATTCGGAATTCCCTCCCACTGAGCGATGGAGAGCTTGAGGCCCGGGTATTTGTTGTTGATAATATCGGCGGCCAATTCTGCTCCCTCCCTCAAGGCCTTACCGGTAGGAGCAAGAGGGCCGGAAAGGGGAAGGATATACCCGAGCTTGATTTCCTTCGGCTCCGCAGCCATGGCAGGGGAGGCTATCACCACTGCCACTGCCACGGATACGAGCCACACCATTAACCGTTTACCTCTCATTCTTAGACGCCTCCTTTCAGATTGTTAGAAACGCGCTGAAAATTTCTTTGGAACTCGCCTCTCTCACCTCCCTTCCCCGCTAGGGAAATATTTGTTTGAATTATGACTATTCTCTTGTGAGCTCGGGCGATATTAACATCGTAAGAAAATCTTGTCAAGTAATTTTCAACATGAGGACAAATACCTTTTGATTTCGAAAACGTGCCATCCACCTCCCATGAGAACTTTATAGCTTTGAGTAATGCCACCGTCTCATCACTTCCTTTGGAAACTCTCATGGGGACGCAGGCGCCATAGCATGAACTACCGAGCCATTTGAACGCATTCTTCCATGCGCCTTTCATAATCTCTTCGTATCCGGTGGGCTTCGACAATGCTGATGGGGGAGAACCGAACCCTATCGCCCGGTTTGGCCTGACCCAGACCGTAGACATCCACGGTAATGGCCGTCGCGATTTTGGGGTATCCCCCCGTTGTCTGCCTGTCTGCCAGGAGGATAATGGGGAGGCCGTGGCCGGGAACCTGTATGCTCCCGAGACAGGTGGCGTCGGAGATAATATCCGCGCCTTTTCCATGTTCGATCACCGGTCCCTCGAGGCGATAGCCCATCCGATCCGATTGTGGAGTAACCGTATATTCCGACGAGGTAAAGGTGTCGATCCCCTTCTTCGAGAAATAATCCTCCTGGGGCCCCATGACGACCCGGGTTTTCCATTCCCTTCCATAATGGGGGATGAATTCCTCCTTAAGCTTGCAAAGGGGAAGCCTTCGACAGTGTGGGCCTATGCGAAGAAGATCTCCCCGTCTCAGAGGCCTCCCTTCCAGCCCCCCAATCCCTCCGCGGATATAGGTTGATCTGCTCCCCATGATGTCCGCGATTTGGATCCCCCCGGCAATAGCCAGGTAGGATCGAATCCCGTTCCGAACCCCGGTGAAGGAGATCTCTGAATTTTTTCGGAGGGAGACCGTTTGCCACATGGAGAGAGGAAAACCATTCACCTTTGGCATGAGGTCCCCACCAGTTATGGCGATCATGATATCTCGAAGTGCCAATAGTCGAAGCCCAATGAAGGTGATCTCCAGGCAGGCTTGGCCTTCCTCATTTTGGACCAAGCGATTAGCCAGTCGCAGAGAGGTGATGTCCATTGCCCCCGCCGTGGGCATCCCGAACTGCTGATATCCCTTGCGGCCCAAATCTTGAATGGTGGTAAGAGTCCCCCCATGGAGGATTTCAAGGGCTTCCATACTCCAACAGGTCCATATACTGCTCTTCGTCGATGGGAATAAACCTCACCATATCACCCGCTGCCAAGAGGAAATGGGGAGGTCGAAGGGGGTTGAACAAATTGACGGGAGTCCGACCTATGATCTGCCATCCACCTGGGCTCTCAATGGGGTAGATACCCGTTTGATTTTCCGCAATGCCCACTGAACCAGCGGGGACCTTGATTCTCGGCGTTTTCAGTCGGGGAGTCGCTATTTCCTCCAGATTTCCCCCTAAATAGGGAAATCCAGGGGTAAATCCAAGCATGTACACGAGATAATCCTGGGAGCTGTGAATACGAACCACCTCTTCAGGTGTCAATCCATGGAGACTGGCCAC
>JBGVTJ010000078.1:0-10196 GCA_041862515.1 Thermodesulfobacteriota bacterium | reverse complement strand
CGGAGAAAATTCAGGACCATATTCGTTATGTGCAGAAACTTTTGCGTGAAATTTCGCGAGAAAAGGGGGACGACTTAGAGGGGAAAATAGATTGCCTCCTCCTCAGGCAGAGCATGGAAAGCTTTATCAGGGAGTACGGTGATGCGAAGCGCTGGCGAGATGACCCAACCCTCTACGTCAAGATTCCCCTCTTTGCAGCGGATCAGGTTCTCTCCCGGGGAGATAGTACACGGAACCAAGTAAGAACAAATCTCTCCACCATTTTTACCCAAATCCCCTGCTTTCTCAGTTTGGCAGTGAAAAATCTCCGTTCCCCTTCTGAGATTTCCCTTCAGGTTGCCCTTGATATGGCCCAGGATGCACTTCACTTCCATAGCCATGATATCCGGGCGTTTATTGAGGAGAGGATCGGGGGGAATGAGGATCTCCTCGCAAAAAATCGTGAGGTAGTGGAAGCATGGGAACGATACAAGAAGGAGTTGCTTCAACTCCCCCCGAGGAACTCATTTTCCATCGGAGAGGATGGCCTCGAGAAAATCCTTGCTATCAGCCTGGGCTATCCAAAATCCCCCGGGGAAATCCTTGAGATCGCCCGATACCTCTATCGAGAGACTCAAGAAAAGATCCGTGCATTGGCCAGGGAAATTGACAGCCGCAAAAGCTGGAACCGTATCCTTTATGAAGGGCTTCCCTCTGTATCCTCCCCTATGGAGGTCATGGAACTATATCAGAAGGAAGTAAAGAGCCTTCGACGTTTCTTTTACTCACAAGGCATTTTAAGCTTGCCCTTTGGAGAGAAACTCGCAGTCCTCCAAACCCCATCGTATCTGCAATCCCTCAGGGCCACAGCTTCGTACAGAGCCCCCTTAACCGGCAATACCAAAGGCCACGGTATATTCTACATTACCCCTGGAACAGAGGACTTGGCACTGATCTCCAGTCATTGTCCATATCTATCCGCCCATGAGACGTATCCCGGCCACCACATTTTGGATCATCTGAGAATTCATCATTCCAACCCAATCCGCCGCCAGATCGAATCACCTCTCTTTTACGAGGGATGGGCCTGTTATGCGGAGCAACTTTTGGATGAGCTGGGATACATCCAAGACCGGCGTCAACAGCTCATCGGACTGAAACGTAAGCTCTGGCGCAGTCTAAGAGCCGTATTGGATGTAGAGCTTCAAATGGGTAAGATCACTTTGGCCCAAGGAGCAAAAAGAATCGAAAATGTTGGGTATTCCTCAACGAGGGCAAAACGTCAGATTCGCCGTTTTGCCCTCACACCTGGATATCAATTGTGCTATTCTATCGGGATGTATGAGATCCTCAGGATGCGGGAACGATTTTCTTCTCACTTGGCGCTAAAAAACTTCCATGATACCCTCTTGGGCGGAGGTCAGCTCCCTTTTCATCTTGTTGAGAGAAGATTAGAAGCCAAACTAGAATGCTAAATGACAAATGCCAAATGACAAAGCTCGAAGTTCAAACAAATGATAATGGCAAATGACAAATTTCAATACCGAAGTAGTTCGGTTTTTATTTCACATTTGGATTTTGGCATTTGAAATTTCGTGATGAAATATCTGTTCCGTGAGGAAGAATGCATGAGAACGGTTAAAGGGTATCATGTGGAATGGAATGTGGGTTGTCCCGGTGGGTGGGAATATCAGCGGATGGCCCAGGAACGGGGAAAGCTTTGCTGGAAAAGGGTCAAAAAAATCTCATCGGTAGAGGTCGAATTGACCTTTGACCATCCACTCTTGAACCCGGTCCCACGCTTCTTGGATATGTTACTGCGAGTCCATCGGACCAGGTTTCCCCGGGAGCAGCCCTTCATTCTCCTCGTGGCGGAAAAGGAGACCCTGGATAAGGTGACGGAGAATATCAATCTGGTGAAGTACCTCAATCGGATGCCGGGGGTAAAAGCCGCACTGACATGCCCTGAGGAGCTGGAAAAGAGGGGGCATGATGTTATCTACAAGGGACAGAAGGTGTCGGTCGTCTTTTTGGATATTAACACCGATACTCTTCTGAGAATAGGAACAGAACATGATATCGGACCCCTCTTGACCGGGATCAGGGAGGGGATTGTGATCAATCCCAGGGGAATGGAGCCTCTTGGTGCCAAGGGGGTCTTTGAGGTTGTGACAGGGGAGTTAAGCGCACTTCTCTCCTCTTCTACTGTAGAGCATACTCCTTGGACCCGCCTGTTTTATCCCCGAAGGACCACGGGGCCGGATGGGAAATTGATCTCAGACCTGGTGGGATGGGTGCGGGAGCATTGGGACGAAATTATCCTCAAGCCTGCCTACGGGTATTCCGGTAAGGGCATTTTTGTGGGGCCTCAAAGGGAATCCAGGGATGAAGATATTGGGAAGGCCTTGCAGGAAGAACCCTATATCGTCCAGTCCTTTATACCGAAAGGATTATGGGCGGAGGAATTTCCATGGCTAGATACCGAGAGGAAAGAGATCATACTGAAGCAGTGGCAAACAGACTTCCGGTGTCTCATTAACGATACGGGGTTGATCGGATTTTTGGCCCGTTTCGGGGAGATACCCACCAACGTGGGTGCAGGGGGTGGTAATCAGAGCGTGGCCATCCTCAAGACGGAAATGCCGATAAAAGAAGCGGTTCGCCGAATTAACGAAACGATCATTGGATTGGGATATTCCACAGCGATGGAAATCCAGAAAGAGGTGGACAGAAAGGGGTTAGAATTGGGGCACACCTACCTTGAGGGGCCAACGCCCACCACCCTGAGACCACGGATTATTACCCAAAAACACCTGACCTTTTTGCAGGAATACAGTGTCCACCTGTGGAATGATTTATTAGAACTTGAGAAAATGTGGCAGGAGGGTAAATTAGACCACGTGGTTCAGATGGGTGAGGGCGAGGCGCAGATTGCACGGATGCAGCCCTGGGGAGGTTCGCCAGCCCTGATCGCCTCGGATGGCCTGTTTAGCTTCGGGGCCCACCTCCAGGATGGTCTTCCTCAGCTAACCACCGACTTGGAAGGGGAAATGAGTGAGGACGGTTAAGGGGTATCACGGCGAGTGGAACATGGGCAGTCCCGGGGGTTGGGAATATCAGCGTATTGCGCAACTTTTGGGGAAAATGGCGTGGGATTTGGTTTTGGAAAGCATTGAGGTGGGAGTTGAAATCGACTTTGAACACCCCCAGATAAATGCCGTACCCGGATTTGCCCGCATGTTATTGCGAGCCCATGAGCATTGCCACGGGAGAAATCCCGTGCATGCAGTACTCTTGGCCGAAACGGATACCCTTGATGTTGTGCTAGAAAATAAGAACTTCGTGGATTACTTGAACACACTGGATAACGTTAAAGCTTCCCTTGCTGGGCCGAGTCACCTTTCACTAAAAAATGGAAAGGTATATTGCAAGGGAGATGAAGCCACGGTTATTTTCATGGATTTTAACATGAATACCCTGTTCAAAATCTCCCAAAGCGAGGATATCAGGCCAACCAGAGAGGCTATTAGACAGGGCATCGTGGTGAACCCCCGTGGAATGGAACCCCTGGGTGCCAAAGGATTGTTTGAAGTGATCACCGGCACGTACCGTGATCTAATGAGTGAGGATACACTGAAACATACGCCCTGGACCCGGCAATTTTATTCCCGCAGCACCACCGGCCCGAAGGGGGAATCTATTGAAGACCTCGTCGTCTGGACTGAAGAGCATTGGGATGCTCTGGTACTGAAACCCGCACACGGATACTCGGGCCACGGGATATCCGTGGGATATAAGGAAGAGAATGCCAAAGAACATATTCAAAAAGCCCTGGATGCCGACGACTACATCGTTCAGCAACTCGTTCCCCTGGAACTCTGGTCCGAGCAGAGCACATGGGCCCATCAGGAAGGGGAATGTCTGTTTCTCAAGGAGTGGCAGACCGATTTCCGCTGTTTTATAACGGATGAAGGACTTCAGGGGTTTCTGGCTCGCTTTGGTGGGGTTCCCACCAACGTAGGTTCAGGCGGGGGAGTCCAACCCATTGCTCTATTAAGGAGTGATATGCCTCCCCGAGCTGCAGTGGACAGAATTAACCAGGCTTTTTTTCAACTGGGCTATGAGGCTTTTGTACAGATCCAGAATGAAGTTAACCGGAAGGCAATTGAAATGGGCTTCACGTATCTTTTAGGCCCGATCATGATCACCCTCAGGCCCAGATTATTGACCATTGATCATATCAGGGATCTGAAAAAATATGCTCGTAATCTATGGAAGGATGCGGTCAAACTGGAGGAAATCTGGCGTGCGGGAAAACTGGACGATGTGGTGTGGGTGGTGGAAGAGGAAAAGGGATTGGCCCTTGATCAACCCTGGCGAGGGAGTCCGGCTCTGATGGTCTCCGACGGCCTTTTCAGCTTCGGTGCGGACTTGATGAGTGGGGAGGAGTAAATGGAAAGGGTAGATCCTGAATGGTGGAAGAGGCTTTTCGACGAAACGTATCTGATCACCGATGCCCGTTCGGTATGCGACGAAGGATTGACCTGTCGGGAGGTAGATTTTCTGGAGGAGCTCCTTAAGCTCGAAAAGTCTTGGCCTATCCTGGATCTCTGCGGTGGGCAAGGGCGGCATTCCCTGGAACTATCGCGCCGGGGCTTTCAGGATGTTACCGTTCTGGATTACTCCAAGGTTCTTATTGATCTGGGGAGGGAAAGGGCCCAAGGAGAAGGTCTCAATACCCTGTTTGTACGGAAGGATGCCCGGGATACGGGTCTCCCCAGTGAGAGGTTCAAGGTCATCATTGTCATTGCCAATTCCTTCGGCTATTTTATTGATGAGAATGAAAATGAGAAGATCCTTCGCGAGGCGTTCCGATTACTCATGCTGAACGGATCACTCTGTTTGGACCTCCCTCATAGAGAGCATGTATTGAAGAATTTCACCCCTCAGTCTTGGCATGAAGCTAATGAGGAGATCGTGGTGTGCCGTCAAAAGAGACTTGATGAGGATATCGTGTACGGCCGAGAGATGGTCATCTCCAAAATGAAAGGTGTGATCCGGGATGCAACCTACTGCACACGCCTCTATAGTCCAGAGCAAATCACAAAGTTGTTGAGATCAGCCGGTTTTACTTCCGTCACCATCCAAAAGGACTTCGTCTCACATGGGGAAGAAGGGGACTATGGCCTCATGACAAATCGGATGATCGTGATCGCTGATAAGGAGTAAGATGTTGAGGGAAAGATGATTCTCGTATGTTCATTTCGAAATGTGTGACGCGGATCATTATTATTCGGACGGGACTGTGTAAGATGTAAATGAGTTAGGCGAAACGTTATCAGGGAATTCAAAGGAGAGTGAGATGCGCAAGGTCCTTTTTTGGTTGTTTGTTTGCAGTTTGGTAGTAGTAACTACAAGCGCAGCCAGCAGTCAAGGGCGGGAAGGACAGCCAAGGAATATCATCCTCATTGGATGGGACGGTGCTCAGAGGAATCATGTTAAGGAGTCCCTGGACCGAGGGGAGTTTCCCAACCTAAAGAGGTTGAGTTCCGAAGGAGCCCTCGTAGCGATTGATATTCTGAGGGTAACTGATACAAAGGCTGGCTGGGCACAAATCCTGACCGGGTATGAGCCAGAGGTCACCGGTGTATTCAATAACAGGCACTTTCAGTCGATACCGGTGGGGTACACCATGTTTGAACGTCTGGAGGAATTCTTTGGTCCAGATAATTTTGTTACTGCCGCCGTGATCGGGAAGAAAGGGAACGTGGATGCTGGCCCACCCGAGCGCAAGCCTTTTAAAAAGGGTCAAAAGAAGAAGCTCGCGGGGAAAAAGATTATCATTGAGAATGGCGTGAAATACCGCCTCACCCCGGCGGGGCCATACTATTACACTAAGGAGAGCATGGATGTCTTTATCAACGGTTTAGGGATGGACGAAAGGGTAGGGTCCAAGACGTTGGAGTTGTTGGAGCAATACAGAGATAAACCATTTTTCTTCTTCGTTCATTTCGCAGAGGTGGATCATAAGGGGCACAAACACGGCGAAAACTCGGAGGAGTATAATGAAGCGCTGAAATCCGCGGACTTCTGGACTGGCAAGATCATGGAAAAACTGAAGGAGTTGAAACTATACGATAAGACCCTCATCTACGTCACCGCTGATCACGGGTTTGATGAGGGCATGAAAGGCCATGGGGACGCCCCTTATGTCTTCTTGGCTGCCAATGACTCTCAGGTGATACGCCGCGGTGAGCGCGCTGACATTGCTCCAACAATACTGGATAGATTCGGTCTGGATCTTACGAGGATAAAACCACCGCTCGACGGCCATCCACTAACGAAGCGTTACGAAGCACCAAGTTGGTAGATGAATAATCAGATTTGGCTATGATCCCCCATTCATAAATTCTCACATGGCGATTGGCCCGATACTGGTCGGTCCTCGTGGGTCTAATACGCTTAATATCTCTTCGCATTGCTGAAAGATCTTGGATGGGATCTTATCAAATTCCTTCCTGATTTCGGATTTACCCAAAACGGATACATGAATTTGCTTTATATCCAGATAGGCCCAACAGAAATCAAAAAGGGGACGACAATGAGTCTCCAGGCTATCACGGTTGCCCCCCAGACGGAACTTTGAGAAAGGAACTACTTTATGACCGTTATATAGATATTACTGGCCAGGTGGAAGACTTTGTGGGAAATGCTCCCAAGAAGAACTCCCTTCATTCCGGTCAGCCCGCGACTTCCCATGACAATCATATCGACGCCTTCCGTCTTTGCAAATTCGATGATCTTGTTCGCAGGATCTCCTTGAATCACGGTGGACCGAACATCTTTCACGCCCCCCTTCTTGGTTTCTCTTTCGGCTTTCTTGATGATTTTCTTACCATCCTCTTCCAGCAGCCTTAGCATTCCTTCCATAGCGGGGAAAACCCCTTCATGGGATATCGAAGGGAGGGAAACCACGTGGAGGAGGTAAATCGTGGCAGCATATTTCAGGGCAATGTCACAGGCAACTTCAATAGCCTTTCTTGCATTGTCCGAACCGTCTGTTGGAACGAGAATCTTTTTGATCATGAGCTTACATCCTCCTTTCGTGAATTTGCTCATTATCAGTAATATCAGTACTTCAGAAGCTCATATTTGTCCTCAGGGAGCAGCTCTCAGTCCATTGACGCCCGCCCCTGCACCATCAACGCCCCGCTTGACCCAGGCCGTTTGGGAATCAGCGGCTTGAGAAGACAGGTGGACGAAAAGGAATAAGAGGACAAAAAAGGTTAGAAAAGTCTTTTGAATAGGCCACCCATGGGCCTATATTAACAGAGTGGTACAAGATTCACAAGAAAAAAGGGAAGGCCAGCAATTTTTTCACAATTTCACAAAGTCCGGCTAAAATAGACTTGGAGGTGAGATTGTTTTGGAAGGGAGGGGATTCAATGAAGATTATACTCGCAATCAGATGGGGCTCATCTTAAGAATCCATGCTTCTAACCAATAAAATCGGGCCTCGGCAAAATCTATTGAATACATGTTCTATAGGAATTTAGTCTATTCTCGCCCGCTCATGTTCTCAACCCCCTTTTTATGAGATCAATTCATCTTCTCGCCATCATTCTTAGGGCAGAAATCAAAGGCAGAAGATGTTTAGATTTGTGAAGTCTGAAACCCCATTACGTGAGAGATCGGCTACTTACACATCTGATTAACGTTCTCTATATCGAGGAGATCCGATTGGCACTCACAGATAATTCTCTTCATCGAGGTGTTGAGAAATACTCCCAGCCACTCCTCGACTCGTTGTCCAGTTCTCCGCAACGGTCATTCTGGCGAGCGCTGACCCTCCATCTCCAGTTCCATCCTCTCTGGAGGGTTAGCGTTATCTCACTTTGACTGGCCTCTTCCCTTGCGAACAAACGCCAGGTTCCGCCGTCATCGTACTGTAAATCGAGAACGTAGTAATCAGCTCGTTTGACATCATCCCAATCAAATATCACATCTATGATAGGAGGCCACCATTGAACCCTGTGCGCAGACATGATAATGCCACCAATGGGGAAAACCAGGTTTGGAATATCCAGGAGAGGCATTACTTCAAGGTAGTCAGTGAATTCTATGAAAGCTCCATCCACGGTAAAGAGGATGAACGTGTAGAAACCGTCCTTCGCATCTACTATCTCCTCCTTCCTGAAGTATTCTAAGTTAGTGGGGTTCCAGTCTCGCTTAAGGTCAAAATCGATGTTAGTAGATGGAGGGCCTATGATTGTCAGATCGTCAATTTCTGTATCCATGTCTATCATTTCCCAATTACAGTCCCGAATCACAGTGCTGATAGCGAGGTAGGTGCCCTCAATAGCATCATTCCTTGTAAAAACAAGAAAGCTCGGTTTGAAGTTCACTTGGTTTCCATAGAATCTCCACTCACCGCTTTCTTCTCTCCAATAAATCCCCCTTCGATCCTATTCCCACCATCTGCGACCCTCTTCATCCACCCCTGATCGGAGCTTCTCTTTGGTAGCATAGTCAACGTCTCCGATTGACTCAATATCACCTGGCGAGCTGAACCACAACAATTCGGAGTTGGTGGTGAAGATTTCTCCGAACAAACTACTAGCTGCAACCTTGTCAACGCAGGAGTCGAGGTAGTCATCGGAGGAAAGGCTCATCACGCCATCTAAATCTTCCCTCTCAAAAAACTCTGCGAAATTCTTGAGCATATCCTTGATTCCTTGGGGTCCAGGTGGAAGGTTAGATGGGGTGATGAAGTAGCTCAGCAGGTTGCGGGTTTCACCCTGGCGTGTTAAAATCCAGCCTCCAGCGTTTTCTTCCGTTTCCCCTTTGACGAAGCCCACGTCCTCTGCCAACCACATGGTTTCACTGCCATACTCATTTGGATCCTCAGCGGCAGGGTAGATGAGAATTCTAAATTTGAGGCAGCCGGAGAAATTCCCCGCCGGAACAGAAACATCCTCCAAGTCCGAAAGCTCGCTGACGTACTGGAATTCCTCTCCTTCTACTATGAATCTTCCCTCCTTTTTATCGTATGCCTTCATTGCCGGATCAGCAATGATCAATGGCGTCGATGGTAACCACAAGGTCCCATCATCCTTCATGGCTCCGTGGAGCCTCAACCCATTTGCATCATTTGTCCAGTAAAGCACATAGGGCCCCTGGGTATCCACCATTCCCTTAGTTGAGACACCTTTAATCTCATGCTCTCTCTGATCAATGAATAGTGTCCACTTATCGGTTTCCCAGCTCGAAGTCAACGGAAAATGCTCGGTCATGGTGAAAATATCAGCACTGGTCACCGTGAGAATCGAAGCGCCGTCATTACTGCTGCCGCTGCAACCAAATACCGCGATCATGATGATGATAATAAAGCTACCCGTCCCAACTACTCTAATCACTGATTTCATCGTTACCTCCTTTCTGAAAATTAAAAAGCCGGGGCGAACGTTTATTTCGACGACCCGGCTGTCTCATAGAAACCCATGGGTCTCCCCCGCTAAGCCCGTAGATTCCCCTGTCGTTTTCAAGGATGGTTTGTTTTTATCACTACTTCCGATTCTAGCTGTTTGAATGCGTATGTCAACAAAAAGAGGATACTATTCCAGCTAAGCTTAAAGGGATTCAGAAATGAATTATCGGGAGATCCACAATCAGTACTATGCCAAAGTCACAAAATTTGTTTTGGCCTCTGTCAAGGATGAATGGGTAGCCGACGACGTTGTTCAGGAAACGTTCGTCAGAATCCAGGAAAACCTGGACAGCGTAAAAGATTCCTCAAGGATCTCTTCCTGGATATTCCGCATAGCATACAACCTTTGCCAGGACCATTTCCGGCAATCGGCGAGATCATCACCCAGAGAAGGCATAAGCCAGGAGAGGATGGAGGCCTCCAAAGAGGCTTCCATTCAAAAGGAATTGGAACAGCGTCAGATGGGGCAATGTGTTCAGGGCTACATGAGCCTTCTTCCTGAATCCCTCCGAACGGTCCTTATCCTCTATGACATCATGGATTTCAGCCATCAGGAGATTGCCGAGATTCTCGGAACAACGATCGAGAATACTAAGGTGAGGTTGCACCGGGCCAGAAAAAGGTTCAAGGTTATCCTTGAAGAGCAATGTGCCTTTGAGGTGGACGAGAGAAGTGTGCTGGTATGTGAGCCAACGGGAAAAACAGAGTAACTGTTGCTGAAACCTTAAAA
>JBGVTJ010000077.1:0-8420 GCA_041862515.1 Thermodesulfobacteriota bacterium | reverse complement strand
ACTGCTGCAGAGAACCGTCATTTAAGACGAGGATTCGGTCGGACAAGTCCATAGCCTCTAATTGATCATGGGTCACGTAGACGGTGGTGGCCCCTATATCCTTGTGCAGCCTCTTCAGCTCAGCTCTCAGGCTCATCCGGAGTTTGGCATCCAAATTACTCAGGGGCTCATCCATGAGCAGAATATCAGGCTCAGGGGCTATCTCTCGGGCCACAGCAACTCTTTGCTGCTGTCCTCCACTCAGCTCGCTCGGGTACCGTTCTTCGAACCCACTCATTTTTAACTTTGTCAGGACTTCTGTGACCTTCCTCCTTATCTCGTTCTTCTTGTAATGTAGTTCCTCCAAACCAAAGCTGACGTTTTGATGGACAGTCATATGAGGCCACAGGGCATAACTTTGAAATACCAACCCTAGTCCTCTCTTTCCCGGAGGCACAAATATTCCCTTTTTGGGCGAAAATACACAGCGATCATCTATATAAATCTCGCCCTCGTCGGGCTCCTCTAAACCAGCGATAGCTCTGAGGGTAGTTGTCTTGCCGCACCCTGATGGGCCCAAGAGGGTGAGGAACTCCCCTTCCTCTATCTCGAAACTTAAATCGTCAACCGCTACTACCTCACCAAATCGTTTGGTGATATTGTTCAGTACAATTTTGGCCATTCGTTGTTTCCCTTGGGTCTTCGGTACACCTCAATAGCAGATTTGGGAAATCTTGTCAATCAGCATTTAAAAAATGTTCTAATGATTAGAACAGCATTAAAAGCGGTTTATAGATGGGGGTAACGTCTTGAAATTTCGATTTTCCTCCTCCCTTTCAACTTCATCCTTTATACGAAGCGTAAAAATATTTCTTGACATTATTTCAGCATGGGTTAGTTTCGAAGGGAGATTAAATGCTCGTTAAGTGGACCAGAAGGGGAGAGGCAGAACTATGACGAAAATTGATCGGGGAAAGAGATTAAAGGAGAGAGTAGCATTAGAGGCTGCTAAAATGGTTCGGGATGGGACCGTCGTCGGATTGGGGACGGGCTCTACTGCGGCCTTTGCCATTGCCGAGCTTGGAAGAAGGGTCCGGGAAGAAGCGTTGGAGATCGTCGGCATCCCAACCTCATATGGGTCTGCCATGATCGCCAGGGAAAATGGCATTGTTATCCGCAGCTTGGACGACGTATCAAAGATTGATATCGCGATTGATGGGGCGGATGAAGTGGACCCAAAGAAGAACCTCATCAAGGGGGGAGGAGGGGCCCACACCCGGGAGAAAGTCGTGGATGGCCTGGCAGATTTGTTTGTCGTCATCGCCGATGACTCGAAGTTGGTGAAACATCTGGGCCAGAAGTCACCGGTGCCGGTGGAGGTGCTCCCGTTTGCTGTCAATGCGGTGGCGAAAAAACTGCAGGGGATGGGAGGTAACCCGGTGATACGCATGGGAGTGAAAAAGGATGGGCCGGTAATTACGGATCAGGGGAATATGATCATTGATGTTCGATTTCCCGAGATAAAGGACCCGAAGACTTTGGAACTGGAGCTTAACGATATTCCGGGAGTCGTTGAGAACGGGCTCTTTGTGGGGTTGGCTCATGTGGTACTGATCGGTACCACGGACCAACGAGGAGAGGCCATCATAAGAAGGATCGATTAACGTTGCGGGAATCATTGGGTTCGGATGACGAAGGTGGACGCAATCTTGTCGTGCCATGTCTGTTTCTTATCATCCCAGAGCATCCACAGATACCCGAGACTGAAGGGGATGCCGGAAATGATGGTTCCGATGTACCGGAGAAATGCGGTCCCGTAGGAGATGTCGGACCCGTCCGTGCTCACGATCTTGATCTTCATGGCCATCTTCCCCAGAGATGCTCCTCTGTACCCCCACATGAGGATGTAGTAAAGAGCTTGAAGTCCCACACTGAGTGAGACGCCGAGGAAAAGGGCCATCGGTAGGGAGGGAGGGATGGCTCCCAACTGTGGGTTGCCGGACGTAAAAGCCTGGGAAAAGTAATACGTCATGGGGAGCATGGTCACGTACATTGAGATCTTCACGATAATTCCCGCAACAATGCCATCGATGACGTAGGCGCCAAACCGAGGCCAAAATCCGGCGTATGTCATCGAATTTACTTCAGCCTGATCATGGAGGAGGGTTTTGTCCAGCCCATATCCCCCTGCACTGTGTGCATAGGGGGGAGGCGGCATTTCAGACCTTGGGCGGTACTTACTGAAGATGATGCCACATTTGATACACTCTTCGGAAGGAGGTTGTTGAAATCCGCAGTTTGGGCATTGGAGCGAATCTTGGGTTGATTCTTTGGGTGCCTCCTCAATGGACGGGGGAACAAAAGATTCCAGAAGGGATGGACTTTCCTTGGTGACGTGGAACATGTGTTGGCATCTTGAACATTTGACCTTGGCCCTTTCCCCCGGGATTCTCGATTCGTCGAGATTATATTTCGCCATGCACTGCTCACATTGGACGATCATGATTCGATCCTCCTTCCCTCGGTACCAGTACGAGATCAATTTTCCCAAATCCATCGGGGGACGCTGGCCAATTTGGCCTTTTCCCTCAACTCGCGAAGCTCTTCCTCCAATTCCTTGAGCCTTGAGGCCTGACGGGTGCATTCCTCGATGAATTGGTCCCTGGTATTTAAAAGCTTCCCATCGACCCTGAGTGCATTGGGATAGATGATCATCCCACTCTTTTTCTCAGGCTCGTACATATCCGTTTTATCGATGGCGCTTTTCAATAGCCGAATATCCTTTTGTTTCATGCCGATCTTCGAGTTCAGCATCTCGAACTGGTCCTGCCAGAAGTAAAGGGGTTTTCCCGAGTAGAGGCGGGAGCCTGAGGAGGGTAAATGGGCCTCCTTGATGTGGTCCACTGATTCTCCTCGGGAAGAGGAGGATATCTCCCTTACGGTCTCATAAACCACATCATCACATGGGGGGGGTGTATCGGAAAAATGAAGGTTTCCACCCCTATCCACCCATTTATAGATCTCTCCATCTGCCCCCATGGGGAGCATAATTGAGCTGATAAGGATAGAAAGTATGCCCCAGTATTTCATTGCAATTCCACGGTATTTCCCCCTTTGACGATTGTAAGCACATACTGTGCCAAATTGGAATATGATTGATAAATATTCGATACTTTGATAATTTTCTTATAAAAATTCGCCAGGATACCAGGCCCCCAATGGCACCGCTTTACCCATCACGTGGGATTACTGCTCTTCTTTTCCTCGGTATCGTGCCGATTTTTGTCATCTCGGTCGTTAAAAAGATTAGGCTTGATTTTCCTCAATGGTCTCGACCTCCGTTACGACCTGTGACCATCTTTAGTCACCCAAACAACCGACCCTTTTGCCCACTGTATTGGGAGAAAGGCTTTGCAAAACAGAGGCTTAGGCAATGTAGGTGATAAATTTTGAATAATATCAAGAAATTGGCATTAAAAATGCAAATATATTGGAGAAACCTTAGAGGCGGAGGCAGTGATGGGAGGTAGAGACATCGAAACGATTTTGTTTTATACTACAATGGAGGCGGCAAGGATTCTCCGGGTTTCAACTCAGACGATAAGAAATTACATCTATTCCGGAAAGATAAAGTCCTTTAGGACCCCAGGTGGTCACCATAGGGTGAGTAAGGATGATCTCCAAAGGCTGGGTTTCCTGAGGAAGAAGTAGGATACCTTGGGTAAGGGGGGCAAAGGGGGATTGATCCATTGAGGGGAGAAACGTTGATCCAGTTAGGGCGCCGTTTGAAAAATGAGAACGGGAGCGGAGGGACGATTCCCGTTGACTTTGTCGGCCGCTTTGCGGATTTGATTTATATTGAGCAGAATATCAAGTCCATGCTTAAGAAGGCCCTCATGCTCGTTCTGGATTTAACGGGGTTTCGTGTAGGGTATATCCATCTCATCGATGAAAGAACCCAACGGCTCAAACTGTATGCCCATCACGGCCTGTCAAAGGAATACCAAGATGAAATAGAGGATATCCACCTCGCCGAGAGCATTCCAGGCAAAGCGGCTAAGGGAAAGAAGCCCCTCATCGTTAAGAATTTGACGGAGATCGCCGACCTGTCGGGAGCCATCACCCAGAAGGGAAGGATGATGTATCATGCAAGCTTTCCCCTGGAATTCGGCGGTCAAATCCTCGGAACCCTGAGTTTAACGACTGATCAGAAGGAGAGACTGACAAGGGATAAAGTGGACCTCTTGGTAGCCTTGGCAAGGCAAATTTCGATGGCCGCGGGGAATAGGCAACTGTTCGATAAGATCTGCCAGGCCAAGAGTGAGTGGGAAAATGCTATCGATTCCCTTTCCGATCTCATCGTCATCTGTGACGATAAATTTCGAATTATTAAATCCAACAAAGTACTATTCGATCGATATGGTTACCTCCTGGAGAACGTGGTTGGCCGGGACTGTGACGAAATATTCTACAACGAAAAGACCTTTCCCGTATCCCTCTACGACTACAAGAGAATGGTGAGAGCGGGGATGTCTTTCGCTGATGAAGTTGAGAGCCCCAGGTACGATGGAATTTTTGCCATTACCATTTCCCCCCTTCTCAACATGGAAAGGCAGCTGATCGGATCCGTTCATGTCATCAAAGAGGTTACGGAGACTCGGCAATTGGAAAGGGAGAAGAGGGATTTATGGGATCGGATGGCCTGCATTACCAATGGAATCGTGGAATTGGATGAAAGGGGGTCGATCCGAGCATGGGATCGAGGGGCGGAAACCCTTTTGGGTTACTCCGAAAAAGATGTTAAGGGAAAGTTCCTGGACAAGGTCATCCTCTCCGAGGAATCAGGCCAAACCTATGAGGAGTTCCTGGCCAGGGTTTGTGCCGACGGGCATGGAGAAGAGTTCGAGACAGAGGGGTTAACAAAGGATGGAAAGGCGATTCCGTTGAGCCTTACCTTGGGAGCCAAACACAATCATCAAGGGAAGATACTCGGCATAACGGGGTTCATTCGCGACATCAGGGATAGGAAGGAGAATGAGCAGAAGCAGATTCAGACCGCCAAAGATCTGGCTGTAGAAGTGGTGATGAGGAAGGTCGGAAATTTTTTCGAAAACATCTTGGAAGATATCCTGGATCGGCTCGATCGTGAGGCTGGGGATTCAAAAGAAGGTGGCCAGAAGGAGGACCTCAAGGGGATTGAGGAGACCGCCCTCAAGGGGGTGGCCATGGCAGGGAAGCTGCGGAAGTTCACCAAGGAAGGAATTGAAAAGGAGTTCGGTCGCGTGAACACACAGCACCTGTTCCAGGAGTTGATTCCCCTCATAAGGGAAAAATGGGCCGAGGATATTGAGTCAAAGGGAATCCGGATCGAAGTCAGCGAGGATCAACGAAAGCTCCCCTCCATCCACGGGGACAAGGGTGAATTGAGAGAGGCCTTAGTCCATATCGTATCCAATGCCATGGAATCCATGGGTCCAGGAGGGACATTAACGCTGAAATCACGTACTGACCGTCATTGGATAACCATATCCATCACGGATACGGGGATCGGGATGAGGCAGGAGGAGAAGAGGAGGGCCTTTGATCCCTTCTATTCCAGTCGTGGCCCAGAGAGGGAAGGGCTGGGCTTGACCCTCTCGCGATGGATTATGGGAAGACATGGCGGGGAGATTTTTGTCAAGAGCGAAAGGGGCCGAGGCACAACCGTTATGATCAAGCTCCCCGTTTCAAAGAAAGAGGGGCTCGAAGGCCGATGAAAGGGTGGTCTTCCTTTATGCTCCATCTCTTCCATTTTTCCTTTCCATCCCGCCATCTCGATCATATCCTCCGGGGAACAATCATCGCCACCTCAACCATTGAAGTGCATCATGATGGCTTTCAGCACTCCGCCGGCAATAGACCTTGCTTTGTCGGATATTGAATAACAGTAGGCATCCTTGCCCCTCGGATCTATATCTCCTGCTTTCATGCTTTCCTTGACCCGGGTTCCATCCCGTAATATCCCCCTCAGTACCCCACGGATCCGCGGCTTCACGGGAAGTTCCTCCACAGTGGCCACTACCTCCCCCTCACTCACCTGTTCCCCGATCTTTTTATGGGCCTTGAATATTCCCCTCACCGGTGCCCGAAGGACTCGTTCCTCCGAGTAACTCAATATTTCTCCGGGTATCCCCGTATTGGGCGCTGCCTCACCCTCCCAGATGAGGCGGGCTAAATCGTGGCCCCGTTGGGTCTCGATGACCACGTGAACATCGCGTCCTGCGGTGAAACCAGGGCCCAAACCGATCACCAAAGGGGCATGGGTCATCTTCGTCCCCAGGTTTTCCTTGGCCATGATGGCGTCCACAAGGACGTGAGGCTTGAGGACCTTCCTTGATTTCGCCTCGGGATCGATCAACAGGGGGATCATCCCCTCCTGCCACGTATCATCGATTTCATCGGCGGTTTGGATATATTTGGCCACGACTCCCTCTACCTGCTTTTTCCCGTCATAGATAGCTTCGCAGAATGAAACCTCTCGCCTCACCGCCATGGGTTGGGGGATCTCGGTCATCCAAATCTTGAAATGGGCCTGCCAAAGGGTGTGGGCCACTGCCGTCGCCATTTCGCCGGCCCCCCTGACCAAGATGAGGAGGTCTCTTAACTGAAAGTCACTTCGGGTCACTTCCTTTCAACTCCTCTTCAGAAAGACCTGTAGCCGTATATTCCTCCCAGGAATCAATATCAGTGATGGCACCTTCCGATTCCACCTTGACTTCCAAGATGTCCTCCGGGTGACGATTCAGGATGGGCCTGCACCCTACATCCCCTGTCAAATTCCCCATCTCTTCTCCATAGCGAAACCTATTCAATATCACGGGGTGACCTCTCTTTCCCTTATAGGAGGGCAAAACGATCTTATGGGGATTCTGGCGGTAGACGTCGATGAGATGATCGATCAGATCCGTTTCGACGAAGGGTTGGTCGGCAAGGGCGATTAAGATGGCTTCAGACTTCGAGCTCACCTGCTCAAGACCTCGACGAATGGAGGTGCTCATGCCCATCCGATATTGACGGTTAATGACGGCTTTCAACCTTCTCGCCCCCAACCTCCTTAAGATCGTCCGCGCCTTGTAACCGATGACCACGATCAGCTCATCGATTTTCGATGCCAGAAGGGTATCCACTGATTTTTCGACCATGGTCCATTGGCCCCATTTGAGAAGGAGTTTGGGCCTGCCCATCCTTTTGGATTCGCCTGCCGCGAGGAGAATGGCTGAGATCATGTGGGATTCCCCCGTCTATTTTCTTCCCTTGTGCGGTTTCTGTCAATGACTTTCGTTTTTCGCCACGATTACGTGGCAGAGACCAGAGGAGGAAAGATAAAACCCAGGAGAGGCGCAGGAGAAGCCCTATGGTTTACCCCGGAAGAAATCTATCAAAGGTGGGAAGACCTCCACGATGATACCAAACGTCTCCTTTCTCTGGCAACGGTTTTCTGGGAAATTGCAGTTGAAGTTCTCCCGTGATGGGGTGTTACAGTCATGCTGTTGATTGATGCACGTTTTGATTGAACTACGTAATGCATTCGGCCCCAGAGCTTACCTTTTCCGGTTTTGAATTTCTTCAGAGCATCCATTCCAACCGCCGGGAAAAGCCTTCCTAATCGATCTTGATCTCAACCCTTTGTGGATTCTCGGCGCCCTTGAGGGAAGAGATCATTCCCTTGATGGTGTGGATCAACAATCGCTTCACAAAGGGGGAAAGGGGGATCCGTCTCCCATTTATTCTCAGGGTAACCTCCTCCGTTTTGTTTCCCTTCAAGAATCTGGATTCGATGATATCAACGATTCCCTTGACATCATCGAGGTCAAGACAAGGGACTCCGATATCAAAACACCGGTTGCTGGCGATGGCGACGAGGTTGTCCTCCTTCGTGCAGAGGAGTTCCCCGTGGACCTCTTTCCTGAAGACCTCGATCTTCGGCTGGACATCCTTCTTGAACCCCTCCGACAAAATGAGATCCGCGTCCACAGCGAAGGCGTCCCTCAATTCCTCAAGGGACATGTCCCTCTCTACATCGCGGATCAAGGCGACCTTTCGGGGGGACGAGATAATAACCTCTTGAGCCCCGGCCTGTTTATGGCGCCAGCTGTCCTTGCCCTCCCTGTCGATCTCAAAGCCATGGCGGTCATGCTTGACCGTCATCACGCGATATCCCCTCCGGATGAGCTCGGGGACGATCTTCTCAATAAGGGTCGTCTTGCCGCTATCGGATTTTCCCACAATGGAGACAATGGGTATCATGTGATCTCAAGATCTCCGGAAAAGTCGCTCCTCGCTGCTCAAGGGGCTGTTGCCCGAATTCCCCTTCGCTCAGAGTTCGTGTCCGTAGTCCGTCCGACTGCAACACTGCGGCACTGCAACACCGCAGAACCGCAATTCGTTCAGAGCTCGTTTTC
>JBGVTJ010000076.1:0-6321 GCA_041862515.1 Thermodesulfobacteriota bacterium | reverse complement strand
ATGGCTGGGGTATGGGTGCGACAAAAACCCTCACCGCAGACCTACAAGCCGCGGGGATGGAAGTGGTCGAGGAGCTTCAGGTGAAATTTGTTCCTATGGGGGAAACGCTTGACAAATGTGAGAGGTTGGGCAGAAAAGTAGCTCAGAGGATCAAGGCATCTTAGATAAAGAGCTCGTTTTGGTGTGCTTGCACTTGCTTTGATGGAATTCCTAATGGTATAGAATACATGGTTGGTTTGCTAACTGTTTTTTAAAAAGCAAGGAGGGTGAAATGGCAAGAAAAACCGTTTCCGCCAAGAAGACGAAGAGGGCTCCTTCCACCAGCAAAACCGCCAAGAAAACGAAGAAAGCTGCTCCCGCTCAGAAAGAATACGTCTGTACCACCTGTGGCGCCGTGACTACTCAAAGAGGGCACTTGTGTACTCCCGTTATGGTCGACAAGGCATATTCGTGTGCATATTGCGGGGCTGTGGTAGGTAATCCACGCCACGTCTGTAAACCCAAGGCGGTAAAACTCTCTTACGTTTGCGATGCATGCGGGCGCGTTGCCGCCAAGCGGACAGAACTCTGTATGCCGGTAAAGATATAGGTATACCCTAACGTTCATTTTCACAGAGCGTGAGGAAGGTCCCGTAGGTCAGGCGGGGGATCCTTGCTTGATCCGGCACAATCGCATTCCTTGGATTCAGAGGGAATTCTCACCGCACAATCAGGCATGAGATCAACCGCTCATCGGGAGATCTTCAACTTCAGGCCATGAGACACATCATTCATGGTGCTAGAAAAATGGGAGTGGAGTCTCGGTTGGGGGATGCTTTCGCAGCACAGGGGGGACTTTGAATAGAAACGAACCCAGGTCATAGGTCGGATAACCCGCGTCCTTCACGAATGGGAGAGAACTCGATGGCCCCCTTATTCCATGGTACGGCACGCACCCGGCATGAAGGAGGATATTTTATGAAAACCCTTGGGTTGACACTCTGGGTGATTTTCATCTTCACGGGGATGGCTTTTGGCGCAAGTGCTCCCATCAGTGAAGCCACCGAGGAATGTATTGCCTGCCATGCCTCGGTGTCTCCTGGGATTGTGGGAGGCTGGAGGAAAAGCCATCATGCCAGGATCATCCCGATGGAGGCTCTCAAAAAGCCTCAGCTCGAAAGGAAACTCTCGGCTGAAAAGGTACCTGATGAGCTTGCTCAGACCACGGTCGGCTGCGCGGAGTGTCACACCATGAACCCAGCGAAGCATGAGGATACCTTTGAACACCAGGGCTATGAGGTTCACATCGTGGTTACCCCGGAGGATTGTGCCACCTGTCATCCCACTGAGGCCAAGCAGTACGCGCAAAACCTCATGTCCCATGCCTATGGAAACCTGAAAAACAACCCCATGTATCACAGTCTTGCCGATTCGGTAAATGGTATCCAGTCCTTTGAAGATATGAAGACGACCCTCAGAGCCCCGGATGCCGAGACCGAAGCTGAGTCATGTTACTACTGCCATGGCACACGAGTGGACGTCAAAGAGAAAAGGACCAGGGACACAGTTATGGGCGAGATGGTATTTCCCATTCTCTCCGGATGGCCCAACCAGGGCGTTGGCCGAATAAACCCCGATGGGAGCAAAGGATCATGTACCGTCTGCCACACGCGCCATCAGTTTTCTATTGAAATGGCCAGAAAGCCACACACCTGTTCCGAGTGCCACAAAGGGCCTGATGTCCCGGCGTATAAGGTCTATGAGGTAAGCAAGCATGGAAATATCTATTCTTCCCTCGGCAAGGAATGGGATTTCAAAGCCGTTCCCTGGATAGTGGGTAAGGACTTCACCGCCCCCACCTGCGCAACCTGCCACGTCAGCTTAACGGTGAATGAAGAGGGTGAGGTTGTGGCGGAGCGGACCCACCGGATGAACGATCGTCTTCCCTGGAGGATTGTGGGGTTGATCTACGCCCATTCCCATCCGAAATCTCCGGATACCACCATTATCAGAAACAAGGCCGGATTGCCACTGCCTACGGAGCTCAGCGGAGAGCCGGTGGCCGAGTATCTCATTGACGCAAAGGAACGGGAAAAGAGGCGCAACGCAATGCACAAGGTCTGCCTCTCCTGCCACAGTTTCGAGTGGGTGGAAGGGCACTGGACCCGTTTTGAAAACACCCTAAAGACGACCAACGAGATGACCCTGACCGCCACAAAAATGATGCTTACCGCCTGGGAGAAGGGGGTGGCCCAAGGATTAGCCCAGAAGGACAGCATCTTCAACGAAGCCTTGGAGAAGAAGTGGGTTGAACAGTGGCTCTTTTTCGCCAACTCCACCCGCTTCGCCTCGGCCATGGCCGGGGCCGACTACGGTGTCTTTGCCAATGGCCGCTGGTATCTGAGCAAGAACATCCAAGAGATGGCCGACTGGCTCGAGTTTAAGCTCAAGGGGATCCAAGGAGAGAAAAAACAATAGAAAGGAGATCAAACAATGCCTGAGAGATTACAGATCTACAAGTGTGAAGTTTGCGGTAACATCGTGGAGGTGCTCCACGAAGGGAAGGGAGAGCTCGTATGCTGCGGCCAGCCGATGAAGCTCTTCGTCGAGAACACGGTGGATGCCGCCCGGGAGAAGCACGTCCCGGTAGTGGAAAAGACTGCTGGTACCTTCAAAGTGAAGGTCGGAAGTGTCCCCCACCCCATGGAAGAGGAGCACTATATCGAATGGGTTGAGATCATCGTTGACGGCAAAGCGTACCGCCAGTTCCTGAAACCTGGAGGTTCGCCTGAGGCCACCTTTGACATCAAGGCAGAGAAAGTCACCGCCCGTGAGTACTGCAACCTTCACGGTCTTTGGAGGGGATAACCACCATGCTCAACAAGAAAATACAGCCGGCCTTGAATCAACAGCTGATTGCGGAGCTCTACTCTTCTTACCTCTATCTGTCGATGTCCGCCTATTTCCAGTCCGTCAACCTGCCCGGCTTTGCCAATTGGATGCGCGTTCAGGCGCAGGAAGAGCTAGTACACGCGATGAAGTTCTACGACTTCATCAACGAGCGCGGTGGTCGCGTGATGCTGCAACAGATCGAAGCGCCGCTGACGGAGTGGTCTTCGCCCCTTGATGTGTTCGAGAACGCATACAAGCACGAGCAGAAGGTAACCGGCCTCATCAACGATCTCGTCAACCTTGCTGCCGGCGAACGCGATCACGCCACGAACATCTTCCTTCAGTGGTTCGTCACCGAACAGGTCGAGGAGGAGGCTTCCGCAGACGAAGTAGTACAACAGCTCAAACTCGTAGGCGATGACAGCGGTGGGCTGTTCATGCTTGATCGCGAGATGGGCCAGCGTGTCTTCACACCTCCCGCCGCGTCGGCTGAAGCGTAATGGAATCAAGGCTTGGATAAACCGGTATGGGCGGATGATTGCCATCGTGGCTGAGCCCATTGATGGAAGAGGTCGGGGGTAAGGAGAGCATGTCGACTTTCCCACGGTGAAGGGATAGGATCCCGACTGGTCAGCGCTGCAGGACTTTGAAATGGAGGGAACGAATATGAGCTTCCCTTTCAATGCGGACGAGATCTACGAGATGGCGGAACAGATCGAGAGAAACGGGGCACGCTTTTACCGCCGAGCTGTACAAGGGGCTGTGGACCCACGGAACCGTCGATTCCTCCTTGATCTTGCCGTCAAGGAAGAGGAACACGAAAAAATCTTCGCTTCCATGAGGTCGGATTTGGCTCGCGAGAAATCGGAGACAGCGGCTTTCGACCCTGACGGTCAAGCGGCTCTATATCTGAGGGCAATGGCGGATGGGCACGTCTTTGATGTAAAGGCGGATCCCACACAGGTTTTCACCGGGAAGGAGACGGTGGAGGATATCCTCCGGGTGGCCATGGGCATGGAAAAGGATTCCATCGTTTTCTACCTGGGGATGAAGGAGCTGGTTCCTGAGAGGTTGGGCAAGAACAGGATCGACGGTATCATTAAGGAGGAGATGGGCCACCTTGCCTCCCTGGGCACGGAGCTGGCGACATTGACCCAGGAACGCTGTTGAGTGGCGGAGTAAGCCTCTCCCTAAATCCACGCACTACATAGAAAGCATGATAGACCTCATTCAGAACCTTCATCCCGTGGTGCAGGCCCTTCTGGCGACCTGTTTCACGTGGGCGCTGACCGCCCTCGGCGCAGCAACGGTATTCATAACCAGGGATATGAGTCGGAAGGTGCTCGACGGAATGATCGATTTTGCCGTAATGATGGTGCTCGATGTGGCGCTTGGTTGGGAGAGCAAAGAGAGTTGAAAGCACGGGGCTGGAGATCAGATGATTCTCCGATAAGATCCCCATATCTCCTGGAATTATGGCTATTCCCGGCAATTTACTCACTACGGCCATGGCGGTCATGCCCCATAAGGACGTGAGCCGAGCCCTGGAGCTTGTCCTCTCTTTGGATGTGCCTTTTTGGCCCCAGTTACCCCACGTGAGCTACTACGAGGATATGTACGTTCAAGCCTCGGAACATTTTCCCGGTATCCTGCTGGACCTCAAAAAGCGTACCGTGCGGTTTTCCATGGAAAAATTTATTGGGGAGTTTGAGGAGGCCATGGCCCATTTCGATGAGCCGGAATACCTTGACATCAGCGAGACCTATTCAACCGTTTACCACCGATTCCTCGACCTGGATCTCTCTGACCGCCCGGCCATACGCGGGCAACTTGAAGGACCCATCAGCTTCGGGTTCCATGTTTTGGATCAGGATGACCGCCCTATCCTCTTCAATGATACCATACGCCCGTTCATGATTGAGTTCCTGGCAAAGCGGGCCAATGTACAACTGAACAGGCTGAAAACCCTCAACGCCAACGCCTTTCTGTTCATCGACGAACCGGGCCTGCAGTTTCTGTTCAGCGCTCTGTCTGGCTATGGTGATGTGGCTGCAAGAGGTGACATGGAAACCTTTTTCTCCTCGATTGAACGGCCACGGGGCGTTCATCTCTGCGGTAATCCGGACTGGGACTTTTTGTTGAACCTTGATCTTGACATTCTCTCTTTAGACGTATATTCAAACGGGGAGGTGTTTGTTGCGTACGCCCAATCCATCCATAGGTTCTTGGATAGGGGAGGGGTCATTGTGTGGGGTGTCGTGCCTACCAATGTCGAGCCACTTGAAAAGGAAACCATAGATTCCCTTGAAAAGCGCCTCACGCAGCTATGGACCTTCCTCGCCGATGAAGGCATCGACCCTGCATTTCTCCTCTCCAGGAGCATGCTCTCGCCAGCCACCTGCTGTCTGGTCAACCCCGATGGGGGAAAGACGGTGGAAAGGGCATTCGACATAATTCAAGCGCTATCCTTGAGGCTTCGGGAAAAAAATGGATTATTGAGTGCAGGATAGGAATACGGAACGGGGAAAGCATGACCGGCGAACATTTCATGGGAAAAGGTACTGGAAATCGTAGCGGAAAGGAGGAAGAAAATGGAAAAATGGCAATGTTCAGTTTGCGGTTACATTTACGATCCGGAGCAAGGCGACCCCGATAGTGGGGTAAATCCCGGAACCGCCTTTAAAAATCTCCCCGAGGATTGGGTTTGTCCGGTGTGCGGGGCGTCACAGGATGAGTTCACAAAGATGTAACGAAAGAAGACAGAGGAGCGCAGCCCATCATTTCTGTTCCCCGGACGGAGCCCCGAGGTGAGGTGAAAAACCTCCTGATATCAACGAAGAGCTTCTAAACGGCAGGAGAGCCTAAACCTCCAGCAGAATGAGATCGGGATCCTCCAGGTGATCGATGACAGTGTTCATAAACCTGGCTGCCTCCGCTCCATCCACGACCCTATGGTCAAAGGAAAGGGAGAGGGGAAGCACCTTCCGGACCTCGATCTTCCCTTCCACCACTACGGGTTTCTCCTGAAGCTTTCCAACACCTAGGATGGCCACCTCGGGATAATTAATGATGGGAGAACCGAAGATGCCTCCCACGGCGCCGTAGTTGGTAATGGTGAAGGTTCCCCCTTTGAGGTCAGCCAGGTCGATGGTCCTGGAACGAGCCTTCTCCGAAAGCTTTGTCAGTTCATCGGCCAGTTGCAGGATGCTCTTCTCCTTGGCATTTTTCACGACGGGCACCATGAGCCCGTCCTTTGTATCTACTGCCACACCGATGTTGAAATACTTCTTGAGGACGATCTCTTCGTTTTCATCGTCCAGGGATGCATTCACGTAGGGATGCTCCTCCAAACCAGCCACCACTGCCTTGATCACAAAGGGGAGAAACGTGAGGTGGATTCCCTTTTCGGCCGCCTTTCCCTTCTCCCTCTCCCTCAATGCCACCAGTCGG
>JBGVTJ010000075.1:0-13035 GCA_041862515.1 Thermodesulfobacteriota bacterium | reverse complement strand
TCCAGGGATCGTACAACTTCTCCTGGGCAGACAAGAATGCAACCAGCGCGCCTAGCTCC
Organism: Thermodesulfobacteriota bacterium; assembly: GCA_041862515.1. GTDB lineage: Bacteria > Desulfobacterota > BSN033 > WVXP01. Next base: position 12,976 of record JBGVTJ010000075.1, on the reverse strand, counting down.
AATCGGCCGTTAATGGTTAAGTAGCCGCCTACGATGAATATGAGAAAGGGGCTCAAGTTGTTGAAGAGATTATTCGTTACCTTGACGCCGAACCGGTAGAGATTCCAGATGATCCTGATCTTCAGCTGTTTATCCACGAGAGCGTCGAATTTTTTGTTCTCAATCCGGTAAGCGCCGTTGCCATGGATTTCGTGAATTCCAGTAATGGATTCCGCGATCTTACTTGACATGTCGCGAGATGAGTCCACCCTTTTTTTGTTGGCGCTATTGGCACGTTTCTGCAGCACGGGTACCACAAGGAGAACCATCGGGTAGATACTGAGGGAAAGGGCTGCCAACAACGGGTTGAGCCAGAACAGGTACCCGGCAAAAGCGAGCAGGGTCAAAACGCTCGTTATCGGAACGGCAATGGCGCTGCCCACGAAATCCCCTGCCGAGGCAAGCTCATTTACGAGCGATGTGACCACCATGCCGGGTTGAGTCCTTCTGAAGAAGCTGAGAGGGAGCGTCAGAATGTGATGGTACACGTCTTTTCTCATATTTGCCAAAGCCCGTTGGCTGATGAGGGTCTCGAGAACGTTGATGAAGTATTTGAGTCCGCTGGCAAGAAGAACTGCGGCCAAATACAGACTGCAGTAAAGAAATAAAAAATCGACTTTCCTTAAATTAATAGCCTCGTTGATGATCCTCTTCTGCATTTCCAGGGGAAAGACCCGGGTAAAAACCGCAATCGTAATAATGAATAAAAGAAGTACCTGAAGTTTGATATTGCCGGGCAATATCCAGGAAAAGATGGACCTTTTGACCACGGGGGTTTTCATTTTTCCCATTGCAAACTGATCCTCCTCGTGAAAATCGAATTATTGCCAAATAAAAAACCTTTTCGGAAAGACGGTGAAGTTTCCCTATTATTATACAAGAATTTTCCTTTTGGTACAGGGCAAGCTACGTGGAATCACTCCGCGAATAGTGAAGTGAGCCTGTTCACTTAACTCCCCACGGTAGCAGCTATCCAGAAGGTATACTAAAGTTTGTTGAAAGGTAAGGCAGCGACCCCTAAAATGGCCGGAGATCGGAAATGAGGCTCTTGGGCCCCCTCCCTTTTTTTCCCTCACCGAGTATAATTGTATAGGGATCTGGATTACAAATGTGAGCAAACTCCCCGTCTCCACAGTTTTCGGGAAGGACTTGAAAACAACGTGAAGAAATTTAAAGGATGTGGTAAGTCTTAAAAATGCCATTCCGGGATTTTAGGGAGGTCATGACAATGAAACTTCGCTGGAAATTCTTTTTGATTCTCCTGGGCTTCAGCCTCACCCCGCTTTTTGTGGTGACCATGATCAGCCAGCATGGAACCAGGAGGCTGGGGAAAGCTATCTCGAACGATACCCGCCAAACCCTCACGCAAATCACACACGAATCGTTGCAGCAAACGGCAGAGAACTCCTCAACGATCCTTCTGCGAACGAAAAAGGCCCTGGAGTTATCCCTCCTGGTTCTGGCCGAAGAAGCCGAGCATGCCCTGGGCCAAGAGCCCCCAACACCGCCCAAAGTCCATTTTGCAAGGGATTTTGACGATCACCTGGTTGATGTATCTGATACTGCTTCTTCGCCCGGATATTTGAGGGAATCGGGAGATTTTCGCCTTTTGCCCAGTCCGGTGAACTTCCGGCACCCGGTCTTTTTGCTTGCGCCGGGTGTCGCCAAGAAAAGCGTATCTGAGGACATCGCCCGCCTGACACATCTTATTCCGGCATTCCAAGGGTTTTCCAAAGAATTCGGGGATGTCCTGCAGTGGGCCAACGTTAGCTTGGAAAACGGGGTGCACGTATCCTATCCGGGCCACGGCGGCTACCCCGAGGGGTATGACCCCAGGATGCGCCCGTGGTACATCAATGCCAAGGAAACGAGCTACAGAAAAGGGAGTTACAAAACCGAGAGGCTCATCTGGACCATCCCCATAGTGGATCCAACAACCGGGCTGGTGACCTTTACCGCATCAAGACGTTTACGCGGTCCAGACGGCTCATTCGCCGGGGTAGCCGCCATTGACGTCCTGATCACCGGAATCCTGCAGGAAAGCAGACTCTCCTCACTATGGTCCCCGAAGATGCGTTCTTTTATGGTCGAATCTGAGGTCAATCCGGCAACAGGGGAGACAGGACTGCGGATATTGGCCCAAAGAGAGTATCAAAAAGAGGCCACGTCATGGACCTGGATCATCGAACAGGAATGGCTCTCGTCAGCAGACGCGGACAAATTCAGGGATGTGGTAGGCTACCTCAAAGACGGCATATCGGGACACATGGAGTTACCGTACTACGGGGTGGGATCCGTCTGGGCTTATGCCAACATTTGGGAAAATATCCATTTCGTCATTATCGTACCCAAGTCAGTGGTTATGGCCCTGCCTGAGCAAACAAGCCGTACCGTGCTCAACTATACACGTGATGAGCTCCTCATCACCGCAGTCGCCGCGCTCCTGGCCGTTGCCAGTTTAGCTGTAGCATCCTTTTTCGGTTCCCGGGCAACTACCAGGTCACTGGTGAAAATTTCGTCGGCTGCCGAACGATTGGCAAAGGGGGATTTCTCCGTTCGCCTGGACATGAGAACGGGTGACGAGCGTGATCAGGTTGTCAGGGCCTTCAACGAAATGGTTCCCAAGCTCGAGGATCACGTGCGCATACGCAAGGCCCTGGAACTAGCTCAGGAAGTGCAACAAAATTTGCTGCCCAGGGCTACCCCAAAGATTCCCGGTCTGGATATTGCCGGCTCAAGCGTCTATTGTGACGAAACCGGAGGAGATTACTACGATTTCTTCAATGTCAGCAAGGAGGATGAAACCAGGTTTGCCATTATCGTGGGGGACGTTTCCGGGCACGGAGTGCCATCCGCCCTGCTCATGGCAACAGCGAGGGCTATGCTTCGACAACGCGCTTCTATGCCGGGTGAAGCCAAAGCCATCATTACCGATGTCAACAGACATCTGACCTCGGACACCTATCTCACGGGCCAGTTCATGACGATGTTTTACTGTGAGTTTAATCCGAAGGAGCGAATCGTCCGCTATGTCCGGGCAGGTCACGATCCGGCTATTGCTTACGACCCGGGCGCCGATGAATTCAATGAACTCAAAGGCGAGGGGATTGCTCTCGGCCTAGACGAGACCTACGCATACAGTGAATTCCAACATGCCCTTGTTCCTGGCCAGGTTATCGTGATCGGCACTGATGGCATTTGGGAAATGCATAATGCGGGTGGCGAGATGTTCGGTAAAGATGGGTTGCGCGAGATCATTCGGGACCACGCTTCGGCACCCGCCAATGGAATCCTGGGGGCCATTACCGATGCCTTGAACAGATTCCGGGGGGGGTATGCATGCGAGGACGACATCACCATGGTAGTGGTTAAAGTTGAACAGTGAAGAAACCACCAATGCTTTGGGAAAAAGACGGTAAACGGTGTTCGCTTGGCCTCAAGGCTAATCCTGCTGGGCCCCATCCACACCGGCGTTCATCACGCCACAGCGCTGGGCTTGCTCGCCCGGCAGAGGATATTTCCGTTGGGCAGGTGCCCAGTTCTCGTGGGAAATTTTTGACAGGCACGGACTTCAAACCCGGCCTCTCGAACCAGCTGTTCCAACCTGGTGACGGTGAAGAGGTTCCGGTTAAGGTGCCCGGGCCCCCGGTCCTGGATGCCAAGGATGGTGTTGAGCCCAGTGCCCCAACGGTATTCATCGTCACCCTCGAGCCACATCCTTATGTACAGTTCATGATTGGGGCAGCGGATTGTGAGCCTGCCTCCGGGCTTCAAGACCCGTTTCCACTCCAATAGCATCGCCTTGAATTCGGACAGGGATACGTGTTCAATCATGTGCGAGGTCAGAATTTCGCTTACGCTACCGTCGGGGTAGTCCAACTGGCCCACGTCCATAAGGCGGTCAGCCTGAGGGTTGTACTTGTCGATATTCACGTAACCGGGCAGGAGATTGTTCCCACAGCCCAAGTGCAACTTCAACTCCCCACGGTCGCGCTGCGAGCTCGGAGAAAGTGGTACTTTCTTCTTCGTCTGCGTGTTTCCGCCGGCTTCTTCAAGGATTCTTGCCACCGCCTTGTCGTAAGTGAAGCTTGATGTTACCAGCTTCCGTCCTTGTCTGACGATGCGTTCGCGCTCGGCCGGTAGAGCTAAGTAGCGCTCGATAAGGGAAAAGAGTTCCTCCTCGGTACGATACCAAACCAGTTGCTCGTGGTTTTGGAATACCCCCTCCAGGCCGGGAGTGTATTTCTGAATGAGGAAACCCCCACAAGCCAGGGTATTCGCCACTCGATTAGAGAAGTAGGCCTCGAGTCCGCTCCACTCGTCACCTATGAGGCCCAACAGTATCTTTGCTTGGCCAACGAGTCTGCTGAACTCAGGGCCATACGCCTCGGTCAACGCCTTGAACCCTGTGCCTTCCCAGCCAGCCCCGGCCACGGAGAGGTTGAAGCGCCGGTGGATCTTCTCCAGCAGTTCTAGCCGGGAGAGGTTGTTGTTATTGCCGATAAAGAGCAGATCGTGCTTCTTCTCACCGTCCACCGGTCGGAAGACCTCCGGGTCGGTGGGGCAGGGCAGATAGTGGAAGTTGGCCAGCCCGAGGGATCTGTTCTGCTCTATGTGGGTCTTGTTGCTCAAGTAGACATGATCCACCACCCAAGCCAAATCGTAGTGATAGGTCGAGTAGCGGGCGTCCCCGTAAAAGGCGGAGATGGTGCACCCCGAGCTACGCTTGACCTTGGCCAGGAATTTGGGGCGGATGATTCCTTTCTTAACACTGCCCCCCAGGTGGATGTGGTCTGGCCGGAAGGTGGCGATTCCGGGGGCAAGGGTATTGAGATCGTCACGACGAATATCAAATGGTTGAACCTCTCCGTGCTTTTGGAAAGCCTTTAACCAAAAGGGGTTGGAGTTCTCTTTACGGAACAAATCGATGTACATGATTTTCCTTCGTTGGTGCGCTGTATCCTTCCTAGAGGAGATGGGGAATATCTTCCTCTTGGCCGAGGGCAAAAATTCCCGGGCGAACTGGATTGCCCGGTCCCGGTAGGTGTTATCCAGGGCAATTTCCCGTCCCTTGAGCATCAGCCGCTCTCGTTCGTCGGGGTTGTTCAGGTAAAACTCCACGAGCTCCTGGAGATGGCCGGTAGATTCATACTGGGGAACTGTTTTCCCGAAGATCTTGTCGAGGCCTGCGTTCCGATCGGAGATGACAAAGCCCCCGCTCGCAAGAATGTCGAAGATCTTGTTCGAAACGAACCCCTCCTTGGCCATGTCGGGGTGGTGGTCGGTCAGGGTGATGCGGGCAGAGGCGTAAAGTTTGTCCAGCTTGTGGTAATCCCAATACCTTCCGCCGTAGTACTTCCTGGGCAGAATATACTCCCACAAGTTACCCCAGACCTTGAAGTCATGAGGGGTCTGGCCCATATCGCGCACCACCGATCGTCCCTCGGGCCTACGAGTGCGGGCGTTTCCCAGGAAGATTATGTCATGCTTGATCTGGGCTTTTGAAGGCCTCTTGGAGGTTGCTGGAATCATGGTCTCCAGATCGGTATAGCCCATGACCTGAAGCTTGGGTGTAAAATCAGGGGAAGCGCAAAAGATCTTGTCGAATTGCCTCAGGTTCTCGGGTGTGACCATATCAGGGTGGCTATATAACCAGACCATGTTATAGGTGTAATCGGGAAGAGTATTCGCAGGGGAACCAAAAAGGTGGATGATAACATCCGGGTTCTTCTCTACCAGTGACAGTCCCAGCCGTCTGAACTCCCGGCCAAGCTCGTGTTTTACCCAATGGTCGCCCCACAAGAGACGCGTGCTAACATCTGGGTCATTATCCGAGCGGGACTGTATCATGATGTTCACGCGGGCCTTTTTGAGCAAGCGATCCAACTTCTCTTGAGCGTCAGACGGGGCATGTGCCGCTTTGGCATTTTGAGCCCTCCCCTGAACCATGAAATCCTGCGTTTGGCCCGTCACTTCGGGTGAACTGGGCATATGATGTCCTTCCTCTGGACAAAATTCGACAAGCGTCTGCACGGAGAGAGAAAAACACGCTCCATGCTATCCAACAAGACGCAAAGGCAGGGAATTTACAGTGTAGGCAATTTACCCAATTTTTATAAAGTTACACTGAGTAACGAGGAACGTGCAAGAAGATTCGTGCAAGATAGGATGGATGCTGGAAGCTCATTTTGTCACGCCAGCTCTATTCAAAAACTCCTTCTTGTTGAAGCTTTTGGTATTCTTCGCGAGAGAAGCCAGCCAGATTCACGTAAACGTACTCGTTGTGCTCCCCGAGGAGAGGGGCAGACTTTCTCAACTGAGTGGGGACCCTTGACAATTTAAACGAGGGCACTTGGACATGGTATTTTCCGATTTCAGCATGTTCCATCTCCGCCCAGAGGTATTGCTTCAGGTGGGGATCATCGTACATTTCCTGCGGGTTTTTCACAACTGCCCCTTCCACTCCAACTGATTGCAACTTAGCCATGACTTCTTCAGCGGATAAGGTCGACGTCCATTCACCTATCAATCTATCGAGCTCTTCCTCATTTCGCTTCCTATCCGGGAGCGTAGCGAATTGAGGATCCCTTGCCCAATCAGGATCACCCATGATCCGAGTTAAATCCTCCCACTCCTGATCGGTGAATACCGCGATAACGCACCATCTATCTTCACCTCGGCACGGATAGGCCCCGTGCGGGGCAGCATAATCACAGCGATTACCCTTTCTCTCCTGAATGCGCCCGTTCACCGTATAATCCAACAAGGTTGAAGCGAGGAACTGAATACCGCCCTCAAACTGGGCAACATCGATGTACTGTCCCTTTCCTGTTTGACGCCGGTAATCCAGAGCCGCGGCCAAGGCGATCGTGCCATATACCACCCCGATGAAGTCTATATATGGACCATAGAGGATCAAAGGGTCTCTGTCAGGCCATCCACTCAGATGGGTAAATCCGCTCAGGTGAGTCAGATGTGAGCCCATACCCGGGTGCGCTGCGTATGGTCCTGTCTGTCCCAAGTTGCAACTGCTCAGCATGATAAGGTCCGGCTTAATCTTGCGCAGCTCTTCGTAGTCCAACCCCAGCCTTTTCATGACACCCGGAGTGAAGTTTTCGGTGACAACGTTCGCCCAGTTCTTCACGAGCCGTTGAGCAACCTCAATACCTTTCGGATGTCTCAGGTCGAGCGTAATGCCGTACTTATTGTGACTGTAAATGGCAAAATCAAGGCCGCGATTCACTCCGGGCTTATTGTCCTTAAAGGGTGGGTAAAACCGGTATTGGTCAGGTCGCTTATGTGACTCGATGTGGACAACCTCCGCCCCATAGTCAGCCAAATACGTAGAAATGAGCGGGCCCGCGACAATCTGACCAAACTCCAAGATCTTTACATCCTCAAATATCCCGTTGCCTTCCACGCTTCTGCCTCCATGGACTAGATAATGCCTCTCTGTTCTAATACCCCCAGCTCATCCTCAGAGATGCCCAGCTCCCCAACATAGATTTCATGGTTGTGTTCACCAATGAGCGGGGCTCGACGCCGTATCCCGCACGAAGACCGGGACAGTTTGACCCAAGGACCAGGATACGTAATAGAAGTACCTAACTCCGGATGATCCACGTCCTGCCACACCTCCCTCGACGCAAGCTGGGGGTGCTCCATGATGTCCTTGGCCGTTGATACGGGGTATCCCATTATCCTCTTTTTCACCGCCTCCTCTTGGAACTCCTTCTTGGAGATACCACCAAGAAAATTGCTCACCGGTTCCATGATCCGATCGAAATCTTCCTGAGTTGCATGGGCGGGATCGAATTTATCCCAATCCTGCCCCTTCAGCCAGTCGGTAGCCATCCCCTTCTCATCCATCCATTTCACCATCTCTTTGTTCGTAATAGCCCCCGATCTTGCTCCGTAGATAAGCCAACAGATGTAGCCATCCTTGCACGGGTAGGCAGCCCGCATGACCGCTCCATGAATGCTGCGTCCAGCGATGGCATTTCCCACTCGCTTTGTCATCGTCCCGTCCGCTTCCCAGTAGAAGGGGCCGGTGTCCGCAGCCCACGCGGCGCTCGCCTGGGCTGAAACGTCCACATGCTGTCCTTGACCTGTCATTTGTCGATGGAACAGCGCCATCACCGTACCCAGGGCCGCATAGCTTCCGGCCCACATGTAGGACACTGGAATGCTCGTGCGAACCGGGGGGCGGTCAGTGTCGCCCAGGAGATACATACTGCCGCTCATGGCCATAATCCCGATGTCAGACGTCTTGTAATGCTTATAAGGACCCTTTTGCCCAAAGGGAGTAAGAGAGGTCATTACGACCTTTCCTTCAGTTATCTGGCTAAGGGCTGAATGTCCCAAGCCCAACTCATCCATGCGGCCCGGTGGGAAGGATTCGACAACGATATCAGTGGTCTTGACCAGCCTCTTGAAGAGCTCCCGTCCATCAGCGGTCTCAACGTTCAAGGTTATGCCTCTCTTGTTGTTGTTATAGGCGAACCAGTAAAGGCTCTTCTCTGGATCCGGCACATCATTATAGAAAGGGCCGATTGCTCGGGCTGGATCTCCCCCCGGCTTCTCAACCTTTATCACATCGGCGCCCAGGTCGCCCAGGATCTTACCACATAAGAAGCCCTTCTCATCCGTGAGATCCAAAACCCGGTAGGGAGCAAGCATATACTCAGTTTTCCCTTCCATTCCGTCTGTCCTCATCCCCCTTGAGTGATGCAAGGTTCAGGGCAATCAGATACCAACCTCGGAGAACCACCGTGCATACTCTTCCTGATGTGCCTTTGCTTTCTCAATTTCCTCTTCGGAAAACCAGTCCTTGAGGTCTACTACGTCAATAGGATAGGATGCCCGTTCAAAGGCGTCTCTGTGTCGATAGGGAACCGTGGCATCCACGCCGATTGCCCCCGAAAATCTGATGTTGGTCTGGGTCCACTGCTTATCTCCAGCAGAGCTTCGTTCCGCCGGTTGAAACGTCTGCCCCATACCTCCCGGCGCCACAATCATGATGTCGTCCTGGGCGTCTACCCGGGTGACCAAAGCCCACATCAGATCGTCCGTTGAGTAGATGTTAACGTCCGTATCCACGACCATGGCAAAACGGGCACCAAGGGAACAGGAAAGCGCAGAGGCGAGGATGTTCCTGGGGAACCCCTCATCCCTTTGCCTCCTCTTTTTCACCTGAAAAATCACGCCGCCCCAGTCAGGGATGCACATGGGAATATGCGTATCCACGCAAAATCCCGCGCTGATCCGCTCTGCCAGTTCAAAGAAACACGCCTCACGGCACAAGACATCGATATTGTGGTTGTCGTACCCGTGGACGATCAAGGGATCATAAATGGGTTGACTTTCTCGGTGGGTAATGGCCGTTACATTGAATTGATGGGTTCGATAAGACTTCCCGAAGTAGCCAGACCACTCGGGATGAAACGGATAGACACCCTGCACCTGATCCTTTTCAGCTAACTGGCTCTCCCACACCCTTTGGGTCGTGTCCAGGTAGCCCTCGAGCACATACTCCGCCTCAGCGATTGCATAGGCATCAATGGTCTTGCATTTCACCACGTCAATGGGATATCCCTGAACGGCCCCTGCGATTCCCAACTCATCGCATCCCCTTGGGAGGATAACGTACATAAAGCCCGAACCAGCCGCCAAGGTTGCTGCCGGAGGAATTCCTATGTTGATGCTGAGTGGGATGGGTTCCTTCTTATAATACTTGGTAGCTATCTGATCCATATGAGACCCTGGCGATATCTGAAATGTAGAGTGGTCCTTCCAGCCAAGGTCTTCGCGAAAGCTCATACGGTTAAAGGCGATGTGCCACCCCCCCCAGAACTGTTTCGGCGAAGCAAGAGTTTTCCCGGCCCCAAGGGTTGGTCCCGGATCCTTGGGTGTATGCTGAATCATGGGAACCACCGGCCAAACGTCAATATCCTTGTCAATAACAACCTCCTGGCACGGCGCCTCGTCCACGATTCTGGGATGAATGGGCTCAATAATGCCGCTGTGAATTTTGAACTTCACTTCCTTTCTATCCTTACAATCGAACATCTGCGCAATGATTTTATCTGAGCCGAAGATATTCGTTGCAAGGCGTGCGTTGGGATATCCCTTAACATCGTGGAATAGAATCGGAGGCCCCCCATCCAAACGTTTTTGAATCGCCGCCAGCTCTAACTTCGGATTTATTTCACGTTCTGATTCGAGAAGCAAACCCTCCCCTCTCAACCAATCAAGGGTTGACCGTAGGCTTCTGACTTTTTCATTCACCATTGTTTCATCCTCCTCAGTTGTTTTTTCGAGGTCATGTGGATTGAACATAAGAATATATATATCGGCTGAAAAAAACAAAGTAATTTTTTTTATGTAATACATAAGAAAACATTATGCCTCCACATCAATCAAGACACCGGTACAATGCACCCTAAGGAACCAGGGAACAGTAGGTCACGATTTTTTAGCCTAGAGACCATTTGTGTCTGAAGAAACCTCCCAGGGAAAAGGGCTTCCCTGCAGATGCAACCTTTACTCAGGTGATGGTACCCGTCACCACCGACCAGATGCCTCATCATCAGCCTGCTGAAATGTTTCGAACACCTTGAGAGGTCATGTTGAAAAAGGTTAACAAGGTATTACCTCTCACGTCGGTGTGGGGTGCAAAAAGGGAATCCCTGTCCTGGCTGTCCAACATTTGCGATGCGATCTCTCAGGTGGAGCGGGTCCCAAATCCACTTTTTCCCCGTATCTCAGCGAGGAAGGTATCTATATCCCGGAGGGGTGCATTTGACCGGGCGATAGGCTGCAGGAAATCCAGAAAGGCTTTAGCGGCCATAGGAAGACGATAGTCACGCAAGTAGACAATACACACATCAAAGAATAAGTTCCTGTCACTTATGGGGATGCTTACAAGGATTCCCGCGGTTAGTTCTCTTTTGACGGCCGTCTTGACCACAAAAGAGACCCCTTCCCCTTGTTTCACCAACTCCTTGATAAATTCCATATTGCTCGTTTCAGCTATTATGTTTAACTTTTCTTTTTTATCTCTGAAACACTCCTCTATCAATTTTCTGGTTCCCGAGCCGATTTCCTTCATTACTATAGGTTCACCAACCAGTTCTTCCATGGATATTCCATCTCTCTTTGCTAGGTGATGATTCGAGGCAGCTATCAATACCACTTCTTCCCGGAAAAGTGGGACGAAATGTATATTGGGACTATCATCCACCTTTGTTATGATAGCTAATGAGTTCCTGAAATCGAGCACGTTTTCGCTCATTTCCAGAGAACTTCCCTCATTTAACTCTATGGTTACACCGGGGAAAGACTGGTGGAAGGGCGTGAGAAGGACGGGCATCAAGTACCGGGCATACGTTTTGGTAGTACCAATACGAAGACAACCCTGTCTCAGCTTCTGCAGATCATAAATGGTCTTCTCCAGATTCTGTTCCAGCTCGAATATTTTAGAGGTGTATTTGAAGATCGTTTTGCCCTCATCGGTCAAATAAATCCTGCGGCCTTTTTTCGCAAACAGGTCCAAATTACAGAACTCCTCAAAGAGTTTGATCTGCGCCGTCACTGCGGGCTGGCTCACGAACAGATTTTTGCCGGCAACGGTAAAGTTGAGAGATTTTGCCGCCTGATGAAATGTTCGCAACTGGTTAAAATTAAGCAATACTTTCACCTCCCATCTATGCGCTCCAAAGATCCTCTCATTGAACCTTATCCTGGTTAGATTGTGAGAGGTATCACTTTTTCTTATGTATAGCATAACCAGGGGAAAATTGATATGGTGTTATGCTTGGTATTGATCTAGGTTCGCTTGAGGAACCGCAAACCTGGTTTTTGGAGAGGGGACCCTTATCCGAGTGTTTTCCCTTGGAGGTGAATGGCTCGCAGGGTGAACAACGTTGCTACCTTTTTTCCCCTGATACGTTATTCACAGCATATATTCGTATGCAGGTATCTGCCCCGCGATTGATTTCATCTTCATTGTCGCCACGGAGGTGGCTCTCGATAAGAGGGATCTTGGGGATTTCCCGGAAGGGCGAAACTTACAACAAAAAAAATCTATGCCGTAATGAAGGTTAAGGAGGCAAGTGAGGGAAAAATGGACACAGGGGAAGGGCAGGGAGCCAGAGAGGACGGGCGTAAACTGCTGCCAGTGGATATTATGAACCCGCTTAGTATCTGGCTCGCCTCTGACCTGTCCGACGGCAAGACCGGCGGACGCTATGTGGGCAAGAACTGAGAGCCTCCTCTTCCTCCGGATGAGGAAGCCGAAAAAGCGCGCGAAGCGCCAGTAATTGTGGCGCCTCCACCCGGAAAGCGGTAGTTTCGGGAAATAATGCCAATATATTCAAGCTAGGAGGGGAAGAAAAGGGCCTGGAAGGTATCAAAAACTTCCCGGGTAAGACAGTCAGTTTCGTAACAGCAGAACCTTGAATGGCCAACCGTTGACGCGGGTGAAGTGAGCGACGAAATCCCTCGGTATATGACCAAAGGGTAGAGAAAATCTACCCTACAGGGAGTCTCCCGATTCTTCCTGACCCTCCGGCTCAAAGACCACATTCGTGGAAAATCTTTAAACCTAAATAACCTTCCACCTGCCGTCCAGGTGATCAGCCCATTTGGAAAAGGTCTCTTTTCGCAGTTCCTCGCTTGCCACAGCAGTCAGGGGAAAGTCCTTGAACCATTCATATGGCTTAACAGCATAAACAATGCCCCGAGAGTTATGGTAGCTATCGGTCGGCTTTCGTATCCTTGGATCTAGTGGAGTGCTCCATGCCTTCTTAATAAGGTCCATCTCCACGGGCTCCGACCTCGTGCATACCGCCCACATTACATCATCCATGTCATATGGATTTATGTCATCGTCAACCACAACAACGTACCTCCCAGCGTAAGCCCCGGCTCTCGTCTG
>JBGVTJ010000074.1:0-6128 GCA_041862515.1 Thermodesulfobacteriota bacterium | reverse complement strand
TATACTCGGGAGGGAGACTAACCATGGTTGAGCGGAATCCCGAGCTGTGGCTTATCCGTCACGGGGAGACGGAGTGGAGTGCCACCGGACGTCATACCGGCCGGACCGACATCCCCCTTACCTCTGTGGGCCAACGACAGGCGGCGGCATTGGGCCGGCGGTTAGCGGACCGCTCGTTTGCCCTCGTTTTGGTCAGTCCTCTGACTCGTGCTGTCGAGACTTGCCGGATTGCGGGGTACGGGGATGTCGCCCACTTCACCGACGATCTCCTCGAATGGGATTATGGGGCCTATGAGGGTCGTACGACGGCCGATATCCGCAAAGAGGCGCCAGGATGGACAATCTGGACCGGTAACCCCCCGGGAGGGGAAACCAAGGAACAGGTGGGGCGACGAGCCCTCAACGTTATCGACAAGGTCTCGGCTGCCGGTGGCGATGTGGCCCTTTTCGCTCACGGTCACCTGCTCCGTGTGCTCGCCGCATGCTGGCTCGGACTTGCTCCCGACGCAGGCCGTCTGCTAGCCCTTGGCACAGCTTCGTTGAGCGTGCTCGGCTACGAGCGCGAGACCCGGGTCATCACCACATGGAACCAGGATTGGCACCTGGTCCTCAAGGAGAACCCTTGAAGATCGATGTGAGGTCAACGGGTGCCCAATTCTTATGGAAGTACTGCCCGGTCTTCGCCAGCGGAATCTTTCGGATGCGTGGGTTCCCACTGGTCACAAGCACCGAGAGAAAGGAGGTTTGAGATGTTTGAGAAGATTCTATATCCGACTGATTTTTCAGATGTATCCAAGAAGGCTTTAGACTATATCAAGCAGTTAAAGGAAGGTGGAGCAAAGGAGGTCGTAGTTTTACATGTCATTGATGAAAGGGAAATAGAAAGTATTCATCGAGCAAGTGCGTATGTCAGTTACAAGAAGGAGGTGGATAAGATAATAGAAGAAAATGCAAAGGAACAAACAAGGCTAATAGAAGCCGAACTGAACGCAAGTGGTTTTGACGTCAAGACACGGATTGAGAAGGGAATTCCATTCACGGACATCTTGAGGGTTGAAGAAGAGGAAGCAGTTTCCGTCATAGTGATTGGTCTCATGGAAAGAGCAACATCGAAGAAATGCTCCTGGGTTCCGTTTCGGAAAAGGTTATACGAAAATGCAAAAGGCCGGTTCTCGTTATAAAGCGATAAGTGAATAGCAGGATGTATGCCGTGGATGACTCTGATTGGGGCGGAGATACATCGGTATCTCAAGGGTTTGGAGAACTGTTAATCCCAGACCCAAGACCAAGAGGGTTCGATTCACTCCCGTGCCCCCCGGGCTAAAGAGTTGCCACTGGCAGGGGATTCCAATGGCTAGGATGTCGACAGACACCCTAGCCATGAGGGCGGACGAAAGGGAGGTTACACGAGGACATCGTATAGGTGAATGGAGGCTCATGCTAGAGATTCCACCGATCGAAGGGGCTATTATACTGTTGAATCGAATAGGGGAATGTTACTGTCAGCAAGGCAAAAGTTAAACAGTTCGGGCAGTAGAGAGACTTGCCTTTTGAAGCGCTTGGTTTTTGCTTAACAGGCCGGGATTGGGGGTAAATTGCATGAAACCCCAGGACCCGTTACACTGAACCGTTTTTCGGGGGCGATACGCTTTTTGCGGGTGATTTTGTTTTGAAAGGACATAGGGTTTCACGGATACCAGAGATAAGTCTGTTTTTGGTGTCCTTTTTCCTGAACTTCTTTTGGGAAGTCACGGAGACTTATTTTTATGTGCTGAAGGATTCTGATTTCAGTACAATGCTGTATGGATGGTTCCACTGCACTTTGGGGGATGTCATGATAACGCTGGGATCTTTCTGGTTTGTCTCCGTAGTAAGCTGGAATCGGAGGTGGTTTCTGAAATCGACTGCGAGGAGTTTTGCCGGCTTTGTAATCATCGGGGTGGTCTACACGCTGATTAGTGAGTGGGCTAATGTTCGGATCTTCAAATCCTGGGGCTATGATGAAGCGATGCCTGTGATACCATTACTCAAGGTTGGACTCGTACCTATTATTCAATGGATAGTGATTCCCTTGGTTACCATTTTATTGTTGAGACACCACGTATTACTAATCTACCAGCAGGCAGAAAGTTAAGGAAAGAGTGGTCCAGCGACTGATACATTGGAGAAAAAACCAAAAAAGTATTATTTCCAAGGGCTATTTTGAAAAAATGCTCCATGGGACGCTCGATGCGGAGGATTAAACTAACGAATGGCCGGTAACAAGATTCTTATAGGTAAAGTAACACTGGAAAACTTCTTGATATTCATCTTTACCTTTATCCTCTCGTTGATTGTAGCTCATATAGTATACGTGGTAATACGAAGTTTTTTAGATAAGAAACTAACCCAACGTAATTCGAAAAACCCTCCGCAATCGCTTAGTTCCCTAAGTAAGTATGTAAATAATGGAAAAATCGTGATCGAATCTTTATTCTGTCACTAATACCTACCAGTCTATCTGCGCCAAAAAGCACGAATTTCTTGGATACCCCTCTACTCCTTGATCATCATCGAAGGATCTGCATCCCCGATGATCCCCAGAACCTCTTCTTTCCTCTCTCTCATTGTGCTTTCGTTGTCAGCTTCCAGGTTTAGTCGCATCACCGGTTCGGTGTTGGAAGCCCGCAGGTTAAACCACCAAACATCATATTCTATGGTCAATCCGTCTAAATGATCCTTTTTGGCGTCTTTATAATGAGCCTCAAGGGCAGAGAAGACGGCATCTTTATCGTTTGCCTCCATATTGATCTCACCCGTGGAGTAATATTTCTTGAGAGTATGAATTACCTGTGAAAGCGGCGCCATTTTTAGTGACAAGAAGTTGAGCATCTGAATCATGGTAAAGACGGCGTTGTCGGTAAATCCCATATCCCGGTAGTAATAGTGCCCGGAAAGCTCACCGGCAAAGAGGGCATTTTCCTCCCTCATCTGCTCCTTGATAAAGGCATGACCAACCCTACAGCGCACCGCCCTCCCACCAAGACGGGTAATCGTCTCCGGAACAACCCGGCTTGAGCGGAGGTCATGGAGGATGGTTGCCCCTGGCTCCTTTTTCAGAAGGAATTCGGCAATGAGAGCGGTAACCAGATCCTCGGGGATCCTTTCCCCCTTTTCATCGATAAACCCACAGCGATCGGCATCCCCGTCGAATGCCACGCCGATATCCGCTTTCTCCTTCACAACCACACCCTGTAGTTCCCTGGTTGTAGAGGGCAGGAGGGGGTTTGCAATGTGGTGGGGGAACCTCCCATCCGGTTCCATATACATGGATATCACTTTCCATACGGGAAGCCCCTTGAATAAGGCAGATACCTCCGGCCCGGCCATGCCATTTCCCGGGTCAACCCCTATTTTCAATGGCCTCGGGTTATGGACAAAAGTGCTCAGTCTATCGACATATGTGTCCAACATATCAAGCTCCTGGTATGAACCCTTTGAGGTGGGATGCCGCTTCCCAGGTTGCTTTTCCATAACCAACTCCTCCAGGGCAGGCAGTCCATGGTCTCCGCTCAATGGGATCGCCTTCTCACGGCAGAGCTTAAAGCCATTCATCCCACCGGGAAGGTGGGATGCCGTAATCATGCCTCCACCATCGAACGTTCCTTCGATGATGGCATAGTAGAGCATGGGGGTCGACGTCATCCCGATATCGGTGACCGAGGCTCCTGATGAGATGGCTCCCTCTATGAAGGTTTTGGCGAGAGCCAGAGCAGAAAGCCGCATATCATGCCCAACAACAATTCTCCGAGCCTTGAGTAAACTGACAAAACAAGCCCCGATTTTCCCCGCCATCTCCTCATCTAACTCATCGGGATAGGAGCCTCGTATGTCGTATGCTTTGAAAATTCCCGCCATTGATCTTGCCTCCTACGCATTTTTCAGTGCGCTAGCATAAAATTTCTCAATGTATTCCTTGACCATCCGCCGTGCGGAGAACCTGGGAGCATTGCTCCTTATGGATGCCTTCATGACCTTGACCCAGCCGTGGGGTATGCCATCCTCGGAGACCTTGTAATAGAGGGGGATGATCTCCTTTTCCAGGATCCCATAGATTGCCTCGGCGTCCGACCGATCCCTATCTCCAGTCACGTCTTCCTGGCCGAATACCCAACCATTCTTACCGGTGTAACCCTCTAGCCACCACCCATCCATGATGCTCAGCTGAAGCACCCCGTTAAGGGCAGCCTTCATCCCGCTGGTCCCACAGGCCTCCATGGGGGGCACGGGATTGTTGAGCCAGACATCCACTCCATGGACCATGTACTGAGCCAACTGTTCCTCATAATCCTCCACGAAGGCGATTCGTCCCCCCATCTCGGGATCATGGGCAGCGTTAAAGACCCTTTGAAGGATCCGTTTCCCCGGGTCATCTGCTGGATGGGCCTTGCCGGCGAAGATGATCTGTACTGGCCGCCACCGATCGTTCACGAGCTTTTTCAGCCTGTCAATATCGGAAAAGATCAGGTCCGCCCTCTTGTAGGTGGCAAACCGGCGCGCGAAACCGAGGGTCAATACCGAGGGATCCAGCAAGGTCCCTCCCGCCAGCACAATAGAAGGGCTGACGTGGTCTTTGGCCCAACGTTGACGTGTAGCCTCACGGATGGTGTTGATCAGTTTCATCTTCAACCAATAATGGGTCTGCCACAGCTCCTCGTCTGGGATGTTGTCCACTAATTTCCAGACTGCAGGGTTATCATGATCCGATAACCAGGCCGGGCCGAGATGTTTGTTAAAAAGAAGCTCCATCTTTGGCTCGATCCACGTGGGGACGTGTACGCCATTTGTCACATGATTGATCGGCACTTTCTCCTCCGGCAATTCTGGCCAAAGGCTTTGCCACATGCCGCGGCCGACTTCTCCGTGGCGTTTGCTGACCCCGTTGTGATATTCAGACATCCTGAGGGCAAACGCCGTCATATTGAACCCCGCATTGGGGTCCTCTGGATGCATTCCCAATTGAAGGAAGGCATCGTGACCTAACCCCAAGGCCGGCCAGTAGGACCGAAAATATTTCTCCATCAGCTGAAAGGGAAAGACATCATGGCCAGCCGGCACCGGGGTGTGGGTCGTAAACACAGAGGTGCTCCGGACCTGATGGGCAGCTTCTTCGTAACTCATCCCTTCCTCTAATCGCTCCCTGATCCTTTCCAACAGCGCAAAAGCAGCATGCCCTTCGTTGAGATGGAGAACGGAATGTTTGATGCCCAGCGTGTTCAGGACCTGGGACCCACCGATTCCCAGGACGATTTCCTGACGAAGCCTCTGTTCGAGATCACCGATGTAGAGATGGGCTGATATACCCCGGTTCCACGGGTCGTTGACCTCGATGTCCGTATCCATCAGGTAAAGCGGTATACGGCCGACCGCTACCTTCCATACGGCCACGGAGATGGGGGGTTCAATGAAGGGTATCTTGACCACCAGGTGTTCTCCAGCTTCATTGAGAACTCTGAATATCGATGCTGCATCACGATCCAGCATTTCGTCCATACTATCCTGCCATCCATCTTCCCGGATTTGCTGCCGGACATATCCCTCCGGATACATGAAGCCGATTGCCACCAAGGGCAGTCTCAGGTCGCTGCATTCCTTGATATAGTCACCGGCCAAAAACCCCAATCCGCCAGCATAAAAAGGCAAGGAATGGTGTAGCCCATACTCTGCCGAGAAATACGCGATCGGGTAACAACCCGAAGGAGCAATATCTTCCCCAACCCCACAGTCCTTTGCTTCCATATCTTTTCGGAATTGTGCAAGCACCACATCGTAATGACGTATATATTCAGGGTCGATTGCGGCTGATTCCAAGATTTCTCTGGGCAGTTCTTTGAGCATCTTTACGGGATTATGGACGCTTTCCTTCCATACCTGCCGATCCAGCATTTTGAAGAGCATTCTCGCTGCCGGGTGCCAGCCCCACCAGAGATTCATGGCCAATTCGCCCAGCCCGGTCAACCGTTCGGGAAGATTGAGAAAGAGTAGGTCCTGTTTGATTTCCATAGTTGTCATTTCCTGTTCTTTATTTCATTTGAAGTCCCTGATGATTGTCTGACTACTGATTCTGTGGCCTTTTTGATTTCTCCCTC
>JBGVTJ010000073.1:0-9505 GCA_041862515.1 Thermodesulfobacteriota bacterium | reverse complement strand
TCTGGTGCTAGTGCGGCCCGGGGAAAAAGTCCCTGTCGACGGTATCCTAAAAGAAGGTCATTCCTCGGTTGATGAATCAATGGTCACGGGTGAATCCATTCCCGTGGAGAAGACTGCGGGAGATGAGGTGATCGGTGCTACCATCAATAAGACGGGGACGTTTAAATTTGAGGCAACCAAGGTGGGTAAGGATACCATGCTGGCCCAGATCATCAAGATGGTGGAGGAAGCCCAGGGCTCAAAGCCCCCCATTGCTCGGCTGGCCGATATTATCGCCAGCTACTTTGTTCCGGCCGTTATCGGGATCGCCATTATCACCTTCATCGTCTGGTACTTCTTCGGACCTACTCCCGCCCTCACCTATGCCGTGCTTAATTTTGTGGCTGTTCTCATTATCGCCTGTCCCTGCGCCTTGGGGCTGGCCACCCCCACCTCCATCATGGTGGGGACCGGTAAAGGCGCCGAAAATGGCGTCCTCATTAGGGGAGGTGAGGCCCTGGAGACGGCTCACAAGCTGAATGCTATCGTAATGGATAAGACGGGAACCCTGACCAAAGGCGAGCCCTCTGTGACGGATATCCTGGCTTTCAATAGTCACAAAGAAGAGGAGATCCTTCGCTATGCAGCCTCGGCGGAGAAGGGTTCAGAGCATCCCCTGGGGGAAGCCATCGTTAACCGGGCTAAAGAGGAGAATATCCCCCTCATTAACCCGGAGAACTTCAATGCCATCGCAGGCCACGGTATTGAGGCAACCATTGATGGAAAGTCATTGCTCATGGGGAATGCGAAACTGATGAAGGACCGAGGGATACTGCTGGACGGGCTCGAGAAAAAGGCCGAGGAATTGTCCAATCAAGGGAAGACGCCCATGTTTGTTGCCATCGATGGAAATTCGGCTGGTATCATCGCGGTGGCCGATACCCTCAAGGAGAATTCAAGGGAAGCCGTGGAAGCCCTTCACAGGATGGGGATAGAGGTTGCAATGCTTACCGGGGATAACCAGAGAACGGCCGAGGCCATCGCCAGGCAGATCGGTATCGACCGAGTTCTTGCGGAGGTTCTGCCAGAGGTAAAAGCCGATGAGGTGAAGAAGCTCCAGGCCGAGGGCAAGAAGGTCGCTATGGTGGGTGATGGCATCAACGATGCGCCGGCCCTGGCCCAGGCGGATGTGGGCATAGCCATCGGGACGGGTACGGATGTGGCCATGGAGTCATCGGATGTCACCTTGATCAGCGGCGACCTTCGCGGAGTAGTGACGGCTATAGCCCTCAGCAAGGCCACCCTCAGAAATATCAAACAGAACCTCTTCTGGGCTTTTGCCTACAATACCATTTTGATTCCCGTTGCTGCGGGGGTGCTCTTCCCCTTTTTCGGGATATTGCTCAATCCCATCTTCGCGGCGGCGGCCATGGGGCTCTCGTCCGTAACGGTCGTGAGCAATGCGCTGAGGTTGAGAAGATTCAGCCCACCCGTGGTCTCAACATGAGAGGCATGCGGTACAATCAAAAATTCCAGAGAGGAGGTGAAGGTAATGGCAAGAGATCCCATATGCGGAATGGATGTCAAAGAGGAAGAGGCTGCTGCTACCTATGACTACAAGGACAAAACGTACTATTTCTGCGCCGTAGGGTGTAAGGAAAAATTTGCCCAGGATCCGGAGCGGTTCCTGGAGAAGGAGTGAAATCCCCTTTTGACACCGAGAGATATTCTGATGGTAAAGCTCTATTCTGGTCTGTTTTCCTCAGCATGAACAGGAAGGTTAAATGAAGTAAAGAGGAGGAATGAAATGAGAAAGGTATTGTTTATCTCTATTCTCAGCCTCTTTGTTCTTGCCTTCGCTTTTTACGGTGGTAAGGCAAGGGCCCAGATGGGCCATGGCATGATGGGCGGAGGCGGTTACGGAGGCTGGCACTGCCCCTACTGTGGACAACATATGGGCCCTGGTGGAGGTTACGGGATGGGCCCGGGGATGATGGGTCCTGGCTACGGGATGGGTCCAGGAATGATGGGCCCTGGCTACGGGGGCCAATACGGTCCTCAATATGGCCCTCAATATCAGCAGCCTCGAAAGCCCCTGGAAGAGAGGGATGCCAAGGCCATGCTGGAAAACTACATACAATCCACCAGAAACCCCAACCTAAAGCTGGGAAAGATCAAGGACGTGGGCCCCGCCTTTGAGGGGGAGATTTTGACCAAAGAAAACTCTCTTGTGGACAAAATCCTTGTGGATAAAGGTACGGGATGGATGGGGTCCATCTATTGACCATGAAACCCCCCTGAGCTTCATTCGCCTCCGGGGGCTTTATTCGATTATGGAGGTGTTGAGATGAATAAGGCGTTTAACACCGCATGGATTCTTATCTTAGCAGGTCTCTTCCCCTTGGCAGGTGATGGTTTGGCCCAATGGGGTGGGTATGGGGGACACATGGGTCCAGGAATGATGGGTTGGGGATATGGTATGGGATGGCTTTGGCACATCATCATGATCGCTTTTTGGATCGCGGTAATTGTGGGAATCATTTTTCTGATCAGGTGGTTGGTAATATCGGCGGGTGCTGGGGGGGGCGCTGCGAGATCAGAGGATTCAGCCCTTGAGATCCTCAAACGAAGGTATGCCCGGGGAGAGATCAACAAAGAGGAGTTCGAGGAAAAAAAGAAAGACCTGGCCTAGTGTAATTGATTAAATTTCTGTACCAACCCACCTGTGTGAAGGGACAACCCGCATGCCGTAAGGGAAGATGGAACCGAGGATTTACTGTCAGGACCTCGCCATATCGCTGACATGAGGAGCGTTATCTTCTTGGGAAAACGCAGGAGAAATCCATGGAAAAAAGAATCCACACAATCCTGATAAGCCTGTTGCTAGGAGGAATCATCGTTTTGAGTTTCTCCTTGGCGAAGGCAGAGGAAGTGAAGACATTTGAAGTCAAGGCTAAAAATTACAAATTCAGCCCAGATAGGATAACGGTTAATAAAGGGGACAAGGTGATCATCAAGGCCATCGCGATCGATAAGGATCACGGGCTTGGTATCAAGGCGTTCAACGTTAATAAACCCCTACCCAAAGGGGAGTTGGTAACCATTGAATTCATGGCCGATAAGGAAGGAGCGTTCACTATTCGCTGCACCAAATTCTGCGGCTGGAAACATTTCTGGATGAAGGGAAAGTTGATCGTCAAGTAGAAACCGTTTCACCTTTACTCCATGTCTGTTCATCATAGTGCCAATTATGCGGAGATGGAAAATGATGGGAGGCTTTGGAATGGGATTTATGTGGATTATTTGGGTCATCATTATTATCGCTGTAATCCTCTTGGCAAAGGGTTACTTTAGTCCAGCTAAGAAGGAAGATGAGTCAACGGGAGAGTCCGCTGTGGATGTGTTGAAGAAGAGATATGCCAGGGGTGAAATGAGCAAGGAGGAATTTGAGGAAAAGAAAGAGGATTTGATGTAGCGCATGGAGGTTTTCATGGAAAAGGCCAAGGGATATGCCTTTAGCACAGTTCTCGATACATCCTATGAGGATGCGATTTCCAAGTTTACGGATGCTTTGAAAGAAGAGGGCTTCGGAGTTCTGACGGAGATCGATGTGAAGGGGACCTTAAAGAAGAAGCTGGATAGAGAATTCAGAAAGTACGTGATATTAGGGGCGTGCAGCCCACCCTATGCCCATCGATCCCTCGAAACTGATCTGGATGTCGGGCTTCTGTTGCCCTGTAACATAATCGTCTATGAAACCGATGATAGGAAAGCCTCTGTTTCGGCAATTAATCCCGTTTCCGCTCTGGAGGTGATCCAAAATGAGGAGCTGAGAAAGATTGCCGAGCAGGTTTCGGAAAAATTGAAGAGGGTGATCGAAAGGATCGGGTAAATGCAGGGGGAGGTAGGGGAACATATAAACGAAAAAGGTTCATACGACGATGGGAATTTTGTGCTCAAGTAGGATAAGATACCAAAGAGTTTAGACGAAGGAGTATACCCGTGCGTAAATTTCCGGTCAGCAGGGCCACTTTGGGGGTGCTCATCCTTAGCTATATGCTCTCTCTTGCAGTCTGTTCCTTCGATTTCGATGGGGGGAATAAGCATTCAAGGGATGATCATGTATTTGGTCTCAACTGCGCGGGTGACCCGGATAATTTCGCCCTCTCGGGGCATCAAAATTCCTCGCTCGTCATAATGACATCCCCTCTGGTCGGGCTTTCTCAAATCAGGGAACCGATCCTTCCATTCCTTTCCTTTTCCATTTTCAGACCTCCGCAAATTGCGAAGATATTTCTCCAGGGTTGAGTTCTATTGGTCCTTTATCTGAAAATAAAAATGGAAATCCACAACCAGATGATGGTCAATCGCTCAGGTAATTGTTTGGAGGAGCCAATGACAAGAAACTACAGAAGCATTCTCTTGTCGTTTTCTATTGCGCTCATTCCTGTTTTTTTGAATTTCCTTATCCTATCGAACCGAGCTCATGCAGATAGTCATTTCTGGGGAGCCCTTGCGATCGTTAAGTTCGATGAGAAGCTGGCGGCTCCAAGCTTCACGCTGAAGGATCTCAACGGGAAAGAAGTGAAATTGGAGGATCATAGAGGGAAGATCATCTTCTTAAATTTTTGGGCGACCTGGTGCCCGCCCTGTCGAGATGAAATGCCATCCATGGAAAAGCTCTACACCGAATTTAAAAAAAGAGGTTTTACTATGTTGGCAGTGGACCTTCGGGAAGGGGCGAAGAAGGTGAGGGCTTTTAAGGAGAGATTCAAGTTGAATTTTCCCATTCTCCTGGATTCGGATGGTGAGGTGGCATTAAAGTACGGGGTTTTTTCCATTCCCACAACGTATCTGATCGATCGAGAGGGTCATGTAATAGGAGGAACGTTGGGTGCTCGTGATTGGGCAAGCAAGGAAGCCTTTGAACTGTTCGATCACCTTCTCATAACCACACCAAACCTTTGATATGGATGTGTAGTCATGGAATCTGCGGAAAATCTTTCCATCATTGTGGCTTTGGTGGGGGGGCTACTCTCTTTTGTCTCTCCCTGTGTGTTCCCATTGTTGCCATCTTACCTTTCGTTCATTACGGGAATGGCCTTAGATGATCTTCAAACCCCGCTTTTGAGAGCACATGTCCGCAAGAAAGTGGTGTTGAACTCCCTCTTTTTTATCCTCGGTTTCTCCGCGGTTTTTGTTGCATTGGGTGCCTCTTTCAGCTTGTTGGGAGGGTTCTTTGGCAGGTATCAAGGGATTATTCAGAGAATAGCGGGCCTGATCATCATCTTTTTTGGTCTTTACATAGCAGGGGTTTTCAAGATTCCCTTTTTGATGCGCTCCAGAGAGATTATCATATTGAAAAATAAGCCCGCAGGCTACATGGGAGCCGCTCTGATCGGGATCTCTTTTGGGTTCGCATGGACGCCTTGTGTGGGCCCCATTTTGGGGGCTATCCTTGCCTTAGCTGGAACTTCGCAAGGGATAAGCGATGGGATGATCCTCCTGGCAGCTTATTCCACGGGGTTAGCAATCCCCTTCCTCTTAACCTCTCTGGCGGCCGGGTCATTCTTGGGTATTTTCCAGAAATTCAGGAAATTCCTGTATGTCGTTTACATCGCTGGGGGAGTCTTCTTAATCATCGTGGGCATTCTGATCTTTACGGGATATTTCACCGTTTTAAATTCCCTTTTTATTGAGCTAACGCCTTCGTGGCTTTGGGAGAGAATTTAGAAACACCCTCGTATGATTATAGTGGTAACTCAATTCTCATTGAAATGACTGAAGGCGAGTTGTAATCGTTACCTGGAGAGGGGTTTAAGCATCTTATCAAGGTTGCGGAGCCCGGAGCGATCCCGGACCTCACGGAACCCTATCATGTCGAGAGGGAAAAATGTACCCTCTGGACGGTCGAGTTGTGTTGAAAAAAAGGGAGGTGTTGAAAATGGAAAGGGTCAAAAAATATAGATTCATTTTAGTAACCTCAGTGGTCTTTATTGTTCTTGTCGGGCACGCCATAGGTGTCGCCAAAACCGAGGATGAAGAAAATAATATTTCCATTTATCGGCAGGTTGCCCCTGGCGTGGTAAATATCACGAGTGTGGTCGTCGAGCGGGACTTCTTTTTCAATCCGATTCCCAGGGAGGGGGCCGGGTCCGGCTCAATTATCGATACCGCTGGTCACATATTGACCAACCACCATGTCATTCGGGATTCCACAAAATTGGAAGTCACCTTAAGCGATGGCAGCAAATGGCCCGCAAGGTTTGTAGGTGCAGATCCGGACAACGACCTGGCGGTCATTCAGGTTGACGCGCCCAAAGAGAAACTGACGGTGATCACCGTGGGGGACTCATCCGAACTCCAAATAGGCCAGAAGGTGCTGGCTATCGGGAATCCCTTCGGCCTGGGGCAGACCCTGACGACAGGGATCATCAGTTCCCTGGGAAGGAGTATCCGTTCTGAGGCGGGAACAATGATTGAGGATGTGATTCAAACCGATGCGGCCATTAACCCGGGCAACTCAGGAGGTCCCCTGCTGGACTCCAAAGGAAAGATCATCGGCATCAACTCAGCTATCATCAGTCCGACCGGGGCCAGCGTAGGGATCGGGTTTGCCATACCCGTCAACACGGCTAGGCGAATATTGCCAGAGCTGATTTCAAAGGGGTATGTTTCCTATCCATGGATAGGTGCGTCACTCTATCCGTTGATTCCAGAATTTGCAAAGGTTCTGGGGCTTAAAGTGGAGCGTGGGGCAGTGATCGCAGAGGTTGTGGCTGGCGGCCCGGCTAATAAGGCCGGCCTCAGAGGAGGGGATAGACTGGTTCAAGTGGGAAATTCCGTGATCCCAGTAGGAGGTGATGTGATTACTGAAATGGATGGGAAAGAAGTGACGTCCTCGGATGAACTGATACGGAAGATCAGAGATCTCCGACCTGGGGACAGGGTCGAATTGAAGCTCTTACGGAATGGGAAATTCTTACGCATCAAAGTAACCCTGGGCGAGAAACCGCGAAGGAGCTGAATTCTCAATTCGGCGTTGAAAGGGAATACTGAGAATAAGAAGGAGAAGGGCTCTTTTCATTCATGAGGAGGATGATCATGAAGGGAGGACGAGGTTTATTTCTCACATTTTTAGCCCTTGTGGGGATCTTAAGTTTAGCCGGGCTTGTCCAGGGGCAGGGGAGACGTTTCAAATCTCCCGGAGAGCGGATTTACTATACCGGTATTGGTATCAATGGATATCCCATTTTCCGTTATGGAGGCCCCATGTGGGTGAGGATGCACGGTGGAGGATGTGTCTCATGCCACGGTATCCATGGGAGGGGAGGAGTGCCCTTGATGATGGGGACGGCCATACCAACGGACATCCGGTATAAAGTCCTTACCGTGAAAGAGAAGCATGCCCATGGGGACAAGGAAAAAGAACATCATTACACAGATGCTCTGATCAAAAGGGCTATCACCAAGGGGCTAGAAGCAGATGGAGAGCTTTTGGATTGGACCATGCCTCGCTGGCAGATGTCCGAAGCCGATTTGAATGTTGTGATCGAATATTTGAAGACCCTCGAATGAGGAGGGGAATTTTAGGCGTTAGAACTGTTCTCCCGTTGACTCAGGGATATTTCACTGCCCCTCCCACAGTCTTGGCCAAATGGCCACCGTCCAGCAAAACAGGATTGGCTTAATTCCTAAGGCAAGAGGGGTTCGGGAAAGGTCGCCCCTTTTTTAAGTTGTGAACCCCGCTATGAATTGCCGATAAGGGGAAAACAGTTCAGAAAGCTCCCAGATGGGAGACCGTGAGGCTTTGTATTTTCACCTCAAACAGGTACATTAAGGACAGGAGGTAAAAGCCGTCCAGTTTTAGCAATCGTAGGGGGTCCAAGCCATGCTAAAGAGAAGAAACTTTTTGAAGGGCGTTGGGACAACGCTCGCTACTGGCATTTCGGTATTTTGGGGCCGACAGGCCTTTTCCAAATCCGGGGGTATGGCGGGGCATGGGCAGGGAATCCACTCTCAGCCGGAGAGCTTCAAGCACAAGACCATGGCTAAATATCCCCCCACTGCCTGGGCCGACCCCACAATCCCCATATCTTCTCCCCCGCGCCTAATGGGTAAGCAGATGGGCCGGGTGCATACCCTCAACGTGCCCCCGCTGGGTTACGAGACGGACGGAGATGTGAAGGTCTTCACCCTCATCGCCCAGCCCGTCAAACGATTCCTGACCGAAGGGGGCATGCTGGATGAATCGATCATCAAGGCCTCGAACCGTTTCACCGGAGGCATGGATCATATGAACCTGCCGAAGGAAGTTAGACTCTGGGGCTATAATGATTCCATGCCTGGGCCCACCATCGAGGTTACACAAGGCGATCGGGTGCGGATCATAATGAAAAACGAGCTTCCCGAACCTACAAGCATCCACTGGCACGGCCTGGAAGTTCCCAACGAGATGGACGGAGCCGCGGGGGTAACCCAACCGCCTACGCCACCGGGTGATACCTTCATTTACGAGTTCACCCTGCATCAGGTGGGAACCTTCATGTATCACACCGGCTTCAACATGATGAAGCAGGACGGAATGGGCCTGGGGGGCTTTTTTGTTATCCATCCCAAGAGGGCCAGGCGTAAAATCGATAGGGACTTTGCCATCATGCTCCAGGCCTTCGCACTGGAGCCGGGTAATGATCGGACCAATCTGGTCACCATGGATTTCAACTGGTTCACCTTCAATGGAAAGGTAGCTCCGGATATTGAGGTCATGACAGTAAGACATGGTGATCGGGTACGGATCCGCTTCGGCAACCTGACTATGAGCAGCCATCCGATCCACATTCACGGCCATACCTGGAAGGTCGTAGGGACTGAGGGTGGTCCGATCCCTGAATCGGCCCAGTGGCCCGGCAATACTATCAATGTGCCGCCTGGGACCACTCGGGATGTGGAATTCATAGCCTCGAATCCCGGGGTTTGGCGTCTTCACTGCCATAAGCTCCACCACATCATCAATGCCCATGCCGATATTCCCATGGGTATCATGCCTCATGGCGGTATGTTTACGTTTGTGCACGTAGTCTCCTAAATTGAAGCCGTATTCGATCATCATTTTGAAGGAGGTGACAAATGGAGGCTTTCAAAATGAGTGTAGTGAGCGTCCTTGTCCTCTTATCTCTCGTCGGGTGCGCATCGGTTAAAACCGGACAAGAATGGAGGAGGGTTCAGGAGATAGCCAGAGAGCGTATGGACCAGAATCTTATTTGGGAGAAATCGAAAGAAGAGGAGACGGCCATTCGGAAAGAGGTGGATGGACTCTTGGCCGATGGTCTTTCGAGGGAGGAAGCGGTCCGAATTGCTCTCATCAACAACCGCCTGCTCCAGAGCACCTTTGAAGAGCTTGGCATCTCCAAATCCGATCTCGTTCAGGCAAGACTCCCCTCCAAGCCCACCGTGGGGACGGTATTTCGCTTTCTCATAAGTGGTGGGAGCGGGACCAATATCGATGCTGATGGATTTCTCCCCATCT
>JBGVTJ010000072.1:0-30373 GCA_041862515.1 Thermodesulfobacteriota bacterium | reverse complement strand
AAATCAGTGGAGCCGGCGAGAGGAATTGAACCTCCGACCAACTGATTACGAATCAGTTGCTCTACCGCTGAGCTACGCCGGCTCAATATGGGAAAAAGATCATAGATTTATTAGCACGTCCACGGATTGGTGTCAAGAAGACAGCTCGGAATCGCCCTCCGGGCTCAAGTGCCGGTGTTGCGGTTATGCAGTGCTGCAGTAATGTATCAAGGGCGGTAAGTTCCCGATTTAATTACATGGTGAATTCGCACTCAGAGCTCGTTTTCCTCCTTTCCCAGAGATCTGAGCCTTGGACGTTCAAAAGAAAAGAGCCCTCGGTGAGGGCCCTCTCATCCCCAAAAAAATTTGGTGTATCCTTTTATCTATTCCGGCTCTTCCTCTTTGACGCTTTTAGGGGGTTGAGTTTTTTAGTCTCCACAGTGCCGTTATTCCTTTTGACATGAGTAGCAAGGCTGCAGGGCCCCGGAACCCATTTGAGGGCGGGTTCGCTATAGGCCTTGCAATAGATCCCGGTAGGGTATTCGTTCACCCGGTCGCAGCCGTTACAACTTTCCACGATAGGGTAACATTTACCTCCGTTGTAGCTACATCCTGTTTTGGCCATGAAAACACACTCTGCCCCTACCTTTACCGTTTGACAAACCATGGTCATCTCCTCCCTTCTCTTTTTATGGTATGTGCCAAAAACGTAAAAAAAACCGAGTTCCTTTATGAGGTCAGTCATGCATGTCGGAAAGGAACTCGATTTTCTGTTTAAACAAAAATCTACGGGCCTTAATCCCGATTTCGAGGTTCCTTCATGTGAAAAAAATTACGGAATAAATATAAGAATAGAGGGGGCAAATGTCAAGGGGGTAATGCCCGGGTCGGGAATTTTTTCGCCTACTCGCAGGCGATTTGACCTTGACAGGGGAATCCGAGCGGAGATATAAATGACTTAACGTCAACGGGGGAAAGGTAATCGATGAAGAAAGTTCTCTTCCTAGTGCTTTTGATCATGGTCCTCACCATGGAGGGTGTAGCCTTTTCGGCCGAGCAGAAGAGCAAGCTCTTCGTCTACAACTCCTCCTATGATCTCACCAGGGGAGATCTCTGGGAGTACATAAAAGATCAGCAAATACTCTTGGATATGGAATCGTACCCCAAGAGCTTCGTCGTCATCGGGTTGGGAAATACCAACGAGAGTTACTCCATCGGCGAAATGATGGCTACTGGAACCGTTGGGCTCTCCCGTTTTTTCTGGATCGACCCCAAATATCCTAACAAGGGAGTGGAGATCTGGGATAGGGAATTTCCCTTCGCCGCTATCGCCATATGTAATCCTAACAGGATCATCCGGTGGGATGAAATTGATGGGGAGATCCACAAAATCCTTGCTGATCGCATCGAGGCGGAGGAAGTAAAAGTGGCGGCCCTGAAGATGGAGGGAACTCTCTTTGACGTCCAGTTCCATGTTTCATCCAATATTCCAAAGGAGGGGATACGCCCCCCTCATGGGCCCGATACTGAAGGACAAAGGGACAAGGTATTCAGGATTGAGGGGCCGTCCGAATGGGTACTCAATGGCCTTTATCTCTATTCCCAGGAATTACAGCTCATGGCATCTACAGGTGGACAACCCATTCACATCCACGGCTATGAAAAGAATTCGAAGAGGGGGGGCAATATCGACTCCGCAAGGATCAATAGGCTATCCGTCCATCTCTATCCCATCGAAGATGTCAAGTTCTTCCAAAATGATTTGTGGATAGAGGATGTGAAACGGGATAGGAGAGAAGTCGAAATTATCGTCGTCAATGAAGGGAGGATGAACGTTAAGTACGTAACGGTTGAGGCCCTCTTTCCCGAAAGGGAGAAGTGGGCGGTGACCGTCGAACAAATACCACCCATGTCAAAAAAGTTCATCAAGTTTAGCCTACCCCCCGATCTCCCGGACGGAATAGGGCGCGTCGTAGTTGATCCCAATGATGATATCAAGGAGCGACGAGAGGACAATAACCGATTCCAATGGCCAATAAGAGCCGAAGAGTCGACAGGGGAAACCTATTAACGAGGGAACAAGTCGCTATCGGGTTAGTCAAATTGGGCCTTCCCTCCTCGTTTAGCTTTGCCTTCTGTATCGCATTGCGCCTAGCCCCACACCATCATGGGAACCGCACCGATGGTGGCCGAGCGTAGAAATCGAGAGGACTCGCCTCCAGGAGGGTGGGTACCTTTCCAGGACGAAGAGATAGCCCCCTGCTCGCCCCTCTTTTCTCAATCACCCTGCGCTATACCATCCGACCATCCTTGGCACTCGAGTCCTCGGCCTTCCGTGCCATGGCAAAACGAACCTTTCTCCTTGGGGCCCGATTTAACGCAAGGGACTATTGGGTTGCACTCAGCCCCCTCCTGGTTTTAATCCTTGCCATCCTCACGAGGATCAAGGGGTACGGAGAAATTGAGCACCTCCTTCTTAAGAGCCCCCTTCCATATCCACCCTATTGCCCTTGAATTGTATAGCCGTTAT
The DNA here is from genome assembly GCA_041862515.1 of Thermodesulfobacteriota bacterium. Classification (GTDB taxonomy): domain Bacteria; phylum Desulfobacterota; class BSN033; order WVXP01. The sequence continues at coordinate 27,864 of JBGVTJ010000072.1, read as the reverse complement.
TTCCCTAAACCTCCCTGTCGCCCCACTGAGCCCCTCGGTCTACCCTCGGCGTGAGCTCGGTCGAACGTTCGGGCCGAATGGAGCTCAGGATCGAAGACTCACGGCGAAGTCTGCTGTTCCTCGAAGGAACCCAGCTTCTCCAGCTAGGTACACCCATGGATAAGGGAGTTTCTCAAGAACTCAGGTGAACCTCCAGAGCCGAAACCCCTTGACAAATGGAGTATCGACATATTATATGCCATGTGATGTGCTTACGGCATATCCGCGACCGGACCGGGCTCTATCGAAAAGGAGTTGATCGATGCGTTATTCCCAGTTCATGCTGCCGACCCTGAAAGAGGATCCTGCGGAGGCGGAGGTGATCAGCCATAAGTTGATGTATCGGGCGGGAATGATCAGAAAATTGGCGGCAGGGATATATTCATACCTGCCCTTGGGCCTGAGGGTGATTCAAAAGGTGGAAAGGATCATCAGGGAGGAGATGAACCGTGCAGGAGCTCAGGAGGTCTTGCTTCCCTGTGTCCAGCCCGCCGAATTATGGATGGAGACCCACCGATGGGAAGAATATGGAAAGGACCTCCTTCGTTTCAAGGATCGCCATAACCGGGACTGTTGTTTCGGGCCCACTCACGAGGAGGTCATTACCGATATCGCAAGGCGCGAGATCCGGTCATATCGCCAGATGCCACTGAACCTTTATCAAATCCAGACCAAGTTTCGGGATGAGATCCGCCCCCGATTTGGGTTGATGAGGGGCAGGGAATTTATCATGAAGGACGCCTATAGCTTCGATACCGACGAGGCCGGTTTGGAGAAAAGCTACCAAAAGATGTATGAAGCCTACGGGAAAATTTTCAAACGGTGTGGTTTGACCTTTACGGTCGTAGAGGCTGAAACGGGTCTCATCGGGGGAAGCGCCTCCCACGAGTTCATGGTCTTGGCCGAAACGGGGGAGGAGACCATCGTCAGTTGTCAATCCTGTGATTATACGGCCAACGTTCAGAAAGCGGAGGCCGAAAGAACTCGGCGTCGGGCCGGGGATTCGGGAAAAACCTTGAAGACCCTGACGAAGGTGGAAACACCCGATATGAAAACGGTGGAAGCGGTGACTCAATTCCTGAAGGTGAGGCCTCAGGATTTGGTGAAAACGCTCCTCTTCGAGACAGATCAGGGGGTTGTCGCGGCCTTGATAAGGGGAGATCATGAAATAAACGAATCGAAGCTGGAAAAACTGCTGGGATGTAGGGAGGTTAAACTGGCTTCAGATGATGTAGTCCTCGGGGCGACTGGGGCTCCCAAGGGGTTTGCAGGGCCAATAGGACTTTCGGTTAAGGTCATCGCCGATTATTCCGTCGAATCTATGATGGATTTCGTCACCGGGGCCAATGAGGAGGACGCCCATTATGTCAATGTCAACCTTGGCCGTGATGTCAAAGTCGATCACTTCGGTGACCTTCGGATGATCAAAGAGGGGGATAGCTGTCCCCGCTGCGGAAAATCGTTGAGTTTCTCCAGAGGGATAGAGGTCGGCCACGTCTTCAAGTTGGGGACGAAATACAGCAAGGCCTTAAAGGCAACCTATCTGGACGGAAATGGTCGGGAAAGGGAAATCGCCATGGGGTGCTATGGCATCGGCGTCGGAAGAACCGCTGCTGCCGCCATCGAACAGTATCATGACGAAGATGGCATCATCTGGCCAATGCCCATCGCCCCCTTTCAGGTCATCATCGTTCCCGTAGACAATAAAATTGAACTCATCATGGAAACGGCGGAAGCGATATACCGTCTCCTCTCGGACAGTGGGGTGGAGGTATTGTTGGACGATCGGGATTCCACCCCGGGCGTAAAATTCAAGGACGCCGATCTTATCGGCGTCCCCTTAAGGGTAACCCTCGGCGAGAAGAACCTGAAAAGCGGCCTCGTGGAAATCAGGCACAGAAAGAACGGAGAAACGATCCTGGTGGGAAAGGATAAGGCTACGGAGACCGTTTTGGCCTTAATCAGTGAAGAAATGCAGGCCTCATTGCGGGATTGATTGGCCGTACTTATCCGCCAGTATCCTTCTAAACCGGGGACGATAGATCAGTTCAAAGGTTTCCTCTTTTCCGGGAAAAAGACGGCATGCGTGACCTTTGACCCCTTCAACTACCTTGAGGGCCTCTTCAAAGTGAAGATCGCTCTGGATGATGAGATAGATGGAGAAATCCACCAATAGCCTCAGGAACCTGATTTTCTTATTCTCTTCGGCAATCTCTTCTGAAGTAGCCATTAGGGACACTCACCTGACGATACCGTGGAATTTTCCTCGACCGAGTTCATCGGTATTGAGGCCTTTTTCTTAAAGATCTAAAAAATCTACCACGAGAAGAAGGAGTTGTCAAAAGAGGAGATGTCAAATTCTTTACGTTTTGTGATCCCACGGAGTGCTGGCGAATCATTTCCGAAAATCTTTGGGCGATGGCAAAAAATGTGAAGAAGAAGGTCACAGATGGGGTTCACGCCGGATTCAACTTTTCCTCTATAAGGAGGACACCTCCGTGCGAATGGACCCAAGGGAATCCCTTTCGTAATCTTCTTCACCTTGGGAAAGACGGAATGGGTAGATGATGGAACCCCGGAAGAGGCTCATATTTGCCCTCGATGTTGAACATTTCAGCGAAGCCCAAAAGCTCGTCGGCCTTTTGAAGGGTCACGTTGGCCTCTTCAAAGTGGGTAAGCAGCTCTTCACCCATTCTGGGCCAAAAGTCATTGATATGATCCGGAGGAAGGGTGAAAGGACCTTCCTGGACCTTAAGTTTCATGACATCCCTCATACGGTGGCAAAGGCTGCCGAGGAGGCGGCTAAGCTCAGCACTGCGATGTTTACCATTCATTCCATGGGTGGATATGAGATGATGAAAGGGGCGGTCGAATCTTCCAGGAACCTTGCCAAACAACTCAACATACCAGAACCCCTCATTTTGGCGGTAACGATCCTTACCAGCATGGACCAAACCATCCTCGAAGAAGTGGGTATCAGGGCCCCATTAGCGCAACAAGTCGTGCGCCTGGCAACATTAGCCAAAAGGGCGGGAGTTCATGGGGTTGTGGCCTCTCCGCGAGAAATCGGGCTTATACGCGATCACTGCGGGTTAAATTTTCTCATCGTAACCCCAGGGGTAAGGCCCGCTTTTCTAGCCAAGGACGATCAAAAAAGGACCCTAACCCCTGGAGAAGCCATCAGGGCAGGGGCAGACTACATCGTCGTAGGCCGGCCCATTAAGGATGCTATTGACCCCATCAAGGCTGCGGATGAGATCGTCGAGGAAATATCGTGACCCAAATCATCTACGGAGCTCATCCTATCCACCAAGCCCTAAAAGCCCACGGAAGCCCAATTAGAAGGATCATCATCTCGCAAGGGAGAAACCGGCGACCCCTGATGGAAATCCTTCGATTGGCCGAGGAAAGGGGGGTACCCATCCAATGGGCCAACAGGGAACACCTAACCCGTATGGCTAAAACCACTTCTCATCAAGGTATCTTGGCGCAAATGGATGATTTCAAATACGTTGAGCCATCTGACATTGTCAATAGGTGGAAGGTAACGGGCAAGAAGGCCTTTCTCCTCATCGTCGATGGCGTCGAGGATCCACAAAATCTCGGGGGATTAATCCGAACGGCAAATGCCTTCGGCACTCATGGGATTGTTATTCCCAAGGACAGGGCTACGTCTGTTACCCCAATAGTCATAAAGGCATCCGTTGGAGCGGCATTCCACACCCCCATCGCCCGGGTAACCAATATCGTCTCCTGCCTCGAATTTCTCAAAAAAAGGGGAGTTTGGATCTTGGGGGCTGAGGCGGGGGCTGAACATCCCATCTACGATTGTGATTTAGACATAGATTTAGCCATCGTCATCGGAAGTGAGGGAAGGGGGATTCGGTCTCTGGTCAAGAAAAAATGCGATTTCCTCGCCTCCATCCCCCTCTGTGGAGAAGTCACATCCCTCAATGCCTCCATCGCTGGAGCGCTGGTGATGTATGAGGTCTTAAGGCAACGATTCCTGGAAAAGGAACCCCATGCTTAAACTGGAAATCCCGGGAAGAGGGGTTTTTGAATTCGAGAACATCGTTCTCGATCTCAACGGTACCCTTTCCATCGACGGCAAAATACACCTCAAGGTCAAGGATAAGATCAACCTCCTAGCCAAAAAGGCAAAGGTCTACGTCCTCACCGCGGATACCCGGGGCGGGGCACACCAAATCCTTGGCAAACTCAATGTCGAGATCGTGCTCCTTTCCAGCGACAATATATCCCGCCAGAAGGCCGAATTTATCCATGCCATAGGGCCGAATCGAACGGTCGCCATCGGCAACGGATACAACGATCACCTCATGGTAAAGGAAGCTGCCCTTGGGCTCTGCATCATCGGCAAAGAGGGGGCCTCTGCAGAAACCGTTAAACGCTCAGATGTCGTGCTTCAAGACGTTCTCGATGCATTGGATCTTCTCCTCAGGCCCTTGAGAAGTAAGGCCACCTTGCGGCAGTAATCCCCTTATTCATTTCCGAACAGCAGGTCTCGTGATGATCGATTCAGGAACGGTAGTGGGCGTTAATTTTGACGTAATCGGTGGAGAAGTCGCAGGTATAAATAGAGGTTTGGGCATTTCCCTGATGGAGCCGGATGGTAACCTCAACCGTATCCCCCTGGAGCACTTGACCGGCCTTTTCCTGCAATGCACCATCAGTCTCCAGCCCACCTAAGGCAACAGGAACGTGGTTCAAGAGAATATCGAAGGTATTGGGATTGATGGGGACACCCGAACGCCCAATAGCGGCGGCAATCCTTCCCCAATTAGCATCCCCGCCGAAAAAGGCCGTCTTAACGAGATTTGAGTTGGCTACCGTCAACGCCACCTTCTTAGCATGGACCTCGCTCCTTGCCCCTTCTACCCTGACCTCAATGAGTTTCGTGGCCCCCTCCCCATCCCTGATGATCATCTTGGCTAATTCATGCAGAACTGCAGTGAGAAGGTCCTTGAAACGGGGGTAATCAGGGGATTTCAGGGAAATGAGCCGATTTTTTGCCAGCCCATTGGCCAAAACCAAGACGGTATCGTTAGTGCTCGTATCCCCATCCACCGTGATTCGGTTGAATGTGAGTTCCTGAGCCTCTGAAAGTGCCTTCTGCAGGGATGCCCTTTCAATGGCGGCATTGGTCATCACAAAGCAGAGCATCGTGGCCATATGGGGCATAATCATGCCGGCTCCCTTCGCAACCCCGCATATTCGAATCTCCCTATTACCTATCGAGCACTTCTCCATCTTCACCTTGGGGAATCTATCAGTGGTCATAATGGCTTCCACGGCATCCAAAAGGCCATGGGAAGAGAGATTATCGACGAGATTGGGGATCCGGGAGAGGATCTTATTGATGGGCAAGGGTTTTCCGATAACTCCCGTTGAAGAAACCAATGCCAACTCCCTTGGTATGTGAAGCGCCTGCGCCGTCGCATCGGCCATAGCCCTTCCATCCCGCATCCCCCTCTTCCCGGTGCAGGCATTGGCGATTCCGCTGTTGGCGATAATTGCCTGACATCGTCCCTTCTTTATCCTCAACCGGTCAATTAAGACCGGCGCCGCCTTCACCCTATTGGTAGTGAATACCCCCGCCACCGTGGCCGGAGTCACTGAATAGAAAAGGGCAAGATCCCTTTCTTTCCCCTCCTTGATGCCCGCGGAGATTCCAGAAAACATGAACCCGGGGATGAAAAAATCCGCACCATGCTTCTTTCCCATACGGCTGCCTGCCTTTCTCTCTCTTCCTCTTTATCCGATTTACCTACCGCAACACTTTTTATATTTCCTCCCGCTACCGCAAGGGCATGGTTCATTCCGGCCGATTTTCCTTCCATCCCTTCTGAAGGTTACTACCTTCCTCTCCTCCATCTCGGGCATTGCCATAGAGCTCTCGTTAGCCACGGCCATCTCACTGGCAGGGAGAGGGGGTATCATGTCCCCTCGGGTGAGGATAAGGCGTTGCGGCCTTTCCCTCCTCCAACCTTTCGTCTCCCTTTCTGCCGCCACTCGTATGGCAAAAAGCTGACGAATCGTATCCTCCCTAATCTCGGCCAACATATCCAAAAACATCTCTGACCCCTCTATCTTAAACTCCGTCAAGGGGTTCTTCTGGCCATATCCGCGCAGTCCGATACCCTCTTTCAAATAGTCTATGTTGAGAAGGTGTTCCCTCCAACGGGTATCGATGGATTGTAACAAAATGACCTGCTCTAAATGGCGCAGGATCTCTTGGCCAAGTTCCTCCTCTTTACTTTCATAGGTCCTCCGCACCCCATCGAGGATCTTTTCCCTCAAACCATCTTGATTTAAACCGTCGAAGGTATCCTTTGCGATATCGAAATGGAACGAAAAATTCCTCAACAGCTCATCCTGGAGCCCCGTCAGGTCCCATTCCTCTGAATAGGTCTTTCTATCGGTATGGGCATCCACGATCTCCTCCACGAGTTCCTCCGCCATCTCCATAACTCGATCGCTCACGTTATCATTGCCCAAGACCTCTCTTCTCCGCCGATAGATCTCCTCCCTCTGTCTATTCATCACATCATCGTATTCTAAGAGATGCTTTCTGATATCGAAATTATGCCCCTCCACTCTCCGCTGAGCGTTCTCTATCGCCTTTGTGATCAGGCTATGCTCGATGGGCTGATCCTCCTCAATCCCCAATTTCGTCATCACATTGGATATCCTCTCAGACCCGAATAGACGCATCAAATCGTCCTCCAGGGAGAGGTAAAATCTCGATGACCCGGGATCTCCTTGCCTGCCCGCCCTCCCCCTCAATTGATTATCAATACGTCTGGCCTCATGCCGTTCGGTGCCAATGACATGCAATCCCCCGAAGACCAACACCTCTTCTTTCTCATTGGCCGCAATGGCATGAGTCCTTTCGAAGGTCTTTCCCTTTTCTTCCTCCGACGCCTCGTCACCGAGCATGGCCTTCGCCAAGAACTTCGGATTCCCACCGAGGAGGATATCGGTGCCCCTTCCGGCCATATTGGTCGATATGGTAACACCCCCCCTTCTTCCCGCCTGGGCGATGATTTCGGCCTCCCTCTCATGATTCTTGGCATTGAGGACGTGGTGCTTAATTCCGTTCCGCTTCAGCAACCGACTCAACCTCTCCGATTTCTCAACGGATACGGTTCCAACCAAAACAGGGCGACCTTCCTCATACAATTGGGAGATCTCCCTGACGACAGCGTTGAACTTCTCCCGCTCGGATTTGTAAATCACATCGGGATATTCCGTTCTGATGAGGGGCATATTGGTGGGAATGACGACGACCTCCAAACCGTAAATCTTATGGAATTCCATTTCCTCGGTATAAGCGGTACCCGTCATTCCAGCAAGCTTCTCATACATCCGAAAGTAATTCTGGAAGGTAACTGTCGCCAGGGTTTGATTCTCCCTCTCAATGGTTACCCCCTCCTTCGCCTCCAAGGCCTGGTGGAGTCCATCACTATACCGCCTTCCGGGCATCAACCTGCCCGTGAATTCATCGACGATGATGACCTGCCCATTGTTGACCACATACTCCACATCTTTTTCGAAGAGGGAATACGCCCTCAACAATTGGGACATATTGTGAATTTTCTCCGTCTTCTCGGAATATTCCGTCTCCAATTTCGTCCTCAACTGTGCCCGTTCTTGGGGGCTCAACTCGGGATCGCCATCTATCACGCTCAAGTCCGGAAGAACGAAGAAATTGGGATCTTGAGGTGACAAAGCCTTCCTCCCTTTTTCGGTCAAATCCACGACGTTCGATTTCTCATCGATGATGAAGTGGAGGTCCTTATCGAGGAGATCCCAATTCTTATCCCTGAAGAAGTCCAACTCCACTCCATCCAACAATTTCCTGTGCCTTCCTTCCTCGAGAATTCTCAAAAACCGTTTATTCTTGGGTGCTCCCCTTTTGGCCTGAACCAATTTTATGCCCGCCTCATAATCCTGCCCCTCTCGGAGCAATCCCTCGGCCTCGCCCAGAATCCGGTTAATCACCCTCGTCTGGCTTTGAAAGAGCCTCTCAACGGGACTCTTGAGCTCGTGGAATTTGTGGGTTGAATGCTCCACCGGCCCCGATATAATGAGGGGGGTCCTGGCCTCGTCGATGAGAATGCTATCCACCTCATCCACGATGCCATAGTGGAGTTCCCGCTGCACACATTCATCGAGACTGAATTTCATATTATCCCTGAGATAATCGAACCCGAATTCGTTGTTGGTCCCGTAGGTGATATCGGCTCTATATGCCTTCTGCCGATCGAGATCATCCATATCATGAACGATGACCCCGACCGACAACCCCAGGAATTGATAAATCGCCCCCATCCAATCCCTGTCCCGTTTGGCCAAATAATCGTTCACCGTGATGATATGGACGCCCTTACCGCTAAGGGCATTGAGATAGGCGGGCAGAGTTGCCACAAGGGTCTTTCCTTCCCCCGTGGCCATCTCAGCGATCTTTCCTTCGTGGAGGATAATTCCGCCCATCAGTTGAACGTCGAAGTGGCGCTCTCCCAGTGTCCTCTTGGAAGCCTCCCTGACGGCCGCAAAAGCCTCAGGAAGCAGGTCATCCAAATCCTCACCCCGATCGACCCTCTCCTTGAAATGGTTCGTCTTCGACCTCAATTCAGCGTTGCTCAACTTCTGAAACTCCGCTTCCAAGCGATTGATTCGCTCCACCATGGCTTCGAGGCGGTGCAGTTCCCTTTCGTTTTTTGTCCCCAGGATTTTGATGGCGGTCTTCTTGACAATAGACCCAATCATTGGAGCCCCCAATTTGGTAAGCACTCGTCTTTTCAAGTTATTTTACTGCCTCGGCATGAAGAATTCAAGGTATTCATCGACTCGTCCGCCCCTCGTCCTTGGGAAAAAAATACCCGATAGAGTATCTTCTCTATCGGGATATTGATATGAGTGATAAGAACGGCGAGTCTTCTTAATCCAAAATATATTTCATGGGGTTTACGGGAACCCCATTCACCATCACCTCATAGTGGAGATGGGGGCCTGTGGACCTTCCCGTATTCCCTATTTCCGCGACCTGCATGCCCCTCTGCACCTTCTGCCCGATCTTAACATCTATCCGGTGCAGGTGTGCGTAACGAGTGGTGAATCCGAATCCATGGCTGATGATCAAAATCTTCCCAAAACCCCACTCCCTGCCGATATTGGTGACCAATCCATCAGCAGGAGCGATGACGGGCGAGCCGATTCGATTTGATATATCGATTCCCTCATGCCTCTGTCGCAGCCCCGTAAAGGGGGAAATCCGATATCCAAAACCGGAAGTCAGCCATCCCCTTGTTGGCCAAATGGATGGGGTATTGGCCAACTGAACCTCCTTGTTTTGCAGGAGGCTTTCCAGTTCCCTCAGACTATCTCCCTCTCCAGCTGCCTCTCCATCTAACCGTTCCAAGTCGTGCCTCATCTGCTGAACCAACTCCGCCTCATTCCCCTGGAGAACCAAAGTCTCTCGGATATCCGCGGGCGGAGGTCCACCAACTCCAAGGAATTGCCTCGTCCCGCCCCCCGAACTCTCGAGGTTGGCCAGAATCCTCAGCCTTCTATCAAATTCCCTCATCCCTGCGATCTTCTGCTCCACCTCCCCAATCTTCTCGGAGAAAAAAAGAATCTGGGACCGCTGGAGCTGGGTTTCTTCCCGCAATCGGTTCAACTCCAGGACCTCTTGTCTCATCATTACGTAATCAAAGCTAAAATACCCGAGGAAGATGAAGCAGATGGGAATGGCCAAACAGATCAGTTTGGCCAAGAGTCTGGGGAATCTGTATCTCCTGATCGTGGAAGCCTTCTTCGAGAAAATAAGGATATTATAAAAGTCCCCTCCCAAGGATTACCCCCTTTCACCTAGCAAACCCACCGCTCAACTCTTGACACTTATCAAAAAGGAATTGATATGTCAAGAATTATTTTGATCAATCTATGCTCAAATAGCGCCGTTGCCATGCTTCCTCATGAGTGCTCAACCGAGGCCAACACATACCAATCCCCTTTTAATCAAAACGAAATCTTTGCAAAACCCATACCAAAGGGAAGAACTCTCGGGGGTTAGAATCTTCACATTTTTTCGAGATTAGGCTTGATATTCTATTGAAAAAAAAGAAATAATGGGATTTGAAAATTAAAAGGAGACGGAGCCCTGCGCATGCTCTTTCCATCCTTGAATCTCATACTATCGTGATGTATTACCTAACCTTTTTGCATAGATAGGCAATCTTTTCGGCAGGCCCCATGCTTGTGAGGATGGTGTAAAATTCATCGTCTTCATATCATCGACAAAAATTGATCTCACTCCGTGCAGTAGCAAAACATGCGTTGGATCATTCTTAACCGAAGAATTAATGCCCGCTTATGGCGAGCTTGCTCGTTCTGAGGCTTGAAGAACCGAGTTTCCCCGTGAAACGAAAATCCGCTCCCACCTCCTCGACACTCCTAAATAAGTCCAAGACGTTGCCTGAAATGGCGATCCCCTTCACTGGATGAACGCGCTTACCCCTTTCGACCCAGAAACCCGCTGCCCCAAGGGAAAAATCGCCCGAGATGGGATTGGCGGTATGGACCCCCATCACCTCCTCGATTACGACGCCTTTGTGGAGGTCTGCCAGAAGATCGCCAAAGGGCCTATCCCCTCCCTCAATATAAAGATTGGAAATACCCAGGGATGGAGGGGCCTTTATTCCCTCTCGTGTGCTGTTGCCCGTTGACCGTCCTCCCTCCCTTTTGGCCCAATAGAAATCATAGAGGAAACCCGTGATCCTCCCGGAAATGACCACCGGCGTCTTTTGACTTTCGACTCCCTCGCCATCGAAGGGAAAGGTGGCTACCCCCTGGGGATGTAACCCGTCATCGTAAATGGTAACCTTTGGAGAGAAGGCCCGTGAGCCCAACCCATCGGAAAACAGGGACTTCCCCTTTCGAACGTTTTCCACCGCAAAGGAGGGAGCCAGGACCGATAGAAACTGACAGGCCACTTCATTCCTGATCAGGGCGGGATAGAAGGCGCTTTTGAGGGGGAGTCCCCCCAATTTCTCTCCCGCTTTTCGAGCCGCTTCCCTCCCTATTCGAGCTACATCGAGCCCTTCGAAGCAATGATGGAAATCGAAATCCCATCCCATCTCGGATTCGGAACCTTCTTCCGCGACTGCCATTACGCCCCCCGTAAAGATGGAGGACGTAAAGTCTACCTCAACCCCCTTCGAATTCACGAGACAGACCGTCCTCTCGACGTCCTCATACGTCGCCCTCCCCACCCTCTTTACCCGTTTCGGATCGAAGGCAAGGGCCGTGGCCTCCATGGCCATCGCCTTTTCTATTCTCTCTTGAGGCGAGACGTGCCTTATCCCTTCATCATAGATGTCGGGAGGAGACCTAAGATCTCCCGGCGGTCCGGTAAATCCGTAAAAGGGGTCTGGCGGGAGGTTTGCTGCTCCATCCATGGCGGCTTGAATCATCCTCGAGATGTCGGGCACATCGAAACTGCTCCGATAGGAGAAGCCTAACCTCTGGTCCCTGATAATCCGGAGCCCGATCCCCATGGACTGGGCCCTCTTAAAGGACTCCAACTCCTCATCCCGCACTTCGACACTCGTTGAGACAGATTGGATAAGATAGATTTCATACCCATCGACTCGCCGCGTTTTGATCTGTTGGACGCATTCATCGGCAATCTCTTGGAGGTTTAAGCGGTTTTCGAACATTTATCACAAAATCCTTAAACTGAGCTTCCCATACCGCTGGTCGGGGGTCAATGGCGGGGCATTTACCATTTGATTAATGAACTTGCCCAGGTGAGACCGCCTCCAAAGGCCGTAAGGCAAACCAGATCTCCTGTTTGTATACTCTCACCTCTCACGACCGAATCGAGGGCAATGGGAACGGTGGCCGAGGAGATATTGGCGAATTTCTCGATAGTCAAATAAACCCTCTCCATGGGGACATTCAATCGCTTTGCCATTGCCTGGAGGATTCGAAGGTTGGCTTGATGAGGGATAATCCATCTGATGTCCGACATGCTATAGCCATTGTATGATACGGCCTCCTCACAAGCCTCGGCGAAATACTTTACGGCAACCCGAACCGACTCGTTGGCCTTTATCATCTTCAAAGAGTGGAGTTTCTTGTCCACGCTCTCGTGGGAGATGGGGGTTGTCTTCGACCCCCCGCCTGGCAAGAGGAGATTTTCCCCTCCTGCGCCATCGGTATGGATGTGCGTCGATACTACTTCGTGAATATCTCCAACGGAATCGACCGCCTCCAATACGACGGCTCCTGCCCCATCCCCCCATAGGATGCAGCTTTCCCTATCCGTCCAATCGAGGGTTCGGCTCATGATCTCCGAGGCAACGACCAAGGCGTTTCTGTAGGTTCCTCTTCGCAAATACTGTTCGGCCACCGATAGGGCGAAGATGAATCCGGAACAGGCGGCCAGGATATCGAATGACACGGCCCGGTGTGCCCCCAATTTCGCCTCCAGCCAGTTAGATCCCGCGGGGCATGCGGTATCTGGCGTCATCGTTGCCATGATGATGAGATCCAGGTCTCCAGCGGAATAACCGCCCATCTCCATTGCTCTGAGGGATGCCTCCTTGGCTAAATCCGAAGCGTTCACATCCGAGTCGGCGATTCGCCTCTCCTTGATTCCGGTCCTCTTGTAAACCCATTCGTCATTGGTATCCAAGATCTTCTCGAGGTCAAAATTGGTCATCACTTTCGAGGGCACATATGAACCCGTCCCTCGTATGGCTATCCTCTTCATTTTCAACTCCGCCCTCCCCTGCTATTCGGGGATCTTATGCCTCCTTTCACTACGTTTTCATCTCTTTGTCCCGCCCTCTCAACAAGAAGAGCTCCTGATTGTACGGATGCATCAGGATAAGAAGGAAGAAGAAGCAGGTGCTCAGTTCCAGCAACTCCCCGGTCTTCTTTGCTATGCTGAGATGGAATTGTACGAGTATAGTGACAATAACGTAGAGGAGGATCTGATAATTCTGGGCAATAGGAATCCTCCATCTGTCTACGAAATCCTTGAATCTTTCTTTGAAGCGATACAACAGAGGTACCGCTAACAGATAAATCCCAAGGAGAATTGCCAGAATCTTGCCGAAGACAAGTTTATTGATCTTCACGCCATAGATCACCAGGTTATGCACATTGATCTCGCCCTGCTTGTTGTGCTTTAAGAACCATGCCGGGCTCTCGATTCCAAAAACCCTCTGTCCCCAGGAGATCTCCTCCATGGCTCCGAAGAGAACCAGGAAACCAAGGAAGAGCCATACCCTCTTCGCGGGACTTCCCGGCTCGGACCGGCTGAAAGCCCGTGCTACGATAAAAGAATATGCGGACATAATCAAAAGCTCTACAAAGGTGAGCCACTCCACCAGGCCATCCTCTCGGATCCAAACCAAGAATGCATCCCTATCCAGGTGGAGAAGAACGAGCCCATAGACAAAGATTCCCAGAATGAAGGCCAAACCCGCCATCAAGGCTTTGGGTATGGGCGTCGAAGATAGGTGAATACGCTCCCGTATTCGCACAAACCCTCCCAAACATTCAACTTGCCACTGAATACCACGAGGAGCTCCTTCCCTGTTCCCAGCAGGGTAAGAAAACTCCTCGCCCGTGGGTTCAGAACGCACTAAATCGCAAACACCCCATCTTCTCCACTTTCAGATCCGACCGCGTTTGCAGGCTGGCATATTCTTGAGCTCAATCCTCCACCACTGTGCTCGCCTTGTTCTTCTATCCCTTTGGAGATGAGCTACAGCTCGCCCTGTGTAATCTCAATCCCAAGGGTTTAGCGATTTCATCAAGACCTCTTTGATGACCCAAAAGTCACCTAAGCCCGAGCAGGAGAGGTGTAAGGATGCTCTTTCCGTCTGTATAAGTTTTCCAGATAAGTTTTCCAGAAGGAACTCAAACGCGTTCTCGATCTGTTTCCGCGTTGGGATCGAGCGGTTGACCTCCCGGCAGGAGGATTGATATTCGCTCCCGAACCGCTCCAGAAGAAGATCTTCTCCCGAATATACCATAAAACCATACTGAAAGCCAAAAGGGCGATCAGAATGGGCAAGAAAGGCCAGGATCACATCCTCTCGGTGCTCACTCTCACTCCGACGCGGCGGGAAGATTGGTAGGGGGATTATGATACAAAAGATACCTCGATGTTTCACGGATGGCCTGGCAGAGCCCCGCCATCTCCGCAGCCCGTCCGGGGTACTTCCCCCTGACATCCTCCAGCGGTGTATCGGATCGATACCGATAGAGCCTTTGCACCCCACCCGGATCGACGAGCAGAAAAAACTCATCGTTCAATAGCCCACGATAAAGACTATCGATGAATGCGAAATGTTTATCCTTCGGCCGTGCGATCAACAGATCCCTCCCTAAGGTTTTGTTCAGGTACGGTACACCGATGAGGCCGAACACTGTGGGCAGGACGTCCACGAGGCTCGCAGTGGTGTCGATCGTCCGACCTTCAGAGAAGTAGCCCGGCGCATAAACGGCAAAGGGAACATGATGCATTGTCAAGCTCAACTTGTCCCAAGGGATCTGTCGGGTAGCAACCGTCCCATGGTCGCCGTACAGGCAAAAAATGGTCCTCTTGAAGTAATCCTCCTTGCTCGCAAGGCGAAAGAAATGGCCCAGAGAATAGTCCAGGAACCGCATTCCATTGTAGGCCTCCAATGAATCAAAACCATTCTCTTGCAGCTTTGCCTCATCTACCTCCACCTCTTCGAAGTCCCTCTTATCCTTGGGGATTGTATACGGCCTGTGGTTTCCAGCGGTTTGGATCAAGGCGAAAAATGGCTTGTCCTGGACCCGAAGAACCCGGTTTGCCTCCTCAAGGAGGTGCAAATCTGATACCCCCCACACATCGTCGGGAGATTCCGAAAAGTCCCCCTCCTCAAAAATCTGCATCCCGGCGATGTTGTGGGCAAGTATCGCACGTATGTTGCCCCAGGTTGCACTTCCACCCAAGAAATACAGATATTTGTACCCGTCAAGGGCGTTCACGATCGTGTGCTGACGGACAATGAGGGGATTGCGCGAAGCCGAGTGGGGAGAGTGTATGTCGGGGATACCGAACATTACGGTAAAGACCGCCCGGGCCGTTGGGGGGCGAGTCACAAAGAAATTGGTAAAGAGCAACGACTTCCGAGCAATCGAGTCAAAATGGGGTGTGGGATTAAGAGCGTTGCCGAGGGCTCCCACCTTGAACCCAGCAAATGACTCCAAATGTATGAGGACGATGTTAGGTCTCCCAGGCAGCTTTTCTTTGGGCCTGACGTATCGCGAAAAGTTCAGGGTTGCTGGATCGGGATTGTCAACGCCCAGAAGGTTCGCCACCAAGTCGTAGTGCTTTCTCACGGCCTCCTCATCAAAAGGCGTCATCTTGTATTCCAACGTATCGAAAAAGAACAGTACCGGGTTTATCGCCAGGGCCGAAACAAAGGGGTTCGTGGAAAAGTAGGCCTCACTCCACCTGAGAGGGTACCGGGACCACTTCCCGTAGATGCCGAATCCATACAGAATCAAAGCCACACTAACAGTGGCCACCTTCACCCATCTCGTAAGGGGATTTTCATCTTCCCGTAGCTCTCGATACGCAAACCGGTTCACCAGCCATCCAAAACCAACAGAGAGGAGGACGAGCACAAGAATTCCCGGGATGACCGGATAGGTCTCCCATATAAACTGGAGGGCAATTTCGGGGGATAGAATATGTTCCATGGCGCTTGCATTGAGACGGTCGTGAAGATAGTCGTAATGGGCAAGATCAACAAAGTACGTCAGGATGAGGAAAGCCGCCATGGCGACAAAGTAAACCAGCCATATCCGTTTCGCGATGGGGGAACGGACAAAGTTCAGGCCCGGAATCCAAGACAGGGCAAGGACTGGGAGACAGATCAGGAGAGAAAGGCGCAGATCGAACTTAAACCCCACATATAGTGCCCAAAGGAAATCTAAGCCCGGCGCCTCTTGTGCCGTAGATCGAAACACTGCCCAGAAAATGAGGCGGAACAATGTAAAGATGAGCACGTTGAACCCAATCACCACCAGCCCAAAACGAATTCGTCTCGGAAGCCTTCGAAACGCTTTCATGATTGCTGACCCTGTTTTTCCTCAAAGGAACCTTTTCGTTTTCACTGTCCCGTCCTTTCAACGGATCGCACTTTCCATGATCAATCCCATGGATTTCCCTTTTCATATAATCCCCAGAGTATATCCCATCTCTTCCCCGAAGCACTGCGTTCATATCGGTATACCCTGTAGATGGGGACCCAATTCCTCTCAAGCCCCTCGTCCTCAAAGGGAATGAGGTGGAAGAGTTGGAGACTCACCGTATCTCCCTCCCTGGAGTACTTGAAAAAAGGCCAGATCGATACCTGCTTCGATATCTTCTCCCCTTTTCCGTTGAACACGGTCTTAATTCGACTGAGGAGGAGAAACCGCCGGACGACCTCCCTCTGATCCCTGTACCGATCATCCCAACACTGATAGAGGGGCCATAAGATCCAACGAGTGCGAGAACCGGGCGCCTCTTTCCGATAGTAGAGGGGGAAGATCAGATCTCTCTTGATCTTCTCTCCACGGGTAAACGAAATGAAGGGCCAGGGGACATCCCACCGTGTATATCCATTCCGCTCATCAACGGCATGGGAAAAGAAGGGCCACAATACCGTAACATGCCTTTTCCTTTTCGACCGAACACCCCAATAGAGGGGAAATACGATGCGAATCCTCTCGGGGTCATCTGTAAAGAGATCCCTCGTGCTCTTGATGAAGAATGGCCAGAGGACGAAATCGGTCCTGGAAATTCCCTCCTCTTCCTTATAACCCCACAGGGGCCAAACTCGAAATGCCTTCTTCCCCCCGCCTCGTGTCGCCGAGAGGATAGGCCAAAGGAGATTCCAGGTATATGCACCTTCGTCACTCCAATCCGAATAGATGGGCCAGAGGCAGAAACGGATCCGATCGCGGCCAAATTTATCCACCAACTGCCCGAAGAGGGGAAATACCCCCCAATATCCCTCGCCATCCTCTGTTTGTCCCCGAAAGGAGAGGAGGCGGGAAGAGAACTTTTCCCTCCTCCCCTCGTCCCCTTCTTCGTCCCACGATAAGACAAGAGGGACGAGGTAGTGTTTGGTATCCCCACCCTCCCTTCTGAACTTACCCAGGGGGTAAAGATATTCAATTCGTAAAAAATCCCCTCTACCATTTTTGGTCCAATAAAAAAAGGGGCGAACGGCAAATTCCCCTTCGTCGACCTCCCTCCTGGCATAAATCAGGGGTCCTAATATCCTCAGCGTACTCCTGGCCCTTTCCGAATCGCTCCAATAGTGAAAGAATGGCCACAGTTTAAAGGCACTCCCCCCTTTGTCGCTGCAGAGACCCGAGCTCTGGATCGCCAAGACTGAAAAGAGGACGACTCCCACGAGAATGGAACGTCCCCTTTCCAGTCCTTTTGAAAGACCTTTCACCTATTCCCGTTTGCTCCTTCCTTCCTGTCAGCAAGCACCTTCAGAAAATCAAGCCTAGGAGGATTCCCAATGCCGTAATCGGGCTCTGTTCCTTTACCCCCTCTGCAGCCTCCTGCACTCTCCTGACCGTCTTCTCAACCTCCTGCCCCAGTTCATCGTCCGTTATGAGTTTCCCCAAAACCCCTTCTCCTCTGTCCAGCCTCTCCGAGGCCCGTCTTAGGTTGGCCAACGTGGCCCTGGCGTCCTGGTAGGCCTCGTCGTCATTGATGAGCTTACCAAGGGTCCCTTCCCCCCTTTGAACTTTCTCCGCCACATCCCTCATGGCCACCAGTGTCTCCCTGACGTCCTGGTAGGCCCCGTCATCATTGACGAGCTTGCCAAGGGTCCCCTCACCCCTTTGAACCTTCTCAACCATCTCCCTCAAGGCCACAAGCGTCCTCCCCGCATCCCGATATGCCTCCTCGTCACTGATAAGTTTGCCAAGGGTTCCTTCCCCCCTCTCCAATTTCGCGCTGATATCCTTGAGATTGCCCAACGTTTCCCTTGCATCCGCTGCCAAGTGTGGTAAATCCCGGGAAAAACCCTCAAAATTGGATGTCATATTCTTCACCTTTTCAGGATCGATCCCCTTCAGCAGGTGGCCGAGAGGCTGGAGGACAGCCTCAAAACTCTCCCCGATACCACTGAGCCGGGAGAGGACCTGTTCGATGCTGACAGGAGGGGCCCCCTGTGGTATCAGCCCCTCCTCTTTTAATCTCGGCCTCTCCTCGGACCCCGGGAGAATCTCGATATACCTCTCCCCCAATAACCCCTCCGACCGCAAATAAGCTTTCGCATCCTCATAGAGGTGGACACCGGGGGGGATGCGGAGGGCTACCTTTGCCTGTCCCCGTTCGAGGGAGATCCTCTCCACCTTGCCGACGTGAACGCCGGCTATCCGGACAGGCGAGTTCCGAACTACCCCTGCTGCGGAATCGAAGAGGACATAAACCCTATAGCCCGCTTCCTTGCCCAGATGAAACTTTCCCACTGTTACCGTCATAAAGGCCAAAACGATGATGCCCAAAAGCACAAAGATACCGACCTTAGTCTCCGTCCCCATTCTTTTCATTCTCAACCTCCTTAAAAGACCCTCATCTTACCTTAATCGGCCCTTCGGCCCTCCCTTGAATGAACTGTTGGACTATAGGATTGCTCGAATCCTTGTTCTGCTGGGGTGTTCCAACTTCGATAATCTCCCCCTCATATAACATGGCAATTCGATCGGCGATCTTGTACGCGCTCACCATATCGTGGGTAATGGCAATCGAAGTGACGCGTAGCTTCCTCCGCATCTGAACGATCAAATCGTTAATGACATCGGCCATAATGGGATCAAGGCCCGTCGTGGGCTCATCGTAAAGCAGTATTTCCGGTTCCATGGCAAGGGCCCTTGCCAGGCTCACCCTTTTTCTCATTCCTCCGCTCAACTCCGAGGGCATGAGGTCTTCAACATGCCTCAATCCCACCAACTTGAGCTTCTCACCGGCTATCGCCTTTATCTCCCCATCGCCTAAGGAAGTATGCTGTTTCAAACCGAAACCGACATTCTCCCAAACCGACAGCGAATCGAAAAGGGCACCGGCCTGAAAGAGCATTCCGAACTTCTTTCTGATCTCGTTGAGGGACTTTTCATCAAGGGATGTGATCTCTTGCCCATCGACACGTATGTTTCCGCTATCAGGCCTGACAAGTCCGATGATGCACTTGATCAGGACGCTCTTGCCCACCCCACTTCCCCCTATCACCACCATACTCTCGCCGTCCCTTACTTTCAAGTTCACTCCTCTGAGGACGTGGTTGTTGCCAAAAGACTTGTGGAGATCGACCACCTCGATTTTAACGGATCCATCCTCGACCATAATTCCCTTGATGGCAGAAGTCCAAGGATCTAAAACAAAAGGGCCGTTATGAAGTAATTGGAGATCAGGATGAGCAGAGAGGAGAGAACAACGGCCCTCGTGGTCGCCTTCCCCACTCCCTCAGCACCCCCTTCTGTATAAAAGCCTTGGTAACAGCTAATGGTGGCCATGATCATTCCGAAAACGCAGGCCTTCAAAAGGCCACTATAAATGTCGTTCAACTCCAGATAATCCCACGTTCTCCTGATATATATCGTGGGATTGGTGCCCAGGATCTTTACGCTTACAAAGTATCCGCCCATGATGCCGATGATATCCGCAAATACCACCAAAATAGGAAACATGACTAACGAGGCGAGAAATCGAGGGACGATCAGATATTTTACGGGATTAGTGGCCAGGGTATAGAGGGCATCTATCTGTTCCGTGACTCGCATCGTCCCCAATTCCGCGGCCATTGCTGATCCAACGCGTCCCGAGACCATCAATCCCGTCAGAACTGGCCCCAATTCCCTGGTCACCGATAGGGCGACCACTGTCCCGACAAGCGTCTCCGCATGAAACCGTTTGAATCCGGTGAAACTCTGCAAGGCCAGTACCATTCCCGTAAAGGCGGCAGTAATAACCACCACGGGAATCGAGCGCACACCGATCTCCTCCATCTGACTCAATGGCTCACGCACATCGAAGGGGGGGCGAAAGATCCAAACAACGGTCTGCCCGAAGAGCATGGTGATTCTTCCCGATTCTTGCAAAAAACGGATGAGATGAACCCCTATATAGTCGAAAACCGAATTCATCAGCGACCCCGTTGTTCAATCTCCCTTCTCACATAAACTTCCGCCTCGAAAGGCTCCCCGCCTCGCATATAGACCCGTGGAACCCTCTTCCCTACTCCACAGAGCACTTCATAGGAAATCGTCCCTATTTTTTCCGCTATCTCCTCAACCGGTATTTCATCCCCTCCCTGTCTTCCCATGAGGACCACTTCATCTCTCGGGGAGGCATCCCCCACGTCCGTTACATCCACCATGGTCATATCCATACAGATTCGGCCCACTATGGGTACTCGCTTGGCCTTCAGGAGGGCCTCTCCCCTGTTGGAAAGGAGTCGGTTGTAACCGTCACCATACCCTATAGGGAGGGTGGCAATAAGGCTCTCCCTTCGGGTGATATAGGTTCCCCCGTAGCTAATTTTCGTTCCCGCCGGGACTTTCTTTATGGAGCCGATTGTCGTGCGCAATCGCATCATTGATCTCAATGCAATGCGGCCGATATACTCTCTGCTGGGGTAGGAACCATAGATCATAATCCCCGGGCGGATAAGATTGAACCAAGAATCGGGGAAATCGATCATGGGAGCGCTGCTACTGATGTGCCAGTAGGTTGGTCTGATTCCCTCTCCATGGAAGAGCTCTACCACCCCTTTATATGCCTTCAGTTGACCACGGGTATACTCTTCATCGGCCATGGAAAAATGGGAAGCAACTCCGTCGATCACGAGGTTGGGAAATCCCTTCATTTGCTCAAGAAACTTCCGGGCCCCTTCAACGGGAACTCCCAAACGCCCCATTCCCGTATCGAACTTGAGGTGAACCTTCACCCGCCTGTTTTTTCTCTTCGCCTTATCGGAAAGGGATTTTCCTACTTCCCCATCGAAGACCATGGGAATGAGGTCGTATTCGAAGAGGCTGTTGATTTCCTCCTCGTATATTCCTGAAAGGATCAGGATGGGCTTTTTTATGCCACCATCCCTCAGCTCGACGCCTTCCTCGGCAATGGCAACCCCGAGCAGGTCGACTCCCAATCGCTCCAATTCCCTGGCAATAACGACCGCCCCGTGGCCGTAAGCGTTATCCTTTACGACGGCAAGTATCTTAACCCCGGAGTGGACCCGGCTCCGAATTTGATGGTAATTGTGGGCCAAAGCATCCAGATCGATCTCGGCAACGGTGGGACGTAAAAAGTGAACCATCGTTTTCCAAGTGCTTGATAAATAAGGATAAACCAAAAATTATTAAAGTTATTTGATAGCATCATATCCAGTAAATGTCAATAGGGACCTATTCTCATACCCTTACGGATTTGGGTTGACAAAACCCGTAAGGCTCCATTATTCTTGGGTAAAGGAGGATATTCGAGATGTGTCAATCCAACGCCTACATCGTAAAAGACGGCAAGGAAGAGATGATCTTGTCCGACATTATATCCATAAAACCCGCGGGAAATCACCTTTGCCTCACCAACCTCTTCGGCGAAGAGGAGATCGTCGAGGCCTCCATAGAGGAAGTGGACCTCCTCAATCACAAGATCAAGCTCAAGCCCCGCTGATCACCCGAGATTCCATGAAAAAGGAACGCGACTCCATAACCGTCAAAGTCAATGAAAGGGATCACCAAATCCCTCCTCATACAAGGCTTTTGGATCTCAAAGGGGCACTTCACCCCACTGCAGACCTGATCATCTACAATGGCTTTCCCATTTCCGAAAACATTCCCCTTAATGATGGCGATGAAGTGGTCTTTGTGGAAAAGGGAAAGATCCCCGATGAAAGGGAGTTTGAATGCCTGATCGTTGCCAGGCACAGCCCAGGAGTTCACAGAAAGGTGAAGAGGAGTACCGTGGGGATAGCCGGCCTTGGCGGACTAGGATCCCAGGTAGCCATCGCCTTGGCCAGGACTGGGGTTGGCGCCCTCATCCTGGCCGATCGCGACGTGGTAGAACCCAGTAACCTCAACCGCCAACAATA
The DNA here is from genome assembly GCA_041862515.1 of Thermodesulfobacteriota bacterium. GTDB lineage: Bacteria > Desulfobacterota > BSN033 > WVXP01. Next base: position 5,650 of record JBGVTJ010000072.1, on the reverse strand, counting down.
TTTTATCCAACAGATTGGAATGGCAAAGGTCGATGCCATGAGAGAAACTCTCAAAGACGTTAACCCCTATGTCCGGGTAATTACTCACCACACGGTCATCCGTCCAAAAAACGTGAAAAGCATATTCGGCAATGCCGAGATCATCGTTGAGGCCTTCGACAGGGCCGACGAAAAGGCGATGCTCATCAACGCGATATCAAAGTCGATGCCAGATAAGTATATCGTGGCTGCCTCCGGCGTGGCGGGCTACGGGAATAGCGATGCCATTAAAACGACGAAATTCTCATCCAAGATCTTCATCGTGGGCGATCAAAGGAGTTCCGCAGGCCCAGGGATCGGCCTCATGGCCCCCAGGGTAGGCATTGCGGCCCATCACCAGGCCAATACGGTCCTCAGGCTCATATTGGGGGAAGAGGGGGATCGATAGAATCCTGGAGGAGGGATTTCATCTAGTGAGCTCCGAGCGCGAAATTATTCAGTGTTGCGGTGCTGCGGTGCCGGAGTCGAATAGGGGAAAGAGGTTAGAGGTTGGAGGCAGAAGGAAAAATATCAAATGTCAAATAACAAATGACCAATGAGAAATGCCAAATGGCTGATGACTAGTAACGAAGGAACACCAACATGGATCACGAGCGTGAAACACGCGCAACAAACACGTATCACGAGCACGAACCAAACGGACACGGACACGAAACACGAACACGAGAGTTAATGTCAAGGTTAAAAGTTGGGAATCCCCGGAAAACCGGAAAAACGAACAGTGAGCGAAATGGGATTTGGGCAACAGCCCCTATAACTCCAGGGTCAGTGCGATCTCATCACAATCCGGAAACTTCACGCACTTGAGGCAATCGCTCCAGACCTTATGGGGTAATACCGCTTTATCCACAATGCCGAATTCGAATTTTTGAAAGAAGGAGGGCTCATATGTCAGGGCGAAAACCTTCGGGATGCCCAGCTGTTTCGCCTCTCTAAGGCATGCCTTTACGAGCTTAGACCCGATCCCCTTCCTCCTTTCCTCTTCCAATACCGTCAAGGAACGGATCTCCGCCAAGTCCTCCCAACATATGTGTACAGCACAGGTACCCAAGAGCGATCGATTCCCTTGGAAGACATAGAAATCCCTGATATTGTCGTAGATCTCGCTCAAGGATCGATGAAGCATTTCCCCCTTTGAGGCCGATCCCTCGATAAGCCCCTGAATTGCCCGTGCATCACCTATCCTTGCCTTTCGAATCATACGTAAATCTATCCCTTTTCCCTATGCTGCGGAGCTTTCCCCGCTCTCTTGGTATTTTTTATCATCTCCCTTGCGTGGGCCCTCGTTCTGGGGGTAATCCTCACGCCCCCCAACATGCGGGCGATCTCATCGGCAACCCCATCACCCTCTAACCTTTTGATCCTGGTAATGGTTCTACCTCCCTTGGCTTCCTTGCTTACAACATGGTGTGTATCGGCGAAACAGGCGATCTGGGGAAGGTGCGTTACACAGAGAACTTGGTGGCATCTGGAGAGAGCATGTAACTTCCTGCCGACCACCTCTGCCGTTGCACCCCCGATACCCGCATCCACCTCGTCGAATATGAGGGTCTGCCCTGCTCCCGTTTCGGCCAATATGGTCTTCATGGCGAGCATGATGCGAGAGAGCTCCCCTCCCGATGCAATTTTGGATAGGGGCTTTAAAGCCTCCCCGATATTTGGCGAGATGAGGAACTCCACCTCATCCATTCCCTTGACCTTCAAATGAAATTCCCCGATCCGCAAATCCCCGGAGGCTTCCTTTGCGGCCCCCTTGTCAGCTCTGTCGATCCCCACTCGAAAACGGGTCTTACCCATGTCCAGGTCCGCCAACTCCTTTTCAACCTCCCCTTCCAATCGCCTTGCTATCATACCCCTCTTCTCCGATAAACCCTTGGCCAAGGAGAGGATCTCCTCTTCCAGCTCCGTTTCCTCTGACTCCAACTCATTGGCTCGGTCTTTGCTGGTGGCCATTCCCCTGAGCTCCCCTTCCACCTTTTCCTTAAACGCGAAAATATCGTTCATGGTCGGGCCATACTTCCTCTTCAAACGGATAATCTCGTCCAACCTCGCCTCGACTTCATCGAGCCTCTCTGGGTTCACATCCACCTTTTGGCCATAGTTCCTGAGGGAGAGGGCGACATCCTCCATCTGATAAATGGCGGATTCAAGGGATTGGACCAATGGAGAAACCGATGCGTCGATCCGGACCAACTCCCTCACCCTTTCCAAAACCTCGCTCATCTTCTCCACGGCGGAGCTCTCCCCGGAGTAGAGGAGATGTTCTGCTCCCTGGGAATGCTCCAACAGCTTTTCGGCATTCATCAAAACCGTCCTCTCCTCTGAGAGGCGAAGGTCTTCCCCCGGCTGGAGGTTGGCCGATTCGATCTCGCCGAGCTGAAAGGTCATCAACTCCCTCTCCCTGGACATCCGCTCCTCATGTGCCTTGAGCTCCCCAAGCTCCTTTTTTACCTGCATGAGCATCCTAAAGCGGTCTTGATAGAGAGACCGAAGCCCAATGAGGCCTCCAAACTCATCCAAAATATCGATATGACTCTCCTGGCGCTGGAGGCTTTGATGTTCGTGTTGCCCATAGATATTGAGAAATTCCTCGCCGACGGCGCTCAACAGCGCAAGGTTCGCCAGGCCTCCATTAATGAAGGCCCTGCTCTTCCCCCCCCTCGATATTACCCGTTTCACGACCATGCTTGTCTTGCTCTCGAATCCCTTTTCCCTCAGTTTTTCACCCAGCTCCTCATTTCCCGCAATATCGAACAAGGCCTCGACGATGCCTTCCTTGGCCGATGTGCGGATGAGGTCGTCCGAGGTCCTGTCCCCGAGAATCATATTTACGGCGTTGATGATGATGGATTTCCCCGTTCCCGTCTCCCCCGTCAGGACGTTCAATCCTTTGGAGAAGGAGATTTCCAGCTCATCAATGATGGCGAAATCCCTTATCTGTAATGCCGAAAGCATGTTTTGGATTAAGGCCCCCTTGGCCCCCGATTTGGGAGAATCGGTCCCGGGCGAGTGAAATACGATTCAGATTTTAGCGGGACCTATCGTTCACCCCATCTCAGCTTCGTCCTCAGCACCTCAAAATAGCTTTTATACGGGGATTCGACGAGCAGGATGGCATTCCCTCCCTTTCCGACCTCCACGGTATCTCCGAACCGCAGGGAAAAACCTACCTGTCCGTCTAAGGTCAAAATGACCTCCTCATTCTTCGAATTGAGGGTTGCCCTGATGATCACATCATCCGGGATGATAATGGGCCTGTTGGTCAACGTATGGGGGCAAATGGGGGTAATAACAATGGTTTGCAGAGATGGGTACACGATGGGCCCTCCGGCCGAAAGCGAATAGGCAGTGGAACCCGTTGGGGTAGCAATGATCAACCCATCGGCCTTGAACGTCGTTAAATATTCATTATTGATGGTAGTCTCCAAGTCGATGATCCTGGCCAGTGTTCCCTTGTTGATTACCGCGTCGTTTAACACGGTGAAATTGGCCACCTTTTCCCCTTCCCTCACAACATGGATGTGAAGCGTCATTCTCCGATGGCACTTATAGTCTCCCTGGATCAACCCCTCCAATACCTTGTAGAGGTTATCCAGAGTTATCTCCGTAAGGAACCCCAGTCCGCCCAAATTGACCCCCAAGATGGGAACCTGATTCTTCCCCATCAATCTCACCAAACTGAGAAGGGTCCCATCCCCCCCCAACACGATGATTCCCTCTACCCGCGATGGGAGGTCTTCCTTCGGGCAACCCGTCGTGCCTTTGAATTGCCCGGCCATCTCATCCTCCAGGTACACGCCGATATGACGCTCATTGAACCACCGGATGAGCTTCCGTGTGATCTCAATGGCCTCAGGCTTATTTCTCTTCAGGAAGATGCCTACCCTCTCCAAAAATACCCCCTCAGCTCAAGACCTTTCCCCTCGTGCTCTCATCGCCCATGAGCTTACCCATTTCGTCCGTAATGTGCTTAATGAGCTTTTCGTTCAGGAGTTCATGATATACTACGGGAAATTTCCTTGTCAAGGCGAAGGTCGGTGGATCTGTGCAAGACTCGGAAAAGGGGCTCTGAGCGCGGATTACAATTTTCTCGGTAACCATTCTTAGTATAATGCTTATTAAGGATAGAAAAATCCCCTTCCCCTTCGTGATTCAACTATAACACAACTTTTTCATTTGATTTATCCGGGGGATATTGTATAATTCGATACCCCCCATTTTTTGTGAAATTGTGGAACAAAGAGAGAAATTTAAAGAAAACTCAGTATTTATCCCTTACCGCAAACGCGAGGATGGCTCTCATCAATGAAATGAGAGGAAGACCAAAAAGTAAGAAGTTAGACAAGATTATGAAGCTATTGGAGAAAAGGGATTAACAAACATAATATAATGACTTTATAGTAAAAATCAACTATTTCCCAGTCGTTTCGCCCAAGATATCTTCCCGTTATAAAGTTTTCCATCTAGAAAAAACGGCAGCATAGATGAGAATTTGAGAAAGAAGATGTGGAGAAAGAGAGAATTTCCTGTAAAGAATTTCAGAAAAGACAAAAATTATGAAAAAATCGTTATTAAATACATTTAACCACGGTTCCCTATACATTCTAGAATTATTCTATGGCCTAAGCTAACCAACTGTTTTCTTCAAATAAATAAGGTACTAGTCATGAAACCGCTAATTAAGCAAAAAATTCAAAACTTATGTCATTTCTTTGGATATGAAATCCGTCGCTATAATAAAGAGTATTATCCAAAAGATATGGACATAGAATTCAAAGAAATATATGAGCAATGCAAGGATTATACTTTTACTAACATAGAAAAAATGTATTCCACATATAAAGCTACTGAATATATAGTAAATTCAAGAATACCTGGTGATTTTGTAGAGTGTGGTGTTTGGAAAGGTGGAAGTTCAATGATAATTGCACATACCCTTCTCAGAATGAAAGATATGAATAGAAAAATATATCTCTATGATACTTTTGAAGGTATGACTAAGCCCACTGAAAAAGATATTAAAATTACTGATGGTTTTCCTGTAATTATTTCATGGGAAAGAAAACAGAGAAACAATTGCAAAAAATGGGCATTCGCACCAATGCGCAAGGTAAAGAAAAATATGCTGTCAACTGGATATCCACAGGAAAATATAATATTTGTCAAGGGGAAAGTTGAAATTACAATTCCAAATACAGTACCATCTAAAATTGCTCTTCTCCGATTAGATACAGATTGGTATGAGAGTACATATCATGAATTAGAATACTTATTCCCTTTATTATCAAATAAAGGGGTTCTCATAGTTGATGATTATGGATTTTATGCAGGTGCAAAAGAAGCATCGGATAAATATTTCAAGGAAAATAACATTTCAATTCTACTACACCGTATTAGTTGGAGTAGAATAGGCGTGAAATAAAGAAAACAATTATGCAGGACCTCTTTTTTTTTTGAAAAATTAAGTCTAACTTTAATAAAGAAGAGTTGAAGAGAAGGCAAAAACAGGGAGATGGGAAAATCCAAACAAGACCCATCCCCCTTCGATCTGAGAAATAAACGAAAATAAAAAATGGCACACAAGAGAAGCTAACAAACCGATTGTTAGAGT
>JBGVTJ010000071.1:0-9696 GCA_041862515.1 Thermodesulfobacteriota bacterium | reverse complement strand
TTATTGATTTTTCAGTTGGTAAATAGGTTTTTCGGATTCAAAAAATCGGCGCCCTTTACCTGCCCTCATCTTCACTTGATGTTGAGTCCGTTTACTGGGAATCACCAGGCCATCCGAAAGATTTCCTCCACGTCTTCGTGGGTTAAATTCCTCGGATTGGGCACAAAGAGGCGAGAGACTTTCATTGCCCCCTCGACTAGTTTGGGGATATCCTTTTGGGGAATATCGTAATCCCTCAAACGGATGGAGATTTTCAGCTGGTTGAGGAGTTCCTTAACCGCCTCCACGGCCAAAGCCCCGGCCTCCATGGGAGATAGACCCTCCACTGCTTCCCCCATAGCTTCGGCGATCCATGCGAACTTTGTGGGGTTCCCGATGAGATTGAATGTCATGACATGGGGAAGCATGATGGCGTTTGTCCTTCCGTGGGGGAGGTGGTATTCAATGCCAAGGGGGTTTGATAAAGCGTGGACAGCACCCAGCCCTCCGCTGCTGAAGGCAAGACCCGATATGGTCGCAGCTAGGGACATATCATACCTGGCCTCAACATTTTCTCCCTTGGCAAAGGCCATGGTTACATTTTCCGCGATCAATGTTATGGCTTCGACGGCAAGGATGTCGGAGAAGGGCGTGGCGTTAAGCGATACATAGGTTTCGATGGCGTGGACCAGGGCGTCAATGCCCGTGTCAGCAGTGACTTTGGGGGGCATGGAGAGGGTCATCATGGGGTCGACGATGGCCACATCCGAGAGGACGTGGTTACTGTAAACCGCCTTCTTAATGTTGGAGGCCTCGTCGGTGACGACAAGGACCCGAGTGACTTCACTGCCGGTTCCAGCCGTGGTGGGAATGAGGATTTTCGGGAGGCCTCTTTTCGGGACGACATCTATCCCGGAATAATCCAATATGTTTCCCTCATTGGTGGCCATAATGGAGGCCCCCTTTGCCACATCCAGTGAGCTCCCGCCGCCCACTCCGATGATCAGATCGCAATTCTCATCTTTTAGGTATTGGGTACATTGGTCCACAATACGTGCCGATGGTTCCGGCTCTACCTGGTCGTACAGGGAAAAGGCGATGCCATCCGATTCCAGAGGGCCCTTGATTGCCTCAACGAGGCCCGCTTCGGCGACCCCTGGGTCCGTTACGATGAGGACCTTCTTTCCGCCCAATTGCTTGGCCTCAGCTGCTACACCCTTTACCGCATCGATACCGAATAGAATCCTGTTGGGTGAGAGAAACACATGGGTTTTTATTTCCCTCATATCCATATCCCTCTCCTTTCCAATGAGGCAAAACTCTATTGTATAACTTTATTGCAACATCGTTTAATCACATTCGATAAAACCGCTAGAGCCCTTGAGACTTTTCCGGAATGACGGTTATCCGGAGCTGCCTTGAAGACCTGCAATAACAGCCTTCATAAAGGCGGGCAGATCGTCCGGCTTTCGGCTGGTGATCAAGTTACCGTCGACAGCCACCTCTTGATCAACGTAGTTTGCCCCGGCATGGATTAGGTCATCCTTAAGGGAGAAAAAACAGGTTACGGTTTTACCCTGAACGATTTCTGCGGAGGCCAACATCCAGCCCGCATGACAGATGGCCGCTACGACTTTCCCCGTCTCGTAAAAATCCTTCACCAGTTTGACCATGGATGGATAGCGACGCATAAGATCAGGCGCATACCCACCTGGTATGACGATGCCGTCGTAATCGGCTGCCGAAACGTGGTCAGCACTGGTGTTGACACTTACTTGCAGTCCCGACTTGCTGTTATAGGTTTCGGAGCTTCCCGAGCCCACCACCGTGACATCCGCCCCGGCTTCTTTAAGCCGATAGTAAGGGTACCAGTATTCGTACTCGTTGTACATCTCTTCGACCAGAATGATAACTCTCTTGCCCTTGAGTTCCATCATCGTTCCTCCTCTCTCTTCATGGAAATCCTCTTCCCTCGGAGGGGGGCAGCTCACGCATTGACAGGTAATCAAAAAAGGGCCACACCGGAATGGTCCGGCTCACCTTATGTACCTTCCGATCTTACCAGTGGATATACTGCTTACCTCTTTTTCAAAGACAGGCCATTCAATTTTTCATAGTACAGCGCGAGCCCGCCGTGATCTAAATCGTCATGACCCTCAGCCATAAGCACCTGCATCATTTGCATAACCTCGGCAGTTAGCGGCATAGCTATATGGAGCTCCCTACTTGTTTCCAAAACATTGGTGAGATCTTTGACATGCAGTCTGACCCTGAATCCAGGGTCATATCTTCCCTCAAACATTCTGGGTGCTTTATCCTCGAGGCACTGGCTGGCAGCAAGACCTCCCCTAATAGCGTTGAAAATCGCTTCGGGATCTACACCCGCTTTCTTCCCCATGATCAGAGCTTCAGCCACAGCGGCTATATTGATGGCGACGATGATCTGATTTGCCAGTTTCGTAGTCTGGCCGGCACCAATATCACCTACTAACGTGACACTTCCGCCCATTACTTCCAGAATCTCCTTGCATTGGTCGAATACTTCCTTTTTTCCCCCTACCATAATAGCAAGGGTACCAGCATCGGCTTTTTCCTGCCCACCACTCACCGGAGCATCCAGCGTTTCCACTCCCTTTTTCTTTAGTTCTCGAGCTACCTCCTGTGAAACGAGAGGAGCAATAGAACTCATATCGATGAGGATTTGCCCTTCCCTTACGCCTTCGATGACACCATTTTCTCCAAGTACGGCTTTCTTTACATCTGGGGAGTTGGGAAGCATGGTAATGATAATATCACTATTTTCTGCCACATTTTTTGGTGAAGCACCTCTTTCCGCTCCATGTTGAACGATTTCATTTAAGGCTTTCTCGACGATATCATACGCTATGAGTTTGTACCCAGCATCAATAAGGTTTTTGGCCATGGGTTTGCCCATTATGCCCACTCCGATAAATCCAATTTTTTTCATCGTATTCGCTCCTTTACATTCTTAATTTCTGTGATGTTATGCGGGTCAAATTTCTTTTTGTCTTCACCTCCTTAATACTCCAAATTCTCCCTGCACATAACTTTATCATTATCAAATGCCACCTCGCAGGAGAAGTGCGAGGAATAGGCAGATAAGTCCTATGAACGGGATTAGGTTTTCTTCTTAGGAGTTCCATCAGCACGAGTCGTCACTGTGCAACGGAGCTTCTCGCTGCGCTCGGTCACCCGAAGGCAGCCATCACAGGAATCACAACGGGACGGCGAGATGTCTCCCGAGAGCCAACGGTTGATGAGGCCCGGCTCGCGAATAAACGGTCGGCACATGGAGATCAGATCGCCTTTGCCGCTGGTTACCACATCTTCCATCATTTTCAGGTCGCGTAAACCTCCTACTACCATGATTGGCACATCGGCGGCCTCTTTAATACGCGCTGCATACTCGATCATATAGCCCTCATGCCATTCGTCCTTGGCGATGGGACCGGAGGGGGTGTAGGAAGCGCCCGCGCCGCCGCAGGAGGGTTCTACGGCGCAGATACCGCCGGTGGCGATTATTGCGGCTATCTCGGCTGCATCATCGGCCGTCATGCCGCCCTCCCGAAAATCAGAGGCGTTCATCTTGATCATCACCGGGAAATCCTCACCGGTGCCTTCCTTCAGCTCATGTACGAGCTCCAATACCAGGCGAGCGCGGTTCTCGGCTGGACCTCCGTACTGATCGTTTCGCTGGTTGAAGAAGGGGGAGATCATACGGCTCAGGACGTCGTTATGGCAGCAGTGGAGCTGGACACCATCGCATCCAGCGTTCCGAATGACCTTCCCCGCTTCGCGGTAAGCATCCTTGATATCGCGGATGTCGCGAGCATCCAATGGTTGGGGAACGACAGTAATATCCATAAAAGAACCGCTCACCTGCTTGCCGTTGATTCTGAAAGGTGGAGATATCTGTGGCACGAAGGCCGCTCCCAGTCGGTGTACCTCGTCCGCCAACGCACGTATTTCTTCCTGGATTCCGGGTACGTCCAGGCAGGGCTGCTGGAAGATATGGCCGATTGTCCACTCGCGCTTGGGTCGCCAGACGCCTGCCATGATGAGGCCTACCCCACCCCGCGCAAGATCGGTGTGGAGCTTCCAAAGCTCGGGGGTAATCCGGTTCTCCTCGTTGGTAAGGTTATTGACTGTGGCGGATCGCACGAAGCGGTTGGGCATTCTTATACCGGCGAATTCATAGGGTTCAAACAGCACGCTCATCCGGCATATCCCGTCATACCTTTTTTATACACCGCTTCCCATTTGCCCTGCTACCGACTTAATTTTTAATCATACCCTAATTCTCCAGGAATTTACAGGTAAGCGGCAGGTAGATACCTCAACGTCGCGGCCCATTGTAGGGCGATGACAGAATATCTGTCAAGAAAAAAACGGGAGATCTCTGGAAAGGTCTCTCCGCTGCTCAAAGCTTTTTTCGATAATTCTAAGGTTCGCCATTTGCGTTTGGGAATTGAATTCGCATCCGTTCCATATCGCCAGGAATTGTAATCGAAAAAATTTCGATTCACGCCCAGAGTTTCTTTTTCCAGTTTTCTCGTGATCTCGAGGCTTCCCTTTTGTACATGAGTAAAAAAAGTGAAAAAATTCTTGACACAGAGTTTTCAATCTAATAGGGTGGACTTACCCCCCATAGAAGAGGGAAAAAATTGGGCTGAAAGGAGGTGAAGTAATAGGGAGCCCGATGAGCCTAAAAATAAGAAAAGGAGGGATAAGCAATGGAAAAGAAGAATGTAGGAGCTTTGTGTTTGATTATCGCAGTTGTGCTGGCACTCGGATTTGCCTCCCCAGCACAGGGGAAAAAGGCATACGAGTACATCGATTGGAACAAACCGAAACCCATGACCGAACGGCTGCTCGCAGACAAGTACATCCTTCCCAAGGGATGGGAGAAGGCCACAAAAGGAGTCAAGGAATTAGTTTTCTTTAACAGTGGCTCGTTGAAGGGTGATGTTGCTACGGCCATCGGCATGGAACTGTTCGAGAAGAAGACCGGGATCCCTGTGAAGTGTATTGAAGTGGGAGCTGCTTACACATTTCCCAAGTTCTTATCCGTGGTTACCTCGAAAGACCCGAGCGTCCATTTTGGCTTTATTCGCGCTGAGGTTGAATATGCCCACGTCGCCGCTGCCGGTTGGGCTCATCCCATCGATGAACTGTGGACTCCAGAGGTACAGAAGCTGTACCCTCCCGGCATGGTAGATGCCATAAATTGGGGTGGTCATTATTATGGCTCGGTGAACATCGTTCAATGGTATGTCTTTTACTATAGACCATCCTGGTTAAAGAAAGCAGGGGTTACAAAGATTCCGGAAACCTGGGAAGAAGTCCACCAGGCTGCCAAAAAGTGCAGGGAATGGGCGAAGACAAATCTCGGGAAAGACTACTACGGTTTCACCTTCGGCGCCACCAGAGCCGGTCATATTCACATAGCCATGCTGAGCGCCCTCACATACTCGCAAGGTGGAAGGCTCCTCAAGGAGGGAAAATGGAATTTGGACACGCCGGAGTTTAGAAACTCCTGGAACTACCTGGTAAGGATGATAAACGAGGACATAGCTGATGTGGCATGCTTGGGATATTCGTGGGAAGACTATCAAAAATCATTCGGCATGGGCAAGGCGGCTATGATGCTCGGATATTCCGTTTACGCTGTGAAGTTCCCCCTCGATTTCCCAGAAATGGCAGGTGACTGGGCCGCAGTTCAACCACCGAAATGGGATGCCGCACAGCCGGATTCAAATCGCAGCGGCTACATAAACTATGATGAGTATGTAATTAACAACTTCGCCGATGACAAGCACAAAGCAGCCGCCATGCTTTTCTTCGATTTCTACAGAAGTAAAGAAGCATGCATGTACGAGCTCCTCGTGGAGGGGAACGATTCATTCCTGCCCGCCGTGTACGAAGATCCCAATATCGTGGATAAGGTGGACTGGGAGCTTGCCACGGCTGTGGCCGAGAAGATCGGAGATAAAAAGCCGGTTAAGGCGGGGACAACCATACCCGAGGTGAGGGCGGTATCGGCTAAGACCGCTCGTTTGGAGGCACTTCCGCCCGGAGCAGCCTACGTTTCAGATATTCTCTCGGAATACCTGGGGAAAGCCATCGTAGGGAAGATGGATTCGAACAAGGCCCTATCGGAAGCTCTGGCTAAAATCAAGAAGTACATGCATTAACGCCGGTATATAGAAATGGGGGAGGTTAGTTCTCTGCCTTTAACCTCCCCCAAAAGGGGAAACTGGACATCCAACACAAGAGGGAAAACGGATAGGGGTGCTCTCTAAATGAAATTACGTGATTCTGGGTATGGCGTCGCACTTTCTGTTCCCGGATTAGTAATCTTGCTTCTCTGGGTTCTCATTCCCTTTTCCTATGTCTTTTACATAAGCTTCCTCCGCTACGACAATATGTCTCCCGTCATTCCCACCGGATTGGCCAATTACAGAGAAGTTTTAGAGGATCCCTCGCTTCCCATAATCTTGATACGTACCTTTATATTCTCGTTCGGCTCGACGGGTTTGACGCTTCTCATCAGCGTGATTCTAGCCGTTTGCCTAAACCGGATCGTAAAGGGCTCAGCCTTTTTCAGGTCGCTGGTAGTCATGCCATGGGCAGTCCCTCTTATCCTTTCGGGCTTCCTCTGGGCGTGGATGTTCCACCCATCCTTCGGGCCCATTAGTGATCTCCTCATGAAAGTGAAACTGATAAGCGAGCCGTTGAACATTTATAAAAAGCCGAGCACGGCCATGGCCGGGGTAATCATCGCGGACGCATGGAGGCGCATTCCTTTCCTCACCATCATTACCTTGGCAGGATTTCAATCAATCCCGCCGAATTTATACGAGGCAGCTAAGGTTGACGGGGCCGACTCTTTCCATACATTTCAATACGTTTCCCTGCCCCTTGCCAGCCGCCCCATGCTCATCGGGACGCTGATAACGCTCATGTTCTCCTTCAGAAGTATTGACGTCATCTATTCCATGACGCCTGGAGGGGGGTATGCTAAGAGTACCTATGTTCTCGGCGCCTACCTCTTCGATTATATGTACGAATTTCTGAATTTCGGTTTAGCAGCCAGCGCCAGCGTGATATTGATTATCCTCACCTTCGCGATCGGCGCTTTCTTTATATACTACACTCTCAAGAAGGGATAAAAAGGAAAGATGAGAAGGGTTCTTGTCAAAATCGTGGATCACCGGGCTACCCCGTATGTGGTCTTGGGCGTGATTACTCTCTTCATGATATCGCCGTTTATCTGGATGGGGCTCTCGGCCTTTAAGACACACGCTGAAACGTTCAGATACCCGCCCACCTATTTTCCGGAGAACTTCACGCTGGATACTATGTATGAGGCCTGGTATAAGGCGCCGATTCCCACGTACCTGAAGAATTCCCTCATCATGTGTCTCATCTCCACCTTCATTATCGTCGTTGCAGGGACATTTACTGGTTATGCTCTCAGCCAATATCAGTACAAGGGAAGTAACATGGTTCTCGGGCTCTTTCTGTTCACACGCACCATACCTCCGCTGGCATTGCTGCTTCCCTACTATTTGGTGTTGATGAAACTCGGTTTGCTCAACACCCGGCTCGCTGTCGTATTCTATTTGATTTATCTCAGCTATCCCCTTGTCGTATGGTTACTGAAGGGATTTTTTGATCAATTTCCCCGCGCACTGATAGACTCGGCAATTGTGGATGGTTGCTCCAGGACCGGTGCAATCTTTCGAATCGTTATCCCGGTGGCTGCCACCGGTGTCTACGCAATCGCGGTTGTCGCTTTCATGTGGGCGTGGAATGAATTCTTCGCCCCCTTCCTCTTCATTCACTACGATGAGCTCAAGCCCATCACGGTGGGGCTCTACTATTTTGTCGGGGATGAGTATACTTATTACAATCGCATGTGCGCCGCGGGAATATACGCGGTGATACCGAGTTTGATCTTCTTCCTGCTGGCGCAGAAATACATCGTCAGGGGACTAACATCCGGGGCCCTCAAATATTGATCAATGAAGGGAGAAGGGGCGTATGTGGAGTGAAATTCGAAAGAGGGTGGTGAACGGCGAAGTCGTTTACGGGATGATGGTCCGGCAGGGACGGGATCCGGGTGTGACGACGTTGGTAGGTCGGGTGGGCTTTGACTTCGTGTATATCGATATGGAACACGGGGCATACTCCTTGGAGACCGTGGCGGATCTCATCAGGGGAGCCAAATCCGTTGGTTGTGCCCCGATCATTCGTGTTCCGCATGCCGAACGATACTTTATCTCCCGCGTTCTGGATGCCGGAGCCGAGGGTATCATGGTACCGATGCTGTCAAAGCGGGAGCAGGCGGAAAGGGCTGTCAGCTACGCGAAATTCCCGCCCATGGGGAGAAGGGGGGTGGGGCTCAGCAATGCACAGGTGGATTTCGCCGCGGTGAAGGCATCTGATTTCACGGCGGAGGCGAACGACAGAACGCTCGTCATCGCTCAGATCGAGAACGAGGAGGGAATCCGGAATATCGACGAGATCCTGTCCGTGGATGGGATCGACCTGGCGGTGATGGGCCCAAACGACCTGTCATTTAACCTGGGATACCAGGGGCAGACGGACCACCCGAAGGTTGTGGAAGCGATCCAGAAGGTGGTGGACGCCGCGCGCCGATGTGGCAAACATTCAGGAACCCACATGGGGAGTCTGGAACAGTTGCTCTACTGGAAGGCCCAGGGGATGACCTTCATCGCCTACAACACGGATTCAGGACTGCTTTACAGAGCTGCCTCTGATGGGTTGGGTTTCCTGAAAAAGGATGCATGACCGATGGGACTGATACCGCAACGGCATTGTTCCCTTGTGGAGTATTCAGGAAGGTTCCAGCGGTACGTGAATTCCACGCCGGTTTTATCTTCGAGAAGCCCTTTCCTGGCTTCCCTTCGGGTTCAGGTTGAAGGGGGACGGAGGATAGCTCAAAACATGATGCCAGCGAAGACCCTTCTCTTCGAAAATACTGTTCGAAAATACTTGACAAGGATTGAAATCTCGTTTTACAATGGGGCAACTCAAGATTCGGGGATTTGGGCCGAATCATTTCACAGGAAAGGGGGGAATTGAGATACGTCTATTCTATTGGGAAAGGTGGGATTTTAGAGAAATCTCATCAATGGGAAAGGAGGGATTTATAACATGGCGAAAAAGAAGATAACGAGAAGAAAGTTCATTAAGACTGTGGCTGCCGGCGGCGCTGCGATAGCCGGTGCGGCGGCTATCCCCAGCGTGTCGCGCAAAGCCTATGCCCAGCAGCCGAAGCTCTCCATCGCGATGTGGAATCACTGGGTTCCCGGGGCAACCGACATACAGAAAGCGGTCATTGAAGAGTGGGCGAAGGAGAACAAGGTCGAAGTCACGGCGGACTTCATCGGTCCCAGCGCGACGGAAATGCTGACCGTTGCCTCGGCAGAGGCTCGGGCTGGTACGGGACACGACATCGTGGTTCTCACCACCTTTGATGGGCTTTTCTTCAAGGACAAGCTCGAGCCCATGAACGATGTGGCCGATTATATTCAGGGGAAGTATGGCAAATTCGACGAAGTTTCGACCTACATATCCCATGTGGATGGGACATGGATCACCATCCCCGCGCCAACGGGCTCGCACAGCTATCCCATGGTCACCAGGATGGATATGTGGAAGCAGTAC
>JBGVTJ010000070.1:0-2597 GCA_041862515.1 Thermodesulfobacteriota bacterium | reverse complement strand
GACGGGTGCGGAACGACCATCGCCTGCGGCAGCGTGGTGACGGATATGGTCAGGGGGAAGGAGATCAAAGAGGCTTCCAGAATCAGATATACCCATGTATTGGAGGCACTGGGCGGGTTGCCCGATGCGGATGCCCACTGTTCAGTTTTAGCCGCTGATACGCTCCGTGCGGCCATCAAGAATTACCTGTTGGCACAAAGATCGAAGGGGAAGGATGGGAGAGGGTTCTAAAAGTGGATGAGCTGATCAAGGAAGGGTGGACGAGGCGATTCGTCGCCAACGAGCCTCGTTTGAGCGAGGCGGCGGAGCTCTACAGATCCATGGGCCATGAGGTTCACCTAGAACCGTTACCCCCTGTGGATTGCGATTCGGCGGATGAAGAGTCCGAGGAATGCAGGGCATGTTTTAGGGGGTTCGAGGATCAGTATAAGATCATTTATACCCGCCCCAAAAAAGACGACACTGAAGGTGATGATATCCCGTAGTGATGGATTCGGAGGCCCGGCCCTATCAAATTGGGAGGACCCATGATTCTTTCTATTGCAAGCGGAAAGGGAGGAACCGGGAAAACGACAGTGGCCACGAATTTGGCCCTTTCCCTCGAAAATGTGCAACTGTTGGATTGCGATGTCGAAGAGCCCGATGCCCACATTTTCTTGAAGCCGACAATTGAAGAGGAGATCCCCGCGATTATCCCCGTACCTCGGGTCGACAAGGCCAAATGCAATTACTGCGGTAAATGCGGCGAGGCATGCGAATTCCATGCTATTGTGGTGGTGAAGGAAACGGTTCTCAACTTCGATGAGCTTTGCCATGGCTGTGGGGCTTGCTCTTACGTGTGTCCCGAGGATGCCATCACCGAGGTTGAAAGACAGATCGGGACGATACAGGTGGGCAGAGCAGGCGAGATCGGATTTGTACAGGGAATCCTCAACATCGGAGAACCCATGGCTTCTCCCCTCATAAAGAAGGAGAAAACGTTCATGCGGAACCCGGGCACGATCATCCTCGATGCCCCGCCGGGCACGTCATGCCCCGTGATTGAGACGGTAAAGGGAAGCGATTTTTGTCTCTTGGTTACGGAACCCACCCCCTTTGGCTTGAATGATCTTGAGTTAGCGGTGGGAATGGCGGAGAAACTGGGTGTTCCCATGGGCGTAGTGGTCAATAGAGCGGATGTCGGGGACCGGGGAGTTTGGGATTTTTGCGCGGAAAAGGATATCCCCATCGTGATGGAGATCCCAATGGATCAGCGTATCGCCGAGCTCTACTCCAGGGGAATTCCCCTCGTGGAAGAGATGGAGGAATATAGGTCGGCCTTTCGAGAATTGCTCGGAAAAATTGAGGCATTGGCCAATTAGGAGGGGTTCATGGCGGGAACGGGTGATGACTGGAGGAAACCCTATCAACAAGAGGCCCCCCCTGACTCCGATTTTGGCTATATATCTTATACCGAGACGGTTATCGATCATTTCCTGAATCCCCGGAATGTCGGGCTCATCGATGACCCCGATGGCTACGCGGTGGTGGGGGATCCGACGTGCGGGGATTATATCGAGGTGTGTATTAAAGTCGAAAAGAAGCGGATCGTCGAGTTCAAATTCCTCGTATCCGGTTGTCCGGGGGCTATTTCTACATCGAGCATTGCCACGGAGCTCGCCGTAGGAAAGACCATCCAAGAGGCAATGGACTTAACCGACAACGATGTGATCGTAGCGGCAGGGGGCATGCCTGCCAGAAAGTCTCACTGTTCGCTGTTAGCAATTAGTGGCCTTCATCAGGCCATTCAAGACTATGTAAGCAAGAATTTCCGGAGCATGAAGGAAGGCTCATGAGACAACTGACGGTCATCAGCGGTAAGGGGGGGACGGGGAAGACAACCCTCACAGCCGCCTTTGCCTCCCTGGCCGAGGGGAAGGTATTGGCCGATTGCGATGTGGATGCCGCTGATCTGCACCTTATTCTCAATCCAACGGTTAAGAGGAGGGAGCCTTTTTCCGGCGGGCGCTCTCCCGTTGTTGACACCGAAAAGTGCACCAAATGTGGCACATGCACCGAGGTCTGTCGGTTTGATGCCATCGAGGATGGAGAAGTAGATCTCATTGCATGTGATCACTGCGGACTGTGCGTTTATGCATGCCCTGAGAATGCCATCACCATGGAAGAGGACTTCAACGGCGAATGGTTTGTTTCGGAGACGGATTATGGCCCAATGGTCCATGCCCGCCTCGGGATGGGCGAGGAAAATTCGGGCAAATTGGTGACGGTGGTGAGAAAAGAGGCGTCGGAGATTGCGAAGGAGAGGAATTTGGATCTGGTTATTATCGATGGCCCGCCGGGGATTGGATGCCCAGTCATCTCATCGATTGCGGGGGTGGATGTGGTCTTGGTAGTGGTTGAGCCAACCCTTTCGGGTATTCACGACATGGAGAGGATTTTGGGTTTAACAAGCCACTTCAAGATTCCAGCTCTCGCCTGTATTAACAAATACGATATCAACCTCGCAAATACGAGGGGGATCCAGAAGTACTGTGAACGGAATGGTGTTGGGGTTTTGGGGATGATTCCCTTCGATTCAAAGGTTATCGACGCCCTCG
>JBGVTJ010000069.1:0-13637 GCA_041862515.1 Thermodesulfobacteriota bacterium | reverse complement strand
CCGGTGATGAAAATGTTCATAAATCGTCTCCCTCCTCGGTCTCCGAGGCGTATCCGAAATATGGTCCGATAAGTTTCTTGGAGAGATCAACCTTATGAGGACCCTTTTGGGAAAAAGAGGTGATATGGTAGATAGCTGTGACATGGTCGGGGCGGCCGGATTTGAACCGGCGACCACTTGCACCCCATGCAAGTACGCTACCAGGCTGCGCCACGCCCCGACCAGTTGATCCACGTGACGATTGGGTCAAAGCTGAATTTCAAGGCGTAATATAACCAATTTTCTCCGAGATGTCCAGGTATTTTTAAACAGACGTTCGGTCGAGGGATACCCGGGATAAATCACAGACGGAGATAAAAAGAGCTTGACACGTACCGATACATTGTATAGCTTCGTATTCGCGTAAATGGTTTCGGCGGCTATAGTGATCTCAGGTCTCGGCTGAAAATAATCGTTTGGACTCATCCAACGATAATCATTGCTGCATCGCTTCTCCGATCCTCAACCCAAAGAGGTGGTGGTCATATCTTATGGCTTCATTCCTTCACAGTAAATTGCGAAAGGGGGGATAAATATGATTAAATCCTTAAGGGCTCGATGCCCTCCCCCAAAGGGCTTCGGCCCATTCGGGGTGGTGCCAATCGAACGGAAGGCTCAATGCCAAGGTAAAGGAGGATGAAATGAAAAAGCTGATGACTATCTTAGGCCTCGTATTATCCGTATTGTTCTGCTTTTCTCTTCTGGCTGGCGGGGCAATGGCGGAGAAAAAACCCGTGGTCGTCTACACTTCCATGGAGACAGATGAGACGGTTGAGTATCTCAAGTTGGCGAAGAAACAGCTATCGGATTTGGATATTAAGACTATTCGGTTGTCAACGGGAGAACTCGGCGCGCGGATGCTGGCGGAGAGGAAAAATCCTCAGGCGGACTGCGTCTGGGGATGGGCGGTGACCAATATGGCCGATTTCGCCGATAGGGGCTTGCTGGTAAAATACAAACCCAAGGGCTGGGCCAAGATTCCTGATAAGTTCAAAGACCCGGATGCTTATTGGACAGCCATCGACCTCTATACGGCCGCCTTTGTCCTCAACACGGAGGTGATGAAGAAACATAACCTGCCCAAACCCAAAGGCTGGGAAGATCTCTTAAACCCCGTCTACAAAGGTATGCTCGTCATGCCAAACCCCGCAAGCTCCGGGACGGGATTCTTACAGGTGGCAAGCCTTCTGGAAATGCTCGATCCGGATTATGCTACAAAACCGGTGCAAAAGAACAAGGGATGGGATTTCCTCAAAAAACTGGACAAAAACATGGCCCAGTATATTAAGAGTGGGTCAAAACCGGCAAAACTCACCGCTGCCGGGGAATTTGCAATCGGGGCCTCTTTCGCCTTTGTATACTCACAACTCAAGAAGAAGGGGTTCCCGGTGGAGATGGTGCTCCCGGCGGAGGGTGCGGGTTATGAACTGGAGTCCAATGCCCTCTTGAAAGGGGCCAAGCACCCGAGGGAGGCGAAGAAATTCCTCGATTGGGCCATCAGCGAGGATGCCATGAGGGAATATGCCAAATTTAAGCTCGGTGTGACCCTTCCCGGAATTCCCGGTCCCGCGGACCTTCCCCAGTTAAAGACCATCAAGCTGGCACCCATGGATTTCCCGTGGCAATCGACAAACCGGGGTGAGATTCTGATCGTATGGCAGGATCTCTTCTTGAGATAACCACGCGCGGGGGCGTTTGGAAAAGGGCGGGGCTTTTTTTCTCTTCCCCGCCCTTTTCCAAACCGTATGTATTGAAGACGTGAGAAGCTATTTTGGTTTGTGTGGTTTGTCTGGTTTATTTTGTCTATTTGGTTTCTTGAGTACTCCGTTGTCCCTGAGCGTAATCTGCTGGAGAAGTGGGGTGCCCATCGAGGGTAAGCAGGCTTCGACGTGAGTCCTCGACCCTGAGCTCGGACCGAAGGGCTCAGCCGAACGTAAGGGGAAAGCCAGCCCTTTAGAGGCTGGAAGGGGCAAGTATTCCCTAGCTGCGAACCCCGAAAGTGTCACTTCGGAAGCATTGAAGCGAAGGGATAAAGAAGTACCCAAGAGATTGAGGAAACTCCAGACCGGAAACATCCCTTGACAGGAAGGCAATCTTGCTTTAAATGGAACAACCTGTGGGAATGAAAAATCGAGGGGAAGAATGGCAAAGGATTTGAAACTGGAGAATCTCACCAAGATCTTCGGGGCTCTTGTGGCAGTTGACAGCGTCAATTTGGAAATCAGGGAAGGGGAATTCGTCTGCCTCCTGGGTCCCAGCGGCTGTGGAAAGACTACCATCCTCAGGATGATCACCGGTTTCGAGATCCCAACGGAGGGTAAGGTCATCTATGACGGGAAGATCATAAACGCCCTCATGCCCCAACAGAGGGATTTCGGCATTATCTTCCAGTCCTATGCCCTCTTCCCGAATATGAACGTCCATGAGAATATCTCATTCGGCCTGAAGATGCGGAAGATGCCGAAGAAGCCCATGAGGGAGAGGGTGCATGAAATGCTGGATCTGGTTGGCCTCTATGACTGGAGGGAGAACTATCCTGCTCAGCTCAGCGGTGGGCAGCAGCAGCGGGTGGCACTCGCCCGTGCCCTAGCACCCAATCCCAGTGTTCTGCTTCTCGATGAGCCCTTAAGCGCGTTGGATGCAAAGATCAGGGTGAGACTGAGGGCCGTGATCAAACGGCTTCAACAGGAATTGGGCATCACCATGATCTATGTCACCCATGATCAGGAGGAAGCCCTGGCCATCGCCGACCGGGTCGTGGTGATGGAACAGGGTAAGATTAAGCAGGAAGGGACTCCCCTTGAGATCTATAAATTTCCCAAATCGAGCTTTGTGGCAGATTTCGTCGGCACGTCGAACTTTTTTCAAGGGAAACGCCAGAGGGATAAGGTACGATTCAAGGATTGGGAATTCCTTGTTCCGGCCCTAGAGACCATGTCCGCAGAAAATATCTATTTGGCCATTCGACCCGAAAAGATCGAGGTGATGAGACCGGGGGAAACGCCAGAGGCAGTGGAAAGATCGAACCTCACCCATGGAAGGATAGAGGTGATCACCTTTTTGGGGGCAGTCGTGAGGCTGGTGATATCCATGGATGGGGATGAAATCATATGCGATATGGTCGAGAAGGATTTTGAACTGAAGAACCTGAACCGAGGGGATTCCGTAGACCTCTATTTCCCTCCGGAGGCTTTCCTGGCGTACCCATTATCCTCCAAGGAAGAATTACCTGAATAGTTCATCATGGATAAAGCAAGAACAGATACATTCGCTCAGCCTTCAATAAAATTCAAAATCGATAAATTCATCGTCATCGTCGTTACCGTCTGTATCGGGATCGCCCTCGTATTTTTCATGCTCTTTCCCATCGGCACTATCCTGAAGATGAGCTTTATAAAGGAGGGGAGCCTCACCTTAGAAAATTATATCAAGTACTTTCAAAACCCCCGTATCTCACGGTCCCTGTACAATAGTTTCTACGTGTCCATCATCACCATGGCCATCACCACCATCCTGGCCTTCTTCTATGCCTACGCCCTTCAGAGAACCACCATCAGGGGGAAGGGTTTTTTTTACATCGTTGCTTTCATGCCCCTGATCGCCCCCTCAATTATGCAGGCCCTCGCGCTCATCCTGCTTTTTGGCCGGAACGGCCTCATAACTGCCCATCTCTTGAGAATTTCGTGGTCCATATATGGGGCAACGGGGATAATCGTTTCGGAGGTTTTATACTGCTTTCCCCATGCCGTGGTGATCCTCTATACCACCCTCTCCGCCGTTGACACCAGGCTGGACGAGGCGGCCCAGAGCCTGGGCGCATCCTCCCTCAAGGTCTTCTGGAAGGTGACGGTTCCCGCGGCAAAGTATGGACTGGTAAGCGCCGCAGCCCTCACCTTCAATTTGACGATTACGGACTTTGGAAACCCCGTGGTAATCGGAGGGGATTATAACGTCCTTGCCACGGAGATCTACTCCCAGGTCACGAACCTCTTCCGGTTCGATCTGGGGGCTACCATCAGTGTTATCCTCTTGGTGCCGTCGGTTTGCGCCTTCCTCATTAACTACTATATCACCAAGAGGAGCTTTGCCCTCATTAGCGGCGCCGCGAGGCCATTTCTCCAGCCCTCCCGCAAATTCAAGAAGTGGGGCTTTACAATCTACTGTGGATTGGTTAGCTTCGCCATCCTGTTGGTCTTCGCAACGGTTATATTGGGATCCTTTGTGAAGGTTTGGCCTTACGATTGGACCCTTACCCTGAAGCACTTTCACTTCCCATCATTGGGCGGATATTCGTCCATCTGGACCAGTTTCAAAATAGCACTGGCGGTGGGGCTCTTGGGGGCCTTTTTCACCCTCATTGCGGGATATATCGTGGAGAAGAAAAGGCCCTTCGGCGTTGACTTTCTCTACCTTTTGTCCGTCATGCCCGCTGCTATACCGGGACTTGTGATGGGGCTCGGGTACATCCTCGCATTCAACTACCCAATCTTTTTTTTCTATGGGACATCGACGATTATCGTGATCTGTGTGGTCGTTTGCAATTTTACCCTGGGGACTCTATCCAGTGTGGCGAATTTGAAGAATATCGACCCGTCCGTCGAGGAGGCCGCCATAAGCCTGGGGGCAGATTCAGTCAGGACCTTCATCAGAGTAATCTTCCCCCTGTCAATGGTCGCCTTCGTCCAGAACTTCATCTACTTCTTCATGAGGGCCATGACCACCATCAGCGCCGTGATTTTCCTGGTCAGCGCCACCGTCCATCTGGCTGCTATAGAGATCATCCAGCTGGATAACGATGGCTGGACGGCCAGCGCAAACGCCATGACCACCTGCATCATTGCCATCGTGGTGGCCATGTTGGTGGTCTTGAGGCTCTTGGCGGGAAATAAGGGCTTTGCGGGGTTTGGCGGAGCTACCAGCGCACCTTCTGGATAAAAAGTGGAGTTTCTTGAGTTTCCTCAATGTCGCGGGCTTGTTTGGTCTATTTCGTTCATTTGGTTTATTTGGTTGTTCTGGTTTGTTCGGTTTATTGGGTGGAGGAAACCAGGAAACTTCAAAAAATTTAGGGTTGACAAAATTTTTTTGGTTGGTTACTGTATAGACAGGTAGTCAGGTAACCTTATTGAAGCTCATGTCTGAGATCGTCGATTTTAACAGCCCTATCCCCAGATACCTCCAGATCAGCGATTGGCTTGAGGAGATGATCCGTAAGGGCCGATATAAGGTCGGTGAGCGGTTACCCTCTGAGTCCTCCCTCGCTGAGATCTGCGGTGTGAACCGTAATACGGTGAGACAGGCTATCTCCGAACTTGTCGCAAAGGGGCTCATCTCAAAACGGAACGGCATTGGTTCATTCATTAGTGCCAAGGACTCACCGTCGGTCAAATATACCCTTCAGAATATATCCAGCTTCACGGACGATATGCTGGGCATGGGCATTACCCCTGAGACTAAGATCCTGGGCCAAAAAGTGGTTGAAGCGGATGGGGAGCTTGCCGAAAAGCTCATGTTGGGAGGGGATAGCCGGGCGATCCTGACCAAGCGCCTCAGATCTGGAAATGGCATCCCACTGGTCATCGAGCGAAGCTACCTCCCCTACGGGGAATACAAAGCCCTTGTGGGAATGAAACTTACGGGATCCCTGTATCACATTCTCACCGAGAAATTCGGAACGGAACTCCATCGGTCTATCCAAACCTTCAGGGCGGTCACCCTTGCCGGGGAGGACGCACTATTACTCGATGTACCCCCGAAATCTCCGGGCATCTTTCTCGAAAGCATCATCTACGATTCCAAGAACGTTGCCGTTGAGGTATTGCATGCCCATCACCGCGGGGACAAGTACGTCTTCCAGGTCGAATCGGGACAGTTCCGCTACAATGTCAGGGATGTGAAAAAGCCACAGTAAAACTGCAGGGTAGTCAAAACGAGGAGGCGAACAATGGGAGAGTTAAGGAAGTTCTTAGTGCCTTGGATCGATGATGTACAGGTCTATTCCACTGATGATCTGCTGCTTGCCTGGGCCGACCCCGAGATAGGGAGGATGATGCTCAATGAAAACCCTCTTGGGCCCTCCGAGAAGGTGGTCAAGGCGGTACAGGAGGCGACTCGACTGGGCAACCGTTATCCGGATACCGGTCCCCGTTTGCGTGAGAAGATCGGGAAATTTTACGGGTTGGGCCCCGATAATGTCTATCTGGGCAATGGATCCTCGGAAATGATCGATAACATAATGCGCCTCTTCGTCGCTCCGGGTGACGAGGTGATCATTCCCAATCCGGCTTTCTCCCTCTTTAAGGTTCGAGTTACAACGGTGGGGGGAAAACCGGTTTTAGTGGATATGAAAAGGACCACGGAAGGGGGGTTACAATACGACACCGAAGCTATGCTGAAGGCAGTTACTTCGAGGACAAAGGTATTCATTATCTGCACTCCCAACAACCCCTCTGGGGATTTTATACCGGAAGAGGATCTGATCCGCTTCCTGGATACGGGAATTCCCGTCTTCATAGATGAGGCATATCTGGAATATCACCCGGAGCAGCCCTCCAATGCCCCCTTGATTCAGAAGTATCCCGATAATGCCATGGTCTCTCATACCATGTCAAAGGCCTTTGGTATGGCGGGAATTCGGTTCGGTTACCTACTGGCTTCTCAGGAAATGATCGGGTATCTCCGAAAAATTCAGCTCCCGTGGAGTTTGGGGCTCCTCTCATTGGCTGCTGGGGAGGCGGCTTGGGATGAAAGGGAAGAAGAACTCAAGGGAAAGGTGGAGTTCAACCGCCGGGAGATCGACTATATCTGGGAGGAACTTTCGGGAATTGAAGGAATTCACCCCTTCTCCTCTTATGGCAACTACATTTTGGTTGATCCCGGAGATACCGCTCTCAAGGGAAAAGACGTGGTGGATTTCGTCTTCCAAGAGACTAAGATAATGATTAAGACCTACACATTGCCGGGCGGAAAACAGGGGTTTCGCCTCAGTTTAGGAAACCAGGAGCAAAACCGGGCCTGCATGGGAGCTATCAAGAAATTCTTCGAAACCAGGGCTAAGAGGTTTTGAAACCTCAATATCTAAGGGGAGGAACGCACTATGGCAGAGAAACACGTACTGGAAAAGATAGCCGAGGTTAACCCGAATGCGGAGATTTGGTGGGACTCATCGCCGCTCATCTACAGAAATTGGGCTCGAGAGATCGTGGAAAAAGCCCCTGATGAGAAGAGGGAGATATGGAGCGAGCAGTTGAAGCGGTTATTCGATCCCGAGAATTCCGGGGCGACGTTCTTTCGGGGTGTGACTACAAATCCCCCCCTGAGCCTCAATGCAATCAAGGATGATCCCCAATTCTGGGCGAACTTCGTCAAGGAACTGATAAGGGCGAATCCAGAAAAAGGAGTGGAGGAAATCTTCTGGCTCACCTACAAGGAGGTTGTCAAGAGGGGAGCGGAATTTTTTCTCCCCATCTGGGAGAAATCGGACCACAAACACGGGTATCTCTCGGGCCAGGTAGACCCACGTGATGTCTTCGACACCGAAAAGATGTTCGCCCAGGCCATGGACTTATCCCAACTCAGCCCCAACGTTATGATTAAATGCCCTGGTTCTCGGGAGGGATATGAGCTTATCCGAAGATTAACGGCCCTCGGGATAGCTACGAATAATACCTTGGCCTTTACCGTTCCCCAATTCATAGCGTGCATGGAGGCGGTTCAAGAGGGATTGAAGATTGCGAGAAAGAATCATGTCGATCTCTTTCGATGGCGCTCGGTGATAACCCATATGTCTGCACGGTATGGAACACTTGGCGACCTCAAGAGCCAAGCGGAATCCCGAGGTATGGAGCTGAGCGAGGCCGATGTGCGCTGGGCAGAGTTGTCGATCTTCAAAAGGGGATATGGGATATTGCAGGAGAAGGGGTATCCTAACAAGATGCTCATGTGCAGCATGCGGATCAGTCCTCCCACTGAGGATGGGACTGCCGCCAGTTGGCACGTCGAGAAAGTGGCAGGGGCCGATATCGTTTACACCGTTCCCCCAAAATACATCGCCCAATTGATGGAGGTCGAGAATCGGATGAGGCCCTTCGATTCGGAAGCCATCCATGAACCCCCGCCGACGAAAACCCTGGATAAGCTGCTCAGGCTCCCCTATTTCGCAAAATCCTACGAGCCGGACGGTATGGTACACGACGAATTCAACGGACACGCCGCGCTGATCGCAACGGCCGCCGAATTCTCCACGGCAACCCGTGGGATGGTCGATTTCGTCGCACAACAGTTCCAGGCTGAAGGGAGGATGTAACAATCCCATTTTTAGGAGGGTTTCCTGAGTCTTATAGGAAATATTTTTGTAACTCTTCAATTTTCTTGAAAATGAGATATTTCGGCAGGGAACTCTAGCTTTTTTGCCAATTTTGATTGAGCGGGAGGTAACGTGCATGACTGGAGATGGTACCCTGAAGGGAATCGAAGAGGCTATTATCGGCGGAGATAAGGAGCGAAGTGCTCAATTAGTCGAAGAGGCCCTTGCTGCAATGGACCCCCTAACCATCATTCAGGGGGGAATGATGCCCGCCATGGAGAAAGTGGGGAATCGATTTAGTTGTGGGGAGATATTTCTTCCCGAGATGTTGATGGCGTCCGAGGCCTGGAAGGAAACCATGAAATTGTTGAAACCCAAGATGTTGGCGGCGGGAGAAAGCGTCGGGAAGATAGGGACTGTGGTCATTGGAACCGTTCAAACCGATGTCCATGAAATCGGAAAGAATATCGTAGCGACTCTCCTGAGCACGGCCGGATTTGAGGTTCATGATCTGGGTGTGGATATCTCAGCTTCCAAATTCATCCAAAAGGCCGAGGAGGTAGGTGCTGATATCATTGCCGCATCGGCCATCATGACCACGACCATGACCTATCAACGGGATATCCTTGAACATTTGATGGCCAGCGGATTGAGGGATAAGTATATCGTCCTTGTCGGCGGAGGAGTGGTTAATCAAAAATGGGCCGATGAAATCGGCGCCGATGGATATGGGGGAACCGCGGTGGATGGCGTTCGAATCGCAAAGGAATTACTTTCGAGAAGAACAGGAGGAGGATGACATGGTTAGCTTCCACGAGATCTTGGAGCGGGCGACGAGAGGGCCCATAATGTCCTCCAAGGATTTCGACATGAACGTATTCATCCCCAAAGTCAGGGAGGTCGTGGAGAAATATAAAATCCGATATGATCCAGGTACACCATGTCCCGCAGATGATGATTTGGCAGATCGTATCTATCAGGCAGCCTTTGATCTGTATGCCGATGTGGGAACTTACGTCATCGATACGGAAAGGGTGATTCAGTTCAGCCGCAAAGAGATCGAGGACGCGGTTTACGAGGCCCCAAAGGAGGCCTATTTTGGCGAGGGGCCGGATCGATGTGTTTTTAAGGGTAGAAGACCCGATGACTCGGAGATCCCTCATTGTCATGTCGGCTCGGGGACGGATACCACCGAAGATGTAGCCCTAAAAATGGTGGAGGCTTATGGGAAAATCTCCAAGGCCAAAACGGTAAGCATTCCCTCGGTCACAAGCCATGGATCCCTGAAGTCCTCGGCGGGCTCGCCAGTGGAGACCTTGGCTGGCATCTCCATGATGCGAATAGGGAGGGAGGGGCTCAGGCGAGCAGGACGTCCCGGAATGGGAATCATCAATCATATGTCCTCTTGTGCTCAGGGCGTATCCACCATTGCCGCGAGTAACCCTGACTTCGGTGCTCGGCCATCTGACGGGTGGCTTATTGCCCCCCACGCTGAACTGAAAATCGATTACAGCTCCCTCAATCAAGTTGCCTATCTTACCAGTTGGGGTGCCAATATCGGCCAAGAGGCTGGACCCATCATGGGGGGCTATGCCGGAGGGCCGGCGGGAACCGCCGTTGTGACCACAGCATACTGTTTTCATGGGATATTGGTAGCGAGGGCAACCTACCACCTAACCTACCCCGTCCACATGACCTATGTCTGCTCTACAACCCCCGATATGCTCTATGTCGTTTCCACGAGTAGTCAGGCGATAAGCCGCAATGTCGGCGTTCCCTACTATGCCCTTGGATATGCGGCGGCGGGTTCCGGGACGAAACAGTATTTTTATGAGGCGGGGGCTTATCTGCTGGCCATCGAATCCTCCGGAATAGGCATAGAAGACGTCCATCCGAATAAGGCCGTCGTCACCAATGGCGCACTGCCCATCGATAGCGAATTCACCTGCTCTCTGGGCCATGGGATGGTGGGAATCACCCGAAAAGAGGCCAATCGGATCATCAGACGGCTCATGGAAACCTATGAGGGTGGGATTAAGAATCCGCCCCGGGGAAGGATCTTGAATGAATGCTACGACATCCAGACCATGAGACCGGACGAAGAATTGAGAAAGACATACGATGAAGCCATAAGGGAATTGAGGGGGCTGGGCATCCGATTCAAATGATGCCCCCGCTCAATCCCGCCGATCCATTGAAAGGGCTCTATCTTGACGAAATATGTCTCCATCAAGGGACGAAAGATCGGTTGTAGGCTCATCATTTTCGATAAGGACGGGACCCTAACGGATTTCTCTAGGATCTGGATCCCCCTCACGAACAAGAGGATTGCCTGCATTCTCGAGGAGGTTAACGGTCCCAATGAGTTGGGGGAAACCATAATGAGGGCATGGGGTGTCGATCCCCTGACGAATTGGATTGACCCGAGGGGTCCCTGTGTCTCTGCCCCCCACTCGGAGGAAACGCTCATTGCTGCCACTGTCCTCTATCAAAACGGATACCCGTGGAATGAGGCAAAACAGGCGGTAGACAGGGCCTTGGAAAGGGCTGATTCCCTCCGAGATTATCCCCGAGATTTGAAACCGGTCATGGGGATGCAGGAGATATTGAAGAGATTGAAAGATGGTGGATTTCTCCTCGCCCTGGCAACCTGCGACCTCCGGAACCAGACGGAGGAGATCCTGAAAATCTTGGGGATCGCTCACCTCTTCGACATGATCTTGAGCGCTGAAGAGGTCTCTCACCCGAAGCCACATCCACAGATGGTACTAACAATCTGTAAACGGCTCAACATCCCCCCCTCTGAAACCATACTCGTGGGGGATACAGAGGGTGACATGACCATGGGTAAAAAGGCGGGAATAGCCCTCACCGTGGGCGTCTTGGAGGGTGGTATCACACCACGGACTGAGATGGAGAAGGTTGGCGATATCGTCATCGACTCCCTGTCGGAGATCCAAACCCTTTAAGGATTTCACGTCTCAAGGGGAACGTCCCTTTGGGGATTTCGTTTTTAACGATATCTCAATAAATATGAGGTGTGAGCCATGCTTATAGGGATACCTAAAGAGCTTAAGAAGCAGGAGTATAGGGTCGGCATCGTCCCGGCCGGAGTGAAAACCTTAGTCGATGCGGGACACAGAGTTCTGGTCGAAAAAAAGGCGGGAGAGGGAAGCGGGATATCCGATGAGGATTACATTCGGGCAGGTGCGGAAATGATGGATTCCAAAAAGGATATCTGGGACGAGGCTGAAATGATCATGAAGGTAAAGGAACCCCTGCCTCAGGAGTATGATCTCATGCACGAGGATCAGATCATCTTTACCTTTTTTCATCTGGCCCCTGAGAGGGAACTCACCGAGGCCCTCTTAAAACGGAGGGTTATCGGAATAGCATATGAGACCATAGAATTGGATGACGGAACCCTCCCCCTGCTGACCCCGATGAGCGAGATCGCTGGCAGGATGGCCGTCCATGTGGGCGCATACTTCCTCCAAAAGGAGCATAATGGCAGAGGTGTCCTCCTTGGAGGGGTACCCGGTGTTGAGCCCACAAATGTGGTGATTCTTGGCGCCGGTGTCGTCGGAACCAATGCGGCCAAGATAGCCCTGGGAATGGGTGCAGATGTTACGGTCTTGGATATAAACCTCAACAGGCTGAGGTATCTCGATGACATCTTCTTCGGAAGAATCAAAACCCTCATGTCCAATATTCAAAACATCGAAGAAGCCGTCACCAAAACCGATCTCTTGATAGGGGGGGTTCTGATACCGGGTGCCAGGACGCCTCATGTAGTTACCAGAACTATGGTCTCCACTATGCGAAGTGGATCCGTAATCGTCGATGTAGCGGTTGATCAAGGTGGGTGTATCGAGACAACGCGGCCCACCTCGCACGACGATCCCACATATGAGGTCGATGGTGTTATACACTATTGCGTCGCAAATATGCCCGGGGCCGTTGCCAGGACATCCACCTTCGCGTTGACCAACACCACGTTCCCATACTGCCTCAAGATGGTTAATGTGGGTTATAGAGAGGCCATGCAAAGCGACAGAGCCTTAATGAGGGGCTTGAACACCTATGATGGAAAGGTAACCTACAAACCGGTTGCCGAGGCGCTGAACATGGAATACCTCAAGGTCGAATTCTAAAAGGCCCCGCTACTTGGTTTTTGGGCATCCGTTGGCTTTTCCGCAGGCCAAGAATCTGAAATTTTTAAAAAATTCGGAAGGGAAGCTCTGAGCGCGAATTTACCCCGTAGTTGAATCAAAATGTAGATTGATTTCTCGAAGGCCCCTGCATATCTCAGAAAGTTTACCTATTGCTGATGTCAACATTTTCGCAACAACGGGGTTAAGATTTTTTCGTTAACCATTCTTAGTGAAGCGAAACGAGCGCAAACTCAATTTTTGAGCCGAAAAGACGAGTTTTGAGTTTGCAGCGAAGAGAACTTTAGAATGGTCGAAAAAATGTTTTGAGCAGCGAGAAGCGACCTTTTCAAAGATCCCAACGTACATTCTGCTCATTGGATGAGGCTCACAAGGTCATCTACACCATTGATTATGAGATCCGCCCCCATTTTCAACAACCTTCGCCGGGCCTCCTCCTTATCCCTGTATGGGCCGAGACATCCCACGGATAGGATGTCTATTTCCTTCTTGGCCCTGTTTGCAGCCTCAATGTCATCGGGAATGTCCCCCACATAGGCGCACTTCACCTTCCCGGGATTGATTTGGCGAACGGCCTTTATGATGGAAAATGGGTTGGGCTTGAACAAATTTACCCGGTTTCCCTCCAGTGCGAGGATTCGCTCCTGTTCGACCTCACAATCCTCCAGGGTGACCAGGCTCCGAAAATAGGGTTCGATGCGAAAATTTTTCAGTCCGAGAATGGCTTCAGCCTTGGGCCTGCCGCTGGCAATCCCCACTTTCACCCGGTTTGAAAGGATGGACAGAGACTCCCTCTTTACCATTAGCCTCTCCCTCTCGAAAAGCCCTCTTCCAGAGTAAAAGAGGGGAGCAACGCCATGGATGGTTCTGAAATGGGACCCCAAATAGACCTCTTGAAAGATCCGCTTTACCAAATGGTCGGCTTTTAAATCGCCAGTCCCAAATATGAAGCGGATCTTTCCCGAACTGAGGGCCTTATTGACGGCCTCCAGCCCCGCCCCCAAACTCCTGGCGCGCTGGCGAAATCCAGTGATATCCTTCTTGTCAACAATCTCACTCAGGCCTCCCCTTATACGATTCCGATTCTTCTTTAAAAAAAGGATGACTTCATCTATTGAATCCAT
>JBGVTJ010000068.1:0-3990 GCA_041862515.1 Thermodesulfobacteriota bacterium | reverse complement strand
TCAAAACGCAATACGATTATCTGCAGTTCACCATGAGCATTGGCAAATAGTACGGCAGAAGCTGCCGGGGGGTATTGAGAAGGTTGTTAACACAAAGATGCGGCGTGCCCAATGGCACGCCGCATCTTTTACCTGATTGGCAATTGTCAGAATAACGCGGGGAAACTTTCATAGTCTTAACTTTGAGAGAAGAGTGAGAGGGTAGGAACAGAAAGGGAAAATCATGGTCCAGGGCACAGAAAAACACCGTGGAGAAAAGCTGAAGTGCCTTGAGAAGAGGAGAGAGTGACAGGGTTGAGGGGGATTTTGATGGTGTCTTTCATTGTTGTTTTATTCTTTACGAGCTTAGTTGCCGGCACTAAGGCACGTGATGCATGGCCAGACCGAGATATTGTAGTGGTGGCACACCGAGGCCTGGCTCCAGGATATCCAGAGAATACGCTGCCTGCTTTTCGACGTGCTCTTGAGTTGGGAGTTGGTTTCATAGAACTGGACCTTCGCATGACCAAAGACAGAATCCCGGTGATAATTCATGACGATACGGTGGACCGCACCACGGATGGACAAGGTGAAGTGGGCACGTTCACTTTGGCTGAAATAAAGAAGCTCGATGCTGGAAGCTTTGCGAGCCCTGGGTTTGCGGGGGAGCGAATCCCTACACTTAAGGAGACATTGGAGCTCGTTACTTCTCTTGGCGGAAAGGCGTTGTTAGATATTAAATCAAGCACTGATCTTGACTGCGAGAAAGTTGTTAGACTTGTGGAGCACTACAGTACCGTGAAGGATGTTGTCGTAGGCGCCAGAACCGTAGAAGATGTTAAACTCTTCCGCTCATTGAACCCCAAGATCCGCATCCTTGGCTTTGTAGGTACCACTCGAGACATCAAGCAATTCGCAGCAGCGGACGTTGACATCATTCGGCTCTGGTCCAGATGGATACGTCGCTATCCACCGTTGGTTGAGCAAGTGCATGAGTTAGGTAAACCGGTTTGGACTACTGCAGGCCTTGCTGGGCAGGAAGGATTGGCAGAGCTAATCAAGCTCGGAGTAAATGGCATTTTGACGGATTTACCCGAGGTTTTACTGGCTTTGCTTGCAGATATTCGGGCAGAGCACACCAACCAATAAAAGAGGGGGCCGGGAGATAACAATGTTGAACTGGCCCTTCGTTTGCGGAAACGGCACTATCCCCCTTCGGAACGGATGCGTGATATCTCTGAGGGAGAGCCTGAGTTCACTTACCGGTACGGAACCGGAATGCCCTCCCCAAGGACCAAAGCGTTGTAAACCGACCGGGTCTTCTTCTGATAGTCGCCACCCCGATCCAGCGCCAATCCTCGGCCCACAAGCGTGACGAGCATTCCAATCCCTATCCGTTCCATTTCCTCTTCCACCCGGAGGAGGAACTTGGGGGCGCTTCCTGGAGGGCTACTGCGTCCATCGGTGAAGAGATGTAAGAAGACCTCCCCAAGGCCCTTGCTTTTTGGAAGTTTGAGGAGCTCCAGGAAATAATCCAGCCTCCCGTGGGAGCTTGCGCCGGAGAGGAGGCCGAGGAGGTGCAGGGAACCGTTACGCATCTTGGCCTCGTCTATGGCCTTGTTGAAGGTGGGGTTCTCCATGAAGGTACCGGATTCCATGGCCCGCTGGATCCTGACGTCATCCTGGATGACAACCCTGCCCGCTCCCAAATTCATATGGCCCGCCTCGGAATTTCCCCTTGCGCTGGGCAAAAGCCCCACCGCCTCTCCCGAGGCCTCAATCCGTGCCCATGGGCGTTTCAAAATCCCATCCCAGCAGGGGGTCTTGGCGAGCCGGATCGGGTCTATATGGCCCTTACTTCCCAGTCCCCAGCCATCTAGGATCACCAGCATTACCCTCTTGGTCTTTGGAACCATTTCCCGAATGAGTGACCTTCCCGTCATAGTGTCGGGCTTGGGAAGGTCCATCATAGATAAAAGGGTGGGGGCGACGTCGGCAAGTATCCCTTTCCGGGCGAGCGCTGGTTCGTCCCCCCTTGGAGAGACGAGCACAAAGGGAACCGGATGTGTCGTGTGGCCGGTGTTTGGGGGGGTTCCGGGGAGGCCGTGTTCCTCCAAGAGCCCGTGATCTGCCGTGATCGCGGCCCAATAGTCGTGCTGGTGGGCAATCTCTAGAATCTCTCCCAATGCCCGGTCCACGGCCTCGGCGCATGCGACCTTCGCTTCTAGATCCGTGTAATGGCCAACGAGATCCCCACTGGCGATGTTCAGAATAACGAAGGGAAAGGCGCTCTGAGAAATTACTTTCCTCAGGGCCTCAACCAAGAGCGGAGGGGCACGCAAAGGTTCGGCGAGAAATGAAGGGACGAACTGGTCGACCTCGCCGGGGAAGGGATCCGCTCGTCCTCCATTGAAAAAGTACGTCACATGTGCGTATTTCTCCGATTCTGCGAGATGAAACTGAGGGAGCCCCCAATGGCTCAGTGCCTCGCCCATGGTCTCTCGGACGTTTCGGGGTGTGAAGGCCACAGGGAGATGTCGGAGAGCGGGGTGGTAGAGTGTAAAGGGTACGAACGTGAGGGGATCGAGGCGTTCGCGGTGGAATCCATCGAAGTTTTGATCTATGAAGGCTTGTGTAAGCTGGAGCTCCCTTTCCCCCCTACGGCAACAGAAGATAACCGAATCACCGGGCTTGATCCGCCCAAGTGGGCCTTGCTTCCCCACGAGTACAAGGGGCGGAAGCAAGTAATCCGTCTGTCCCTCCCTATAGAAAGATTTGACCTTCCTCGCCATACAACGGACACTTTTTATGCTCGCCTCGGAGTTTGTCTCATGCATAGGAGGTTTCTTCTTTCCGCACTTGTATCTCTTCCATAGCAAGTCTAGCAAAAGGTTCCCTGAGCGATAGTGTGTCTAGCCGACATGGTAACCTTCTACCCGCAACGAAAGACAACCTGCAAGGGCAATCACTACTCAAAGAACTGGCTCGACGGGAATGGACATTAGTTCAAGACCGTTTTCGTGACAAGGCGTTGCGGCGCTGCGATCCTTTTATCTAATTCTTCTTACCTCACAAAAACGCTGACGTCCACAAATAAATACAATCCATTCACCCAATTGATAATTCTTCCCTTGGGATTTCTCTTTTCCCCTGTTTACCGCATATCTTACCTCTGGTGGGTTCATCCCAACACCCTTTCCTGAAAAAGCTCCTGTTATCCACAACTTGCGAACCGCTGGATACGTGGATTCGATTGGTTTCAAGGAAATTTTGATCTGTCCTGGAGGGTTACACGATTGCCCTGACCCCGACGGTGAGGTATGCTATAGGAATTGAAGAGCCGGGGACGCCCCGATGGGGAAGAAGCGTTCATACATAGGATTAATCAGAAAGAGGTGATTCACGTGAAATGGCATCTCTTTGTCTTACTTGGCGTTTTACCGGGCATAGGGCTCTTCTCTTGGTCAAGCAGTTATGGTGAACCCCTCAAAGATGCCCATTTCCCTTCCCTGGTTTCGTCTCTCAAGATAACCGGACCTCTGGAATTTTGTGACGAACGGGTCCCCATCGAAATTCA
Source organism: Thermodesulfobacteriota bacterium (assembly GCA_041862515.1). Lineage (GTDB taxonomy): Bacteria > Desulfobacterota > BSN033 > WVXP01. The sequence continues at coordinate 434 of JBGVTJ010000068.1, read as the reverse complement.
GGAGATTCGGGAGCGACTTGAGAAGGAGCTTCTCCTTTCCCTCTGGGATCGCCCCCAGGTGATTCTCTGGTTGAAGCGTTCCCGCCGTTACCTGCTCCCTATTGAACAGATGTTGAGAGAGAGCGGGATGCCAGACGATCTCAAGTACCTGGCCATTGCCGAGAGCGCCCTTCGACCCCACGCGGGCTCAAAAAAGGGGGCGATAGGGTTCTGGCAGTTTACGGAGTTCACCGGCCGAAAACACGGCCTCCTTATCAACGAACGCATCGATGAGAGACGAAATATCTTCGCCTCTACCCAGGCGGCGATTCGATGTTTTAAGCACCTTCGGAACACTTTTGGATCATGGACTCTGGCTGCTGCCGCCTATAATATGGGTGAAGAGGGACTTATGGCGGAAATCCTGGAACAGGGAAACAATAACTATTACCATC
>JBGVTJ010000067.1:0-8887 GCA_041862515.1 Thermodesulfobacteriota bacterium | reverse complement strand
AAACCAGACGAACGGATTAAACCAGATGACCTAGATCAACCTTCTAAACGATCCTAACGATCTAAACCATCCAAACCAAATAAACCAAACAAACCCAAGTAACTCAAGAAACCCAATAAACTCCAACACCTTTTTAGTTGACAATAATCGTTTTTCTTCTTTATAATAAAAACCGCGATATGAAACCGCCGGAGTGGTGAAATTGGTAGACGCACGGGACTCAAAATCCCGCGGGGCTTAAACCCCGTGTCGGTTCGAATCCGACCTCCGGCACCAAGGTAACCAAGAGGCCTCATTTAAGAGGCCTTTTATTTTGGCCATTGGCAGGAAGCCGAAAAGAGTGTTCGGATAGGGGAATTACTCATCATTGAATGAGGTATTGAAGAAAATGAGAGGAGCCCCCCTTTGGAGCTCAATCGATGCCGCCTTGTTGGAGTTCTCAGGTGGGATAATTTCGCCATCACCGCCGCCCGGCCATTTTGGAGCGGGGGGTTTTTTTATAGGTTCAGGCGGCGGTGATAGACGAGTAATGGGGTTTATTTTGTAAGGATTCCCCATCATTTACAGGGCCGTAGACGCGATGGAAACATCGCGGTTTGATTTACGAGCCCTTTCGTAAACTAGCTTTAGTAGCAAATCGCGAGCCATTGTTAAAAAAGTGTAATAAAATGTATTAAATAGCGATGAAGCCTGGATATTATGCCTTTGCGGTGTAAACCTCGTTCAAGAATCCACAAAGTTTGAATAAGTTATTGATATTAGAAATAAAATTGATTTAAAGATTCCTCTTTAATAGACGGAAAGGGACCCCTTGGGAGAATAACAAATTTGTTACTACTAGTACAAAAATGTAACAAAATCGGGAGAAATTGCGTTGTGGCGCTTCAGTTAAGAAGGGTTACATTCAGGAGGGAAAACCATTTCCCGCTCACCGGTTCTTATTGGGTGACTTTATCATCCACCCATACTTTTTGGCATGGATTCCCAGGGGGAAGACAAAAGCACCCAAGGCGTTGGCAAGGGCATCGAACACATCCGCCTCCCTCCCCGGTACGAAATGCTGATGGATTTCATCCGAGATACCGTAGAGGAAGGCAATGAGAAAAGGGATGAAAATCGGATGAAAAAGAGCCCGTGATTTCTCCCGGGCAAAGTATATCAGAGAGGCCAGCACCCCATATGCCAGCAAATGAATCGGTTTACCAGCAAAGAGGAAAGATAGTTCCATGGGCGGAGGAAATGAAGAGAAGAGGAAGATCAGGCCCATGACGAGTATTGAAAGTATCCAGTAAATGATAAAACCTGATTGTGATTTCATAGGGGGTGCTCGGTCGGGCCCCGTGTTTGCCCGTGGGTTCGGAATATCCCTTTCCCAATCAGCACATCCAGGGCGATCCTCCAGGAGTATATCCGAAAAACCCGTTAGAGATCAAGGTCTTGTCCATGTCATTCTCCCTGGAATGGCCTGACGGTCGGAAATCAGCTTTTACCTCCCTTGTGCGGTCTTGCGGCAGACAATTTGGGCGACGGCTCTTTCGGGATTGTCTTGGATCCCTTCGAAGTAGTGGATGATCTTCCAATCCTCAAACCACTCGCGCAACTCCCCTGGTCTCAATAAGAAGTCTGGATTATGGGGTTTCCCGAATTTCGGTTGCTCGGCGGTGAAGGTTTCATAGATGATGATGCCTCCCTCTTTCAAGGCCCTTTTCATGGAGGGTATCAGAGGCCGATGGAGATAGCGAAAAACAAGGATTCCGCCGTAAAACTCTTCAGGTAATGGATTGATCCCCTCCCGTTCAAGATCAACCTGCCAGAACTCGACGGTCACACCGTGTTGAGCCGCAAGCCTCCTGGCGCGATCAAGGGCTTCAAGGGATTTATCGCAGCAAATCACCTCCAGATTCTTCCGGGCCAAGAGGATCCCATTGTGGCCATCACCACAGGCCAGATCCAAGATGGGCCCGGGTAAGGTTGCATCGGTAACCAGGTTCAGATGGTCCAGCAATAATTGAGCTGGCCTCAGGATGAAATGGGCGCCATTCAATTCAAAAAGCCTCTATCTCTTCTGGCTTGTTTATAGATGTAGGCTTTGTCCCTGTGTCCAAAGCCTAAGATATATTGCCTTCCGGTCAAGTCTAGCAAAATCGAGGGAATGAAATCAACGAATTGTAGGGTTTATCTGGTTGTTCTGGTTTATTTGGTTTGTTTGGTTGGGATGGTTGAGATAGTTTAGAGCATTTGCATCGTCAGTTTGGTTTAGCTGGTTTATTGAGTTTCTTGGGTTTCTGGAAAGCCGTTGTCGCTTCGCTTCCATGCCTTGTGAGGTGACCCTTTCGGGGTTCGCACTTCTCCAGTAGATTACGCTCAGGGACAATGCAATTCCCGAGAAAATTAGGAAACTCCGGAGCAACGGGCGAGGAGCCCAATATCTCCCGATTCATTGGGATAGACTCGGCCCGCATTCATGACATGGAGAAAAAGGCGAGTACCCGGAAGCTGTAGTGGGAAATAATGAGGTACTCGTCCACGGATTCTGGAGAGTAATTTCGCCACCTTTCGAGTGGGGAGCTTTAACACTCAATCTGTATTCGATAAAATGATAGCACTCAAACCATTATCAACAGGGTATTCATATGAGCTTAGCGGAAGCGAACCTGGTATCTTGTTTATGTAAAACGTTATCAGAAATGGCAAATCTTAGATATGAACAGGTATGAAAATGACTGAGAAAGTCCTTTTAACATGGAGTGGCGGGAAGGAAAGCGCCATGGCCCTTTACGAACTGCAAAGGAGTCATGATTATGAGGTAGCAGCCTTGCTGACAACCGTAACAGAAGACTACAACAGGATCAGCATGCATGGCGTTCGGGCTCCTCTTCTTGAACTACAGGCGGAATATTTAGGTCTCGCGATGGAAAAAGTATATATCACGAAGAACTCATCCAATGAAGAGTACGAAGCGAAAATGAGAGATAAACTCATGGGCTACCAAAGGCAAGGTGTTTCGTCCGTAGTTTTTGGGGATGTTTTCCTCGAAGATGTGAGGAAATATCGGGAGGAAAACCTGTCAAAAATAGGAATGAAGGGACTCTTTCCCCTATGGAAAAGGGATACTACTGAACTCGCCCATACATTCATAGATTTGGGATTCAAAGCGGTTGTTACCTGTGTTGACTCACATGTTCTTGACAAGATATATGTTGGGAGGGTTTTTGATGAACAATTTTTATCCGAACTCCCTCCTACTGTTGATCCTTGCGGTGAGAATGGAGAATTCCATTCGTTTGTATATGAAGGGCCGATATTCCGGAAGAGGATATCACACAAAAAAGGAGAAGTTATTTTGAGAGACAACCGTTTCTACTATTGTGATTTGATCCCTGTTTAGAAGACCATTATTAGGATTGTAGGATACTGAGATTCATTGAGATTTATTGAAATTGTGAAATTCTTTGCATCCCCTCGAGATTCTTAGTTTCCAAATCTCCTCATCTCTTAATTCCCCAATCTGCCAACCTCATAATCTCTCATTCTTAAAGCCTAATCCCCGCAATCTCTGAATCTCCAATCTCCTTAATCTCGAATCTCTAGGAATCTCTCTTCCTAAACTTGCCCTCTGATTTTTGCCCAGACTGAACCGAGATATTCATGAAAAGCAATCTCAGCTTTCTGAAGGTTATCAGCACTTGGGAAAAACATTCCGGGACTCATTCCCTGCCGCTTCCTCACCTGGTGACCTGTTGGTGCTGGTACGGGTTTCATCCCCAGCTTTTTAAAGAGGGGAACGGCACGCGGCATGTGAGAGGCAGAAGTGACCAAAATAAATCTATCACCTCCCACGATCTTTTGAATGAGCCGAGCTTCGTCCTTTGTGTCCCTCGAAACCGGCTCTAGAATCAAATCCTTTCCACCTACGCCGATCGCCCTAGCAACATCAGCCATAACTTTGGCGTTTGGCACCGGATCGAAGCCCGCTCCGCCTGAAAGGATGAGCTTGCTCCCGGGTAGCAGTTTATGCAATCGAATACCCTCAATAAGTCGAACAAGCGAGGAACCTGAGATTTGACTGGTGATGGGGACCCGTGAATCAGATATGTGACCACCTCCCAATACGACTACCCACTTCGCATCGGATAGTTCCTCTAAGTTCCCCGGTGAATCATAGTGATACTCTAGCGGTCGAAGGAGTGCATCCGAAACAGCGTCGTAGCTTAACGTGGCAAGTAACGCAACGCCAAGAGAGACTACCGCCTTTCCGGTCTTCTGTTTGCGGCTAAACCAGAGCACGATCAGTCCCAGGAACAATATCTCAATGCAAAGAGGTAAAGGATACAGTAATGGAGATACGATTTTCTTCAGCAAAAACATGATAATCTAACCTCTGAAAGGGGATTTTCTCGCGAGGATTAAAACAGGGCCTCAATACATTTTCATTCTCTTAACCTTTTGGCAAACAGGGAGAGTGGTTGGAGGTATTTTCGAAAGATTACCTGTCTTGACATGGTAAGAATCAAATCTTTATGCCAGTCAAATTGAGCCTCTCTATGGATCATGGGTGCAATTCCATCGGAGTTTAGGATCTGAAAAAGTCTGTCGATCTGTTTATCCTCTATCCCGGCAAATATCTGGCGAAGGCGGTAACCAATCTCCAGTTCACCCCCCAGTTCGTGCCTCCACCTTTGCTCATACCTTTTCAGAATACCATCGTCAAATCTACCCCGAGAAAAGGCCGTCTCAATGGTTTCGACGGCAAGCGTCGCTGATATCAGCCCGTAATAGATACCCCCACACGTTGTTGACTTTACCTGGCCTGCGGCCTCCCCGACTACCAAAAGCCTTCTCATAAAGCTCTTCTTTATGGGCCTTATGGGGATTATATCTACGTTGATTTTTGGATCATGGCTTCTTATCCGATCCCTGATCATCGGGTTATTCAAAAAGGACCGCAAAAAAAGATTTGCGTTTTCTCGAGTAGTCATCCCTATCCGTGCTCTTCCGGAACTCATGGGGACCACCCAGGCAAAGGATTCCGGAGCAATATGTCGGCCCACGTACACTTCGGTTTCCTTTACCCCATCTACATCCAGTACAGCCTCAGCTCCCTGTAAGCATTCCCTGGGCCTATCCAACCCCAAGTTTTCCGTTAGTCTTGGGTTAAAACCGCAGGCAAGCACCACCATCCTGGCCCGAAGATCGTAACGTTTCCCTCGGCTCTCCACCTCAACGTTCAGGCCGTCTTCGCGAATCCATATATCCCTTGCGAGGGTGTTGCACCTCAGTTTTGCTCCATGGCTCAAGGCCATCTCGGCTATATCCCTATCAAACTGGCGCCTATCTGCCAAAAGAGCCCTGGGTGATTCGGGTCGATAGGTAAACCGAATCCCGGAGGGAGAAATGAAAGTCACATCCTGTATCTGGTTAATCACCGACCCCCTTGGTAGATGGAATCGACGAAAGGCTTCCACACCTATGAGGCCAGTACAGATAACCCGGTGGCCAACAGAGGGGTTCCTTTCCAGGACGAGAGTATCAAAACCCTTCTTTGCCAAAAGGGATCCGGTGAAACATCCAACAGGCCCTCCGCCAACAATGATAATGTCATGCATAACTATATCTCCTGCTTTCAGTCTCAGAACCAGTATTCGTACTTCCTAACCAAATCCCGCAAATCTCTCCTATTGGAAAGAGGTTATTATGCGGTGCACATTATATCAAATGGGTTGCGTTGTCAAACCCTGAGTCTGCTCGATGGCCTAAATCGTGAAATATCGTTATATCAAAACTTAACCCCAATTCTTTCCACCCATCTGCCGAAAAAAACGTCCTCAAAGACGTAGGCACCTTCTTCTGTTCTGAGTACACCTTTTGAAATGAGAGATTTCAGGCTCTTTGCTACGTTGGAAGCGGATTCAAGGTCAAAATGGCGGATTGTTTCCTTTGCTGTCAGGAGACGACCGCCCTGAGCGGCTACGGCCTTCGCGGTTTTTCTTTGGTGGTGGGTAAGCCCTTCCCAGAGAGTGAGATAGGCAGGCTCCTGTCCTCTGAGTGTGATATGTAAGGCTTCTTCCACATGAGCTTCTTCGATATTGGACACCCTTTGAAAATGGTCCCAGAGGTTAAAGGAGAGAAGCTGAACGTAATGAGGCACATTATCGGTTTCCTTAAGGATCCGATCCAGCGCGGACGGGCAGATATTTTTCCCGGATTGAATAAACTTGGACTCGATAAAAGATCGGAATTCCTCCTCAGGGATCTTATCCAGGGTCATGAGGGTGCCCATCTGATAGAACGGGCGCGTTCGATCGGAGACCATATCAATAAGCATGTGAGATTTGCTTCCGGCAAAAAGGTAGCTGACGTTTGAATGATGCTGGATGGCCGCTCTGATCTGCCTCTCTAGTTCCTCTCCGTTGAGCTTGAGAATTTCCTGGAATTCGTCGAGAACAACCACAAACCGTTTCCCCTGAGCCTTGGCGATTTGCTCAGGCAGGTTGAAGACTTCCTCTCCTGCTTCCACAGGCGGGTGCCCAGAGATATCCAAGGTGAGTTCCACTCGACCGTCTTGGTCAAAAATAAGCCGTGGCCTCAGCCGCGGCAAAAAATCCCTGACGATGGAGAGGGCCCTCCTGGTGATGGACTTGGATCCCCGTAAAAGGCTCGAAACATAGTATTCGAGGAACTCCTTCGAAGAGGTGGCCCAGTAGAGGTCAACATAGGCAGTGAGCAGTCCTCTCTTTTCGATCCTCCCTAAGGCGTTCTTGATCAAAGACGTTTTGCCATAACGCCTTGGGGCGACCAGAAATATCCGCACACTCTGCTTGAGTTTGCCGGCGAGCTCTTTTAGTTCCTTTTCCCGGTCGGCGAAATCATTCCCAGAGACTACGACACCGTACTTAAAGGGGTTAGACATACAATACCCATTTAATTTACTTTTTGGTATTATACTAAATGGTATTATACCGATTACGCAAAAAAAAACAAGGGTTTTGAGAGGCCAGCCCATGGGGGCACTTGGCCCCTGTTAGTTTATCTGGTTATTCTGGGTTATACGGCTGATCTGGTGGGCCTCTGAACTCAGTAGAGTGGTCAAGCATCACAGATTCTCCCCGGAGGGGAAGTTTCAGATGACCCATGAGGAGGGTATTCTGCACAAAGGCCACTGGCACGGCCAATTGCCTCCACTCGTATGACTTCCACTGAATCCGGCCTCCTTTGAAAAATCCATTCGTGGATTTGCTCAAATCGCCATGGGGAAGGGCCCTCTCACGGTTGGGATAGTCTAGGGAGAAGGGGAGTCTGATCTTCACCCCTTTTGCTGCTATCTGGTGGGTAGGAATGGCGAGATCCACCCAGGATGTCTCGAGCCATCCTTGGACAGCGTAATCGTGGGGAGAGCCTCGGATTGTGGCGGTGAGGGACGTTTCGCCGTTGACCAAGGAACTTTCTAGGATAGGCAAGACACGGCCAAAGGCCTGTTTCACAAACAGATCAAAGGCCCTCTCGTTTGAGATGGGGCCGAGGGCAACCTCCAGGTCCCCCCGAAGCCCGGTCAGGATCCCAAAGGTGCCTTTGATGGTGCCTTCTCCGAGTTTGGGCACATGAAAATGGGCGGAAAGGGATGAGATCCGCTGCCTTCGGGGGTCGTATGCTCCCTGAAGATGGAGACGCAGAGGATATTCTTTGAGATTGAAACGGAAAGGGCTCAGAAGGATTTCTCCGGCCCCCAGGTTCAGGCTTGCTCGAAATGCGGCAGTTTGATCTTGGTGGGCAGGCACGTTCAGGCTGACATGGATATTTCCCTGGATACGATTCCCTCCTTCGCTCGCATCGGGGCTTGAAAATGTCACATTTCTTAATCGAAGATCCAAATTTAGTGTCGCGCTCGCTGGCTCATGGCCTGTTGTCGGAGCAACGGCGATATCAATAGCCATCTCCCCTGTTCCCTCCCAATTCCTCATCGGAAGAGGAAGGAAGCGTCTAAGGTGATCAAGGATCTTTGAGATGTGAAGGGAAGTGCCATGGATCTCAAATTCCAACGAAGAAATTCCCATTTTCCGACCCGCCGTGAGAAGCCGGGATAGGGACTTCACAAAAGATGGGAGCGTCGCTGCGTTGGCATTCCGGGGAAAGGGTTGATGGAGATACCCAAGTGGCGCGGTGACGAGTAAGAAACAAAGGCCAATAAGATATCTTTTGATCCTATAGGAGCTCGGCCGTTTGATCATGAATCTCCAGTATGATTTTTTTTACCAGCCTATTAGTAGCTTAACTCTCCTCTCTTACAAAGTCTACAGAGGCAACGCCTATAATTTCCAGTTATGGCTTGGCTTCCATTCAGCTTTCTCGAGCACATGGCTGACTATCCACGGTTCCCTCCCTCAAGAGGCTTTCTTGGCAGTCGCCCGGAGTCTTCTTACCCCAATGAGTCAACAGGCCGAGCTCCTACACAGTCGGAAAGTCAGTCGTTCAAGCATTGTCGGGATTGCGTAGCCTTTTGGGCGTGTGTCTTTACGATATCTGTGGGAAAAGACGGCGCCGAACGCGGCGAAGTGAAGGGGAAATGCGGGGTGGATTAGCGAAATAGGTCCTTTATCGCCTCAATATTTTCGGGGATGTCCCTGATGATCAACGTATTCGTCCTCTCATTCACACTGACAGTCCCACGTTCACTGAGGAAATTCTTTACCACCGGGACCATGTCGCTCGCGATGGCATACTTCAAGTGAATCATCTCGGTTCTCAGGTCCTCCATTTTTTCCTTAGCCCTTTTTGAAGCCAATCGGGTTTCCTCTTCTCTTCTGAGCTTTTCAATTGGCGCAATCCTGATCACATTTCCGATCCTGACCATGCCCAGCGATTGAGATTGGAGGATAACTTCAAGGGCCTG
>JBGVTJ010000066.1:0-4247 GCA_041862515.1 Thermodesulfobacteriota bacterium | reverse complement strand
CGTCGATGCTAACGCCAACGAGGAATCGGTATTTCGAAAAGTGAGCTGCGACTTCATCATCAATAAGGCTTGCGTTTGTCTGCAATCCGTTTGATACCACGGCACCCTGCCGGCCGTATTTTTGCTGATATTCGGTTACCCTTCGGAAAAACTCCACGCCCATGAGCGTCGGCTCCCCGCCCTGCCATCCGAAGTAGTGGGCCGGCTGAGTCGTTGCCATGTAACTGGAAATCATTCGGTCAAGGACCGTATCGCTCATGCGATGGCGCTTTGTTTCCGGATAGAGGGCGCCTCGGTCGAGGTAGAAGCAGTATTCGCAGCTGAGGTTGCAGTCAGCGGAGGTGGGTTTTATGAGGAGAGAAAAAGGTTTGCTCTGTTGAATACGATTTTTTCGCACAGTATTGATGTCCTCCGCCTCAGAGGATGACTTGGAGAGGGTTGACCCCTCTCCCGCATGTCTTCACGATGAGGCTTCAATGGGAGGACTTCCTCTCCACTATGCCAAATTGCAGAGTTCAAATGGGGAGCACGGGGTATTTCGAGCGCCGTTACCGCCAAGATTTCCCCCAATCGGCGGTTATCGTGTCGCTTCTCATGCGCCAGTTGAGTAATACCCTTAGTAATTCATCCCTTTTCTGTTTATAGTCCGGATTTGTCCACAAATTGCGGTGCTCATCCGGATCATTTTCAAGGTCATAGAGTTCCCCGTAGTCATCATCGCCCAGATAATGGACCAGTTTCCAGTTCTTACCCCGAACCATGGTTATGAATTCGGCAGCGGAAACGACGGAATTAATGGGGTCCTGCCTCTGTTCAGCAAAAACGTATTCACGGCCACCATCATTGGCTTCTCCCTTCAGGGCCGGCATCAGGGATCTGGCTTCCCAGGTTTCCGGGCTTTTTGCTCCGGCGAGCTCTAGTATTGCCGGCGCGATATCAAACTGCTGATACAGATGGTCGACGGTGCGCCCGCCCTGAAAATGCTTCGGAGCACAGACAATTAGAGGAACGTGGGTGATAATATCGTACATGGTCCATTTTTGAATATGTCCGTGGTCACCCAGGCAGTCGCCGTGGTCCGAGGTGAAGATGACCACCGTATTCTCAAGGTATCCCTTATCCTCCATGGCCTTCAGAATTTGACCGATTTTTTCGTCAATCATCGTTACATTTGCCAGGTAATGCGCCCGTAATCGGTGAAGTTGTTCCTTGGTGGGATTCAACGTCCATGCAATGGAATCATGATCCACCTCCGTATTGTGCACATTATATGCCTTCTGATACGGTGGCTGGGCATCGAGTTCTTCTTGGGAAACATCCGGAAGCGGAAGTTCACGGTCTAAATAGGGCGCTAAATATCGAGGCACGGGATCGAACGGTGGGTGGGGTCCGGGGAAACCGATCTGAAGGAAAAAGGGTTGTTTGTCGGGTTTGGTCCGAATCCACCACGTGGCAAAATCGCCGACGTAAAAATCAGAATGGAGATTTTCGGGGATCTCCCACTCAAAGGCTCCAAGACGCTCGTGGTAGTCGGGTCGTTTCCTGTACAGTTCACGCTGTGGTTTAACAAATCCATGTGCCTGGAGGGCAAGGTCCCATCGATCAAAATAGTACCGGCCCTCCAAATAACGGTCCTTATTCTCAACCACGAAGCGTTCATGAAAACCGAGGGGGGTTTCATACGGGAAGGTGTGCATTTTGCCGATATTAACACAGTAATAACCAGCATCCGCTAGGTTCTCAATCCAGGAGTGGCGCCACATCTCCGCATTTCTATAAATGCCGGTGGTATGCGGGTAGTAACCCGTAAAGAGACTTGCCCGGCATGGCGAGCAGGAAGCAGCACTGACAAAACTATTCGTAAAGCTAACCCCTTCATCGACCAGCCGATCCAGATTCGGAGTATCCATGTAAGGAAACCCCAGGCGAGAAATCGTGTCGTAGCGTTGTTGGTCGGTAATAATGAAAAGAAAATTGGGGCATTCAGCAGGCATTTTGAACCTCCCATCTTTTCAATTCATTGAGAAAAGCTTTGTTTGATCACGTTATCAACTACTTCGGGATTTGTCAATGTCCTATCGAGAGAGTCTATAAACCATTGACAACTAGTCCCAAGGAAAGCATAATGAGGGGAAATTAGCTTCTATCGAAGGAAATTTCATGCGATTGAAGGAAAAAGTTGCAATCGTCACCGGTGCAGGAAGCCGGGGAATCGGACGCGGTATAGCCCTATCCTTCGTCCGTGAAGGGGCACAAGTGGCCATCACGGGCAGGACCCTTTCCAAACTGGAAGATGCAGCCAGGGAGCTTAAAGAGGCTGGGGGTGAGATTGAAATCATACAGGCGGATGTGTCCAAACCAGATGAAGCCTCTATGATTGTAAGGCGGACGATGGATTGTTTTGGGAGAATAGATATCTTGGTCAATAACGCTGCCATTATCGTACACAAACCTTTTCTCGAGACCACGCCGGAGGAATGGGATCGCACCTTCGCAACCAACGTCCGAGGCTATTTCCTCTGTGCCCAAGCAGCGGCGAAGGAGATGGTCAAGCAGGGCAAAGGTAAGATAATCATGATCTCATCCGACACAGCCTTAGTGGGTATACCTCCCCTTTCAGCCTATGCAAGCTCGAAGGGAGCAGTTCTTTCGCTCACTCGAACAATGGCGATAGAGCTGGCTCCTTACCACATCAATGTAAACAGTATTCTTCCGGGAACGATCGAGACCGATTTGAACCGTGAGAAACTTGCGGATCCACAATGGCGGGCTCACGTCCTGAAACGCTTTCCCCTTGGTAGACTCGGGACACCGGATGATGTCGCCGCTGTAGCCCTCTATCTGGCATCCGATGGTTCTAACTGGATGACGGGACAATACCTGATCGTTGATGGCGGACATACGGCGAGATAGGCCGTGATCACAGGTGAGTTTCACATTGCCCTTTGCCAGGGGATCCCCGATAAAATCACAACGACCCCTTCAAACCCAAAAGCTCCCGTATGAACGATCTCTTGTGATTTCATTGGCGGCTTTCTGCTGATAAGCGAGGCTAACCTGACGAAACCTCTGTTTTTCACCAATTGATCTTCGTGGTATTCACACTTCAATCTTCAAACAGGACCTAAAGCGAGGAATCACTGGGTGCCGGCTTCCCTATTAGTAAGGAGAGATTAATTAATGAAAAAACCCCGTTATTTGAGGCAGGAAGAGTGAGATTTCAGGTACCAGGGTAAGTACGATCACTGCAAATACAAGACCTACTGTAAAAGGAATCTCCTTCTTGGCTATCCTCTCAATTGGTAACCCCCTAACTCCGGTCATTGCGGAGTGGCAGACGGTCACTCCTATCCAGGTTCTTTGTAACCATCTCTTCACCCTTGTATTAAAAGGCATATCCCATGAGGCGAGGCAAAACCATGACTATTTCGGGATACCATGCGAGCACGATGACGGCAAAGATCAGCCCTATGATAAAGGGGATCTCCTCCCTCGCAATCTGTTCAATGGGGAGCTTGGTGACCCCCGTCATCGCGAAAAGATTGGCACCAACCGGAGGTGTCAAAAATGCAATCTCATTGGTCACAACAAAAACGATCCCGAAATGAATGGGATGGACACCAAGTTTCACCATCACTGGGAGCAATATGGGGGTGAGGATAATGATGGTAGCCATGGTATCCATAAATGTTCCCAATATGATGAGGAAGGCGATAATGATCAGATAAATTACTTTAACGTTTGAGCTGATGGCGCCGAGCATCTCAGCAATTTGTTGGGGCACTTGATAGAGCGTGAGCAGCTCCCCGAAGGAGGTGGAAAGACCTATCAATATGATCATGGAGCCTGATATAATGGTCGTTCTAGAAAAGCAGTCATAGATAATTTGCATGTTCAATTTCTTCGTGATAAAAAGGCCGACAAGTATCGCGTAATTCACCGCTACCACAGAGGCTTCAACAGGGGTGAAGATCCCACCGTAAATTCCTCCTAAGATGATCATGGGAGCCATCAGGGACCACTTCGATTTCCAGGATACGGCGAGAAATTCCCTGAGGCTGAACTTTAGGGTCTCTCTTCCATAATTTCTTCGAGTGCATATGGCGTAGGATATGAGGATCATGGTGATGGTGACAAATATGCCGGGTATTACACCCGCGATGAAAAGCTCTACGATGGAAGCCTGGGAGACCACCCCATAGACGATCATGGGATTGCTTGGGGGGATCAATATCCCCAAGGTACCG
>JBGVTJ010000065.1:0-23008 GCA_041862515.1 Thermodesulfobacteriota bacterium | reverse complement strand
CTAAGAGATTACAGAGACACTGGAAAAGGAAGCTCTGAGCGCGAATTTAAGATTTTTTCGCGAACCATTCTTGGTGAGCGAAACGGCCGCAAATCCACTGTTTGAGCCGAAGGGCAAGTTTTGGATTTGCAGTGAAACAGACTGTAGAATGGTAGAAAAAAATTTCTGAGTGGCGAAGAGCGACCTTTTTAGAGTTCCCCACAAATCCTGAAGGCATCGCACTGGGCCGTCGACGATATATGAAACATGGCATGAATGGGAAGGGAATATGAGTCCTGAACGCAAAATCCGGATTATGGTGGCCAAACCGGGTCTGAACGGGCACGACCGAGGGGCCAAAATCATCGCACGGGGATTCAGGGATGCGGGCTTTGAGGTTATCTATACGGGACTCCACCAAACCCCGGAGCAGATCGTGGCAGCCGCCATCCAGGAGGATGTAGACGGCATTGGCTTGAGTAGTTTGGCGGGAGCCCATGACTACCTCTTTCCCCGTGTCGTGGAACTCCTAAAGGAGAAGGGGGCTGAGGATATCGTGGTATTCGGTGGCGGCATCATCCCCGAGGAGGACATCCTCAAGCTCAAGGAGGCGGGGGTAAAGGAGGTTTTCACCCCGGGAACCCCTATAGCGGAAACGGTGAACTGGGTTCGCCGCAATATCAGGCCAAAGAAGTAGAAAGAGGCTGTTGGGGGGTTTTTCACCCCATTTACCCCCTTTTCGGTGGATCGGAAAGGAGGAGGGTTCGATGGCTTTGGATTTCGATTTGGCCGAAGAACAAGAGATGGTTCGCAAAATGATCAGGACCTTCGCGGAAAAGGAGATCGCCCCCGTCGCCCAGAAACTGGACGATAAGGAGGAATTCTCCGTCCCATTGACCAACCGCATGGGGGAGTTGGGTCTATTCGGGTTATATGTCTCGGAGGAATACGGCGGATCGGATATGGGCTATCTTTCCTATATCATCGCAACCGAGGAAATCGCCCGGGTCGATGGGTCCCAGGCGGCCACATTGGCTGCGGGATGTTCCCTGGGAATTTCCCCCATTTACCATTTCGGAAATGATAGTCAGAAAGAGCAATGGCTCCCCGACCTGGTTGCCGGGAAAACCTTGGCCTCCTTTGGCCTGACAGAACCCAACGCCGGTTCTGATGCGGGGGCCACCACGACGACAGCAATGCTGGAGGGCGCCCATTGGATCATCAACGGAAGTAAGATCTTCATTACCAACTCCTCAACGGAAATCAGTGCCGTCTGCGTGGTGCAAGCGGTGACAGGGAAGAGTCAGAAAGGATCCAAGGAACTCTCCTGTATTTTGGTCCCCAATGGGACCCCGGGGTTTGAGGCAAAATCCATGCACGGTAAAATGGTATGGCGAGCTTCCAATACGGGAGAGCTCTCCTTCACGGATTGTCGAGTTCCTAGGGAGAATCTCCTCGGAAAAAGGGGCGAGGGGTTTCACCAGATGTTGGAAACCCTCGACGGGGGAAGGCTCAGCATCGGGGCCATGGGCCTGGGTGGGGCCCAAGGGGCTTTTGAGTGTGCCATGAAGTATGCCCGCGAAAGGGAACAGTTCGGGAAGCCCATCGGCTCATTTCAGGTCAATGCCTTCAAACTGGCGGACATGTATACCGAAATCGAAATGGCCAGGCTGGTACTCTATAGGGCCTGCTGGCTCGCCGACAGGAAACGTCCATTTTCCAAGGAAGCTGCCATGGCGAAGCTGGTCTGTTCCGAAACGTATCATCGCGTTGCCAACCAAGCCGTCCAACTCCACGGCGGATATGGCTTGATGAAGGAATACCCCATCGAGAGGCATTACCGAAATCAGAAGATTTTGGACATCGGCGAGGGGACTTCTGAAGTCCAGAGGATTGTCATCGCAAGACATATCGGTGTTCCCGGAAGGGGTTTATAGAATTTTCATAGACGACCAACTCGAGGCGAATTTCTGATGCCTCCTGCTTTGTAACACGGGGCGACTGATGAGTTTGGCGGAAAAAATCCTTCGGGGCGATATCAGGGCAGCTTCCAGGCTGATGAGGGATATCGATGACCGCATGCCCAACGCCATGGAAGAGCTCAAGAAGATCTACCCAAAAACGGGAAATGCTTACATCATCGGCATAACGGGGCCTCCCGGCTCCGGAAAGAGCAGCCTCGTTGACAAGGCCGTGGAAATCCTCCGAAAGGAGGGAAAAACTGTCGGGATTATTGCTGTCGACCCAACGAGCCCCTTTACTGGAGGGGCCATTCTGGGAGATCGGATTCGCATGCAGAGGCACAGCATCGACACTGGGGTATTTATCCGAAGCGTGGCAACAAGGGGAAGCCTTGGCGGTTTATCTCGATCGACCAATGATATCATCAAAGTCATGGATGCCATGGGTAAGGATATCATCATCGTGGAAACCGTTGGAGTCGGCCAGGACGAAGTTGATATCGTTAATACGGCCCACACCTCTGTCGTGGTGTTGGTTCCCGGACAGGGAGATGATATTCAGGCCATTAAGGCAGGGATACTGGAAATTGGGGATATCTTCGTGATTAACAAGTGTGAGAGGGAAGGGGCAGATAGGCTAGAGAGGGAACTGCGGGCTACGTTGGAGATGAATCCGCAGAGGGAAGATGGTTGGATACCTCTCATCTTTAAAACTGAGGCCGTCTTGGGAAAGGGGATCTTCGAATTAGTCTATGGAATGTACCGACACAGAGAGAAGCTCATGGCCAGCGATTCCTTCCAGAAGAAAACTCTTGAAAGGACAAAGTGGGAGTTTCTTTGCATCCTCGACAGTGAATTGAGGGATGCGATCGTGGAGAGGCTGAAAAAGGATAAGAGGCTGGATAAAATCATCGATGACCTGAAACGGAGAAAGGCGAATCCCTATTCCATAGTACAAGAGATATTGGAGGGGGAGTTGAAGAGGAGTTCGTGATACCCACAAGAGAGGGGGAAGAGCCTATGGGGATCGAGGAGATGAGGAAAGAACTGGAAAGGAGAAATGAAGAGGCCCTCCTGGGCGGCGGTAAAGACCGGATTGAAAAGCAGCATGAAGCAGGGAAACTGACGGCCAGGGAGAGGCTCGACCTTCTCCTGGATAAGGGAACCTTCGTGGAACTCGATCGCTTTGTAACCCACCGGTGCAGGGATTTCGGCATGGAGGGGAGGAAATTCCTCGGCGATGGCGTCATAACCGGATATGGGAAAATCAATGGGAGATTAGCCTTCGTATTCGCCCAGGATTTTACCGTGTTGGGGGGCACGCTGAGTTTAACCGTAGCAGAAAAGATATGTAAGGTGATGGAATTGGCATTAAAGAATGGCGCCCCCCTTATCGGCCTCAATGACTCGGGGGGAGCTCGGATACAGGAAGGGGTAGGAAGCCTAGCGGGATATGCGGATATCTTTCTGAGAAATACGTTGGCCTCCGGAGTCATTCCACAAATTTCAGTAATCCTCGGACCCTGTGCTGGAGGTGCCGTCTATTCCCCTGCCCTCACCGACTTCGTCTTCATGAGCAAGAAAAGCAGCTACATGTTCATTACGGGGCCCAAGGTGGTCAAGGCTGTAACCCATGAAGAGGTAACCGATGAAGAGCTGGGGGGTGCGATGACCCACAACATCAAAAGCGGCGTAGCCCATTTCGCGGGGGAGGATGAGGAGAACACGATTCACATGGTAAAGGAACTCCTCAGCTACCTCCCGCAAAACAACCGGGAAAACCCTCCCTCTATTACCTGCACGGATGACCTCCAGCGAACCGACAATTCCCTTAAAGCGGTTATCCCGGAGGATCCCAGAAAGCCCTACGACATCAAAACGATTATCAACAGCATTGTCGACGACCATCATTTCTTCGAGGTCCATAAGTACTTCGCCAGGAATATCGTCGTCGGATTCGCGAGGCTCGGCGGAATGCCGGTGGGAATCGTTGCCAACCAGCCCAACTGGCTTGCCGGGTGTCTTGATATTGACGCCTCCGTAAAAGGGGCCCGCTTTGTCCGATTTCTGGATGCCTTCAACATTCCCATCATCACGTTTGAGGATGTTCCGGGTTTCCTCCCAGGGACTGCTCAGGAATTCGGGGGGATCATCAGAAACGGGGCCAAACTCATTTATGCCTATTCTGAGGCTACGGTGCCAAAGATCACCCTGATCACCAGAAAGGCTTACGGAGGAGCTTACTGTGTGATGTCCAGCAAACATTTGCGAGGTGACATCAACTATGCCTATCCAACGGCGGAGATCGCGGTGATGGGTGCCGAAGGGGCCGTACCCATCATTTTCAAGAGGGAGATCGATAAGGTTAAAGATCCAAAAAAGAGAAGGCAGGAGCTGATGAGCGAATATGAGGAAAAGTTCTCCAATCCATACAGGGCGGCAGAACTGGGGTATATCGATGAGGTGATTCCACCCGAAGAGACGAGGCCTAAGCTCATCGTGGCCTTAGAGATGTTAAAGAACAAAGTTGATTCCAATCCCCCCAAAAAACACGGAAACATACCGCTCTGAGTTTCCCCTAGTGTGGGATTACACCTCGAAATCATAAGAGATCTCTGAAAACTGGGGAAAGGGGCTCTGAGCGCGAATTAAGATTTTTTCGGTAACCATTCTTGGTGAAGCGAAACGGGTGCAAATCCAATGTTTGAGCCCAGAGGGCGAGTTTTGGATTTGCAGTGGAGCGAACTCTAGAATGGTCGAAAAAATATTCCTGAGCGGCGAAGAGCTTCTTTTTCCAGAACCTCGAAACGAAGACAGAAAGTATGTCCATAAGACAGACGCAAAAAAGGGGGGTTACCATGAAGGAGAAACGAGATCAGGGAGAGGAGCTGAAGAAATGGGAAGAAACGACTCTCGCCAACGCCCTCAACCGATTCCCCGAGAGAAGGGAGACCTTTAGAACTGATTCAGGAATCGAATTGAAGCGGCTCTACACCCCCCTAGACCTGAAAGGGTTCGATTACTCCGAAAAACTGGCTTTTCCGGGTGAATATCCCTTTACGAGGGGAGTCCAGCCAACCATGTATCGGGGCCGATTCTGGACTATGCGGCAATACGCCGGCTTCGCCACTGCAGAAGAGACCAACAAACGCTACCGATATCTCCTGGATCACGGCCAGACAGGCCTCAGCATGGCCTTCGACCTTCCCACCCAGATCGGTTACGATTCCGATCATCCCTTCAGCGTGGGTGAAGTGGGAAAGGTCGGCGTAGCCGTCGATACCCTGGCGGACATGGAGACCGTCTTTCAGGGAATCCCCCTGGACAGGGTCTCCACCTCAATGACCATCAATGCAACAGCGGCCATTCTGTTGGGCATGTATATCGCCGTGGCCGAAAAGCAGGGAGTAAAGACGGAGTCCCTCAGGGGTACTACCCAGAATGAGATCCTCAAGGAGTATGTGGCTCGGGGAACCTATATCTTTCCTCCCGAAGAATCCATGAGAATCGTAACGGATATGTTCGCCTTCTGCAAAGATCACCTTCCCCATTGGAATACCATCAGCATCAGTGGCTACCACATGAGGGAGGCAGGTTGCACCGCAGTCCAAGAGGTTGCCTTCACCCTGGCCGACGGTATCGCCTACGTTGAGGCAGCCATCAAGGCCGGAATGGATGTGGACTCGTTCGCTTCGAGGCTCTCCTTCTTCTTCGGCTGTCACAACAACTTCCTGGAGGAAATCGCCAAATTCAGGGCGGCGCGCAGGCTCTGGGCGCGGATCATGAGGGAGCGATTTGGCGCCAAAAAGGACGCTTCGTGTGTGCTCCGTTTCCATACCCAGACGGCGGGGTGCACCCTCATCCCTCAACAGCCGGACAACAACATCATCAGGGTGACGCTCCAGGCCTTATCGGCCGTGTTGGGAGGCACCCAATCCCTCCACACTAACTCCCGGGACGAAGCGTATGCCACTCCCACGGAAGAATCCGTAACCATCGCCTTGAGGACGCAACAGGTCATTGCTCATGAGAGCGGGATAACTGATATCGTGGACCCCCTAGCGGGCTCGTATGCCCTTGAGAAATTGACCGATGAGATCGAGGCCAGGGCCCTCGAGTACATCGAAAAGATCGACTCAATGGGAGGTGCCACTAGGGCTATTGAATCAGGATTTATGCAAAATGAAATCCTCGATAGTGCCTATGCCTATCAGAAGGCAATCGAGAACAAAGATCTCGCCATCGTGGGGTTAAACGAATTCGTCACTGAGGAAGAGCCCCTCAGGGATATTCTGAAGATAGACCCCGAGGTCGAGCGGTATCAGAAGGAAAAACTGGCCAAGGTTAAAGCGGAGAGGGATCTCAGGCGGGTCAAGAGGACCCTGGAGGCCCTGAGAAAAGCAGCGGAGGAAAATGGGAATGTTGTCCCCCCCATTCTAGATGCGGTAAGGTCCTATGCAACCGTGGGAGAGATCTCGGACACCTTGAGGGATGTCTTCGGGGAGTACAGGGAAAGCTAGGGTCTTCGATTCATACGTTCGCCGAGGTACGTATTCAGATTTCTGAGTGAGTTCATGTGAAAACTCCATTCGGCCCGATCGTTCGACCGAGCCCTTCGGTCTGAGCTCAGGGTCGAAGACTCTCGCCGAGGGCTCATGGCCGAGGGCAGACCAAAGGGCTCAGTCGAAGTCTTGAGGGGAAGGTGAATGAAAGGGGAGAGGAAAATTCGAGTACTCATCGCAAAGCCAGGATTGGACGGACACGATCGGGGTGCCAAGGTCATCTCGAGGGGCTTGCGTGATGCCGGGATGGAGGTCATTTACACCGGAATTCGGCAAACCCCCGAACAGATTGCAGCCACGGCTATCCAAGAGGGGGTTGATGTCATCGGGCTGAGTTGCCTTTCCGGAGCCCACAACCACCTCTTTCCGCGGGTTGTTGAGGTCTTAAAGGGAAGAGGGTCGAGGGATATTCCCGTCTTCGGGGGGGGTATTATTCCCTTAGATGACATCCCCGCGCTGAAGAAAGCGGGGATCAGGGCGATCTTCCAGCCAGGCGCGACCATTCCGGATATCGTTCAGTTCATCGAGGAGATCATCAAACGCTGAAGGGGAGCTGTAACATCCCGCCGAAGGAGGTTGTTGCAATGATAAAAAGGATAGATCACATAGCCATTGCGGTGAATGATATGAATGAGGCGGCTAAGTTTTACACGGATATCCTCCAATTGGACCTTTGCGGCGTGGAAGTGGTCACGGAGCAAAAGACCAAGGTCGGCTTTTTGAAAATCGGAGGGAGTAATATCGAACTCGTTCAACCCGCCAGCGACGATTCCCCCCTCGCCAAATTTCTCGAAACACGGGGGCCCGGAATCCACCACATTTGCCTCGAGGTAGATGATATCCAAAAAGAGGTGGAGAAATTGAAGAAGCGGGGTGTCCGCATGATCGACGACACACCCCGTCCGGGTGCACACAATACGAGGGTAGCCTTTATTCATCCCAAAAGCTCGGGAGGGGTTATCATCGAGCTGAACGAGTTCCCGGAGGACCACTGATATACCCCCGGTGACTGTGCAACGATTTGATACCGCGTCCTGTAAGCCCACGAATGTCAACCATTTCCCTCGCTTGATTCTGCTAAGGGTGAGGCCCTTCCCTGAACACAGGCCTGAATTCGAGAGAGGTGGAAGGAATACAGGGGAACGGAAATCACGGCGAGCCCAGAATTCTGATGGCTCGTATTTCCTTTTGACCTTTCATTCCCTTTCGGATATATTGGCTCAATGGCGGGCAGGTTTTTTCCACCATTTATCACGAATATCCAAGAAAACGGAGCGAATTCTCACCCAGGTAAGGGGGCTACAATAGGGAGAGATTCTCGGCCCAATGTTCGTGGGAAGGAGGAATAACCATGCCAGAATACACGGGAAGGGACCATGTTAAGGCAGCGTTCAAGCGAACTTTTACGGATCGGGTTCCATGTTACCCCATTATAGGACTGGGCGGGGTGGCATGGTTTGGTGTCAAACCCAGAGACTTTTTGAAGGATCCGAAGGTCCTTGCCGAAACGATCGTCCACTACCATGAACAATTTGAGCCCGATATCGCCGTTTTGATGACGGATTTGCTGATGGAGGCCGAAGCCATCGGTACGGAGGTGGAATTTCCGGAGGACACTGGGGTGCAGGTGAGAAAATACGTGTTGGAAAATAAGACCAATTTGTCAAAGCTGAAAGTCCCCGATGCCAAAAAGGACGCACGATTTCCCTACTATTTGGAGGGACTCCGGAGGGTTATGGAGGTTGTCAAGGATGCTCCTGTCAGTGCCAATTGCGTAGGTCCGTGGTCGATAGCAGGTAGCCTCAGGGGCCTAGATACCCTCATCCTGGATACCTTCGATGACCCCGATTGGGTCCATGAATTGATGAAATTCACCACCTCTGTGGTGAAACAGCTAACGAGTGCTATCAAGGATGCGGGGGCTGGCCTGGGGTTCTCCGAAGCGGCATGTTCCTGTAGTGTGATATCACCTGATGTGTATAGGACCTTCGTTAAACCCTACCATTCCGACCTGGTTAACTATTTCAAGGAGAGAAAGGCCGGTTTGACTCTGCATATCTGCGGGTATGTCGATCCCATCATGGAGGACCTGGTTGATGTGGGATTGGCGGGGTTAAGTATCGATGCACTATCATCGTTGGAGAAGATGATGGAAATCGCGCAAAAGAAGGTGGTAGTTATCGGAAACGTTGATGTAAAAATCCTTGCTGAAGGAACGAAGGAAGATGTGGAGAGGGAAGTAAGAAGGTGTATCGACACGGCCGCCAAATACAGCGCCTACATCCTTTCCACCTCCTGTGAAGTTTCACCGGGAACCCCGATAGAAAATGTCGAGTATATGATGAAGGTCGCCAAGGAATATGGCCAATATAGGAATTTGGGTATAGAAGTCCCCCAAGCCTAATGGAGAATACAATGGTTCAGAATCATCAAGTGGCCACGGACCTATGCCGAATATTTCGTAAGAAAGAGAGGGTGGGATCAATAGAAACATCCTTGACTGGAGTTTCGTGACATTAATATGAGATATTTTTGTAAGCTGTTAATTATACGCAAATTATGCTTTCCATATGCGAACGCAATTGTCCATTCGCTTCAGTGCTTTCGAAGTGACCCTTTCGGGGTCCCGGGGAATATTCACCCCTTCCAGCCTCTAAAGGGTTGGCCTTCCCCTTCCGTTCGGCTGAGCGTTCGACCGAGCCCTTCGGTCTGAGCTCAGGGTCGAAGACTCTCGCCGAGGGCTCACGTCGAAGCCTGCTCACCCTTGAAGGGTATCCTATTTCTCCAGCAGATCACGCTCATGGACAACGGCGTTCTCTAGGAACTCAGCAAACTTGAAATCCTTGATGGTCGGTTGAGAAAGGAGGAATACAACATGGCCATTAAATCTGCCGAAGAGTACATCGAAAGCATCAAACAGCAGGACCCAAAGGTCTACCTCGGTGGGAAAAGGATTAAGGATCTCTTTAAAAACCCGACTACCAAATCGGTCATCGATGCCACCGCAAAGATGTATGAGCTTGCCATGGATCCGGCATTCGAAGCGACGATGACAGCGCAATCTCATCTCATCGATGAGAAGATAAACAGATCCTTACACGTAAACCGAAGTATTGAGGATTTACGGAAACGGGCGGATATGGCCCTTTTAACCGCCCAAAAGATGGGCACCTGTAACTACAGGTGTGTGGGTTGCGATGCTATCAATACCCTGGCCAGCGTCACGTGGGAGATGGATAGGGACGTCTCCACAGACTGCAACAAAAGATTTAATGAATATCTAAAATACCTCCAGAAGAATGACTTGGCCTGTAGCGGTGCAATGACCGACGCGAAGGGGGACAGGAGCAAGAGACCCGCTGAACAAGACGATCCTGACGTATACGTTCACGTTTCCGAGAGGAAGAAGGACGGCATAGTAGTCAGGGGGGCAAAGGTCAATCAGAGTGGAGCCATAACTGCCAATCAGACCATCGTCATCCCGGGGCAAGCCCTGCGGGAGGGCGAAGAGGATTTCGCCGTTGCCTTCGCCGTCCCAAACGGAGCCAAAGGTATCACCTATATAAGCCAATATACCCCGTATACGGCCGAAAGAAATGCGGCCGAGGACATCCATGAATTGGGTAATCCCATATACGGACAGAGGGAGACTTCTCTCATGGTCTTTGACGATGTATTCGTTCCCTGGGAGAGAGTCTTCATGTGTGGAGAGGTGAAATATACCCGACAACTGGTAGCTCGCTTTGCCAAGATCCATCGGATGAACTGCGGTGGGGCCTGTAAAGTGGGCTTCGCTGATCTCTTAATCGGCGCCACCCAGCTTCTCGTTGAATATGCCGGATTGGAGAAGGTCCCCCAGGTTAGGGAGAAGATTACTGACATGATCACTTTGAGCGAGACGGCAAGGGCATGTACTCTGGCTTCTGCCGTGGAGGGTGCCGAGGAACCAAAGGGTTCGGGTGTCTTCTTACCCGATGATATGTTTGGGAATGTGGCCAAGGTTAATATTGCCAATGGATTCTGGGAGATGATGAAAATAGCGGGGGATTTGGCAGGAGGATTGGTAGTGACCATGCCTTCGGAAAGGGAGTTGAAGAATCCCGAAACCAGGGATTATATAGAAAAGTTTTTTAAGACGACCGTGCCCGCCGAAAAGAGGATGCGTATCACGAAATTCCTTCAACATTGGATAGCCGGTCAGCACGGACCTGGAACATGGCACGGCGCTGGTCCAGTTCAAGCACAGAGGGTAATGGTAAGCAGGTTGGCCGACCTAGAAGGAAAGAAAAAACTCGCAAAGGAGTTGGCAGGGTTAAAAGACGAAGAATTGGATAGTTGATCAAAGGGGCTCTCCAACTGAGGCACCTCTCACCCTCCAATCTTTGGAAGAAGCCGGAATCGAGGAAGGAATATAACATCGATAATGTAGCCACATCTTTTAAGGTAATTGTCATGTCAAAGGGGTGCCCAGTCAAATTGAGCACCCTTTTGACCACCAAACCATTGAGACCAACGGGGAATGATTTCCCCTATTTCCTCTTCCTCTTGGCCGGTTTCTTCCTTACCATCAGGTCCTGAACCTCAACGAAGTAGTTGGGTGGCATTGGGGCCTCATCCAATGATGTGGGGATGGGGTATCGTATTCCACCTCTGTGAGTTCCCTCCAGGCCCTCCATAATCTCCTCGGCCCGATCCCGGTGCCAGGAAAAGAAGAGTTCGTGGTCTTGAACGGCCGCAAACCTCCGATCTCCCAAACACGGGACCTCCCTGGCTACTCCTTTGGTTTTCATAACATAGGCGACACCGATGCCGCACATTCCCGCGTCCCCGACCGATGGGGTCTGGAGGCTGCCACCCCTATGCCACAGGGCTGCCTGGGTTAACCTCATGGCCTGGGCTGAGTCGACGTAGAGCATGATCACATCCGGATCAATGCCGTCTACAGTGCCCAAAGCGTAACACGCAACCGCCTTATAGACCGGATCCAACTTCGGTAGAGCCCTCTGCATCGCGGCCGCCGCCTTCAGGTCCATCTGATAGACCTTTTCTCCCAGGATCCCCTTCACCACACGATCGGGCGTGGGAACTAATCCGCACGTACAGGCCCCGAGAAGGCAGTCCATATCATTGGCCTCAGCGTAGAGGTTCCATCCATAGCGCCGGGCAAATGCGCTCAGCTGGCAAACGTTGATCTTAAACCGCCTCTTTCTTGCACCTGGAGGAAGGTCCTTCAGCCGCTTAATGAGGTTGATACCTACAGGGAAGCTGCTGGGGCGGATATAGGTATTGAGGCCCTCCACATACTTTTTCCAATCCATGTCCCCATTCCTTTCTTGAGTTCTGTCTCCTCGCCTATTCCAAAAAGCTTACTCTGCTAAATCTTATATCCAATCCATCCCGGAACTATCCTGTCATAACGTCCGTATTCATGGGCAAACTTGATAAAGTGGTCGATGTTTTCCAGAGGAGCTGTAGGTGGTATCTCACAGGCAGACGAGAGGACAAAGGCGCTGAAGGGGGCAACTGTGTCGATACACCACTTCGCGGCATCCTCAATCTGCTTTTTGGTTCCATCCTTGAAGAGCAGGATGTCCACATTGCCGATGATCACGAGCTTTCGGTTGGAAACCTTCATCAGTTTCTTGAGAGAGGAGTGGCAATCGATACTGAGAGCAGAAACGCCCGTGGCCACGATATCCTCCATGATGGGATCTATGTATCCGCAAATGTGTAGGGTAACACCTGTCCTCTTCTCGCTGAAGTACTCCACCAATTCCTGATGGTACGGGAGGACGAATGTGCGGTAAATATCTGGGGAAATAAGGTTCAGGGAACACGCCGCCTCCGAATAGCTCAGCCCGACCCTTGCCTCGGTATTGATGGCCATTCCGAATCGTTGGGCGAATTCCGTGGTAAATTTCATCAAATCGTGGACGAATTCGGGATCATCGACGGTGTCCAGGATAATCTGCTCAGCTCCCCGCAGATTGACAGCGATCTGCCAGGGCCCACAGATGACGCTCCCCGCTGCGGCATCGGTGATGTGGGGCCTTGCTCGGGAAAGCCCCTCGATGTAGTACGGCAATCGTGCATCTTGCATCGGATCCGGAACTTTCATCTTGAGGAGGTTCTTCTTGTCATCGAGTATGTGCTTGGTGACATAGGCCAGATCATCTTCCGGCATTGCGACCGCGCTACCACAGGCCTCCGTCTCCATCACCAGATCGGCCATCATGGTAACTACATCCCCTTGAAAGCGCTCATGGGATGCGATCACCGCCTTAGCGAACTTCTTGGGGTCGGTGAGATATTCCTTAATGGTCATTCCGGCCACCTTGGCATTGATGAGGCTGGTAATAGGATAGACGGGAACCCTGTCCGTAAAGGATCTAGAGTAAGCCGCCCTGACGTGATCTCTTCCGATGTACTGCATTACAACACCCCTTGTTCTATCCGTATTCAAGCCAATTTTGATGGCTTCGTAAAAAGTCCAACTTCTGCGTTGCGCTGCATCCTTCGTCATTGCAGCGTACTGTAAGTACGCCTCATTCCTCAGGATTTGCGCGCCTTGAATTTGGAGCTTTTTACTTTGCCATCGAATTTTGACTTTTTACGAGATCATCATGTATGGCCCTATAGCTCTCTCAGGCTTAATGAGTCGAGTAGGCCGGGGGAATCTCACCACCAGTCCCCCACAGAACCGGACGTGAGCCTCTCGACTCATCCGGCTCGTGCCAGCCATTCTCTTGAAGCCTCCCGGCTTCAAGCCGACGCAGAAAGAAACTCGCTCCTCCCAGCCCCCCGGTTGGCTTGCTCTCTCCGCAAGTTGGCCCATCCCCTTCGCTCCATCCCCATTACAGGAACTTCATCGCTACTACTGGATGGTCCGTCCCTGTGCCCCACATCGGTACTCTCACTCTCATGGGTCCTCCACTTAAGTTTCTCCCTTCACATCGAGGCGACAGGTTCCCACGTTCCGCACAGAAGCCTGGACCAGGTTCAGGCCACCTTTATGTCGGAGGCCGCCCAGGCAGTAAGCAGGCTTCCCCTGCACTCGTCTCCCTGATCCTCACCTGCCACGATCCTAGGCCGTGACTTTTCCTGAGTGCTTACCACCCTGGCTCTTTACCAGAGCAGCCTTAGGCGGTTTGAAGCCTGCTCCTGCAAGCCGGCTTCGAGGGGCCCTCATCTTCTGTGCAGCCTCGGGGCACACTTTCTGACTGAAATATGCAGATTCTCTGAGTCGCCACGTTAACGTTGACCATCGGTTGATCGCTCTGCCGCCCATTCCGCAACGGGCGGGGTGAAATCCTACGCAGACAGCAACAAGCCAAGGTTCGCAGTGTGGCACCGCGGTCCAATTTCCGGAATTTGTCCCTTGCTTCATTGACACCCGCACAGCCCCAGTGTATAAATAGCTCCATTCAGAGCGGATTACTTGCTAGGCAAAAAAGGGGGAATTGCTCTCACTTTCCCAGAGGAAGGATTTCCAGTTGGGGATGGAAAAGCCACGCCGCTTCTATTATGGCTGGGTAATTGTTTGTGTGTCGTTCTTTACGCTCTTTCTCACCCACGGCACTCGTAATTCCTTCGGAGTGTTTTACGTCGCCATGCTGCAAGAGTATGGCTGGGGGCGGGGGGAGACCGCGGGAGCTTTTTCCCTCGCTATGGTAGTCCATGCCTTCTTTGCGATGGTGAGTGGAGCACTCATCGATCGCTTTGGACCTCGCACACTTTTTCCCATTGGTGCAACCTTCTTGGCCATAGGCCTTGCTGCGTGCAGTCGTATCGGCGCCATCTGGCATCTTTACCTCTTCTTTGGGGTAGTCATGATCATAGGCATAAACACCATGGCCTATGCCCCCCAAATGTCCCTCATTGCACGATGGTTCATCAAGAGAAGAGGCCTTGCCAGTGGATTAGTAATGGCGGGAATGGGGGTGGGCGTTATGGTGATGGCTCCGGTGATCCAGGTCATGATTGATACCGTGGGCTGGCGACCAGCCTTCCTGATTCTTGCGGGTATGGTCCTCTGTATCCTCGTCCCGATGACGGCACTGTTTCAGCGTCGTTCTCCAGAGGATGTGGGCCAGTTCCCAGATGGTATTGTCCCGGACTCTGGCGGAATTGAAGTTCCCCAACCGGAAGGGCTCCCTAAAGATACTGAATCCCATCCTCTCTTAGAACAGTGGACGCTGAGATCTTCGATCAACACCAAGGCCTTCTGGTGGATGGGTTTGGTAAACATCTCCTCGGGTTTTACTACCAACATGCTGGTGGTGCATCAGGCCGCGCACGTGGTCGATGCGGGGTATAGCCCAAGTTTGGCTGCATTGCTCCTTGGATTGGTTGGCCTGTTTCGTTCAGCGGGGGGAGTCCTCTGCGGCTTCATCTCCGATCGTATGGGCAGGGAAATCGGGTATACTTTTGGAGGGAGCACAACCTTCGTTGGAATACTGTTCCTTCTCCTTGTACGGGATACCGCCTCTCCCTGGATGCTCTATGCCTTTGTGGTCCTCTTTGGTCTCGGTTCCGGCTCCAGTGGACCAATCAGTGCCACCGCTACGGCTGATCTCTTCCCCGGAAACTCGTTGGGCCGCATTTTGGGAACGTTCATAATAGGGTGGGGACTCGGTGGGGCGCTCGGGCCTTATCTCGGCGGTTATTTTTACGATCGAGTTGGAAGCTATACCTTCCCCTTCCTCCTGTTGTTGGTCAGTATCAGTCTGGGGCTTCTCGGAATCTGGATGGCAGCCCCGCGTCACCAGCAAACCTCCTCTTCCTCAGAACCTGATGCCAATGATGTTTTGGAAAGTGAGTTGCTTTCTCATGATTAAAATTATGGCGGACGGATCGGCTCTGGTCAGCCAAGGACCACTCCACATGACTATTGCTGTTTCAAAGGAGGGAATTCCATCTCCAAGGTTGGCCCAAGAAGGGGCGAAAAAAGCGATGGAGTTACTAAAGACTCTCGCTGATTTGTTGAGTGTCATTAAACGGAGGAGTGACACAATCAAACGGGTTCAAGGACTTCCCTCCATTGTCCAGCGAATGATCCATGCAACTCAACAAATGGAAGATCCCTCTTTAACCCCCCTGGCAGCAGTAGCTGGTGCCGTTTCGGATGAAGTCGCCAATTTCTTGGAAGCGCGGGACGGAAGCCGTATTATTGTAAACAATGGCGGAGATATTGCACTACGGCTTCGTCCGGACGAAACCATCAAAGTGGGCGCCCGCTTGGACGTTCAAAGGCAGGCTTGTGCTTACAGCCTCGTGGTGACTGGTATGATGGGAATCGGAGGTGTGGCTACAAGTGGACTTGGCGGAAGGAGCTTTACCAAAGGATTGGCTTCAGCGGCTGTTGCTATTGGTCAATCCGCAGTTTACGCTGATGCCGCCGCCACGGTTCTCGGGAATTCAACGTGGGTCGATGATCCAAACATTGATACCGAATTGGCGGAAAACCTCTATCCAGACACTGACATCGCGGGCCAACGAGTGGTGATAAAGGTTGGGGAGATTGGAGAAGAAAAAATAAGAGAGGCCATGGAGAATGGATTGAGAACAGCCTCTCTTTTAATGGACAAGAGGCTGATCAGAGGTGGTATCATTGCCCTCAAAGGACGGGTTGCATGGACCCCCAATATTGAGTGCCGGGGGAGAAATTTGTATGTTGTGGGCTAGCCTAGGGATTTTTAGAAATAATAGGAATTGTAGGAATCCAATGTTTCTCCTGCTATTCTTTCTCAACAACCGCTTTTACTTGAGGTGGAGGTGTTTGTTGACTTCTCTCCCGAACGCAAATATTTCCATCAATGATCACCATTGAAACACCCAATAAGTCACCCATTTTCAAGACTTCCAAATGGTTATTGGCCTGGCAGCCCTGTATCTTACCCATGATAACCACATCTGCAGGCTTTCCCGTGTGTATAAAGCCACTCTCCAGATTGTGAGCCCGAGCAACGTTTCCCGTAGCCAGGCATATGGCTAATTCCGGAGGGACATCACCGAGTGATGCAACCAGAGCCATGACTCGCAATATCCCCCGTGGTGTGACTCCTGTGCCGGAGGGCGTATCAGTCCCTAAAACAACCCGATTAAGCTCACCTTTTTCTAGAGCTCTTCCAGCAACATGTGCGGCTGCACGATAGTTTCCGGCGTAAGAAATTTCGAGCCAGAAATCCGACTCCGCAATGATCCTATCCATGTCTTTAAAGGACATGGGGATAGGCCCGCCGTTGATATGGCCTACCACATCTGGTCCCAATCTCAGAATGAGGTCTGCATCAGCCGGCACGCTTACCCCTGACCTAGAAACGCCGCCTGAATGGATCTTTACAACCAAGCCCTTTTCCTTTGCCCAACGAACGTATTGTTCATCCTCACCCGGCACTCTCCCATAAGGATAGAAGATAAATTTTACACACTTCGAACCCAGTTCTACCATCTCATCAAAGTCAGTCTCAGTGAGTCCACTTGTAAGGAGAAGCGTCCCCGCATCCACTTTAAGACCCGAAGGTCGTTCCCTATCATAACAGCTTTTCGTCAGTCGAGCCAATCCTTTGAATAACTTCGGATCCTGCCTGTCCAAGGGGAGCCCCGGATAATGGAGCTCTCCAGCTGAAACCATTCGAGTAATACCGCCATGCAGATAATGGGTGACCCAACTCGTGGAGTTCTGCGCAAGGGTAAAATCCCCAATCGTTGGATGGACATGTCCATCAATAAGCCCTGGGGCTACCAAAAGGCCATTGGCATTTATAATAACGTCAGCATCTCTTCTGCTTGTGCCCAGTTCAACAAAACGACCATCATCAATAAATATCGAATCCTCCTTGGATAACGGATTCTCGATGTCACCCGTGATTAACGTTCCGATATTGTAAATTATGGTAGATCTCATGGATTTCTCGCTTCAATTTAAGATTTTACTCGATATAACGCTATTCAAACGAGGCAGTGTTTCCCCTCATCCTCGATTTTCCGATGCCTCCATTTAGACTCCTCGGATGCCTTTATATCATCCAAGAGTCTGAGAGCCTGTTTGTGCCCCCCCATCTGAATGTATGTTTCCTTTTCCATGGTATATTCAATGGGTGCAACAACAGCCGGGACAGCTACCCATGCAAAGCTTCTCCACTTCATTTTTCCCACATCCACCAAGAAATTGATCCCCCCTCCCGGGAAGACATAAGCGGGCACCCCTCCCACGGTTAATTTTATGCGTCCGTCATGAACAGCCCGATTTAACTTGATGGGATTTTGGGTGATGCCCGCCCGGGCACTTCCCCCACACCCTCCCATGTAAAGAGCCGATGTTAGAGAGGGCTCAGCATTCATAGCAATCAGCTCTCTAATCTGTTCGGCCTCTTTGGGAGTAGCGACTCTATGAAAATTTCCGCTTTCGTCAGCCTCAAGCATGGCTACATTTTGGCCGGTCACTTCTAACACCAGAACCCTCATCCCAGGCCAGGTCTTTTCCTTGTCGTATTCTTGGATCGCATCTATGGGGTCTTTAACGGTTGTTCCCCCCCACCCTTGGCCTGGGAATCCGAAGTAACGCCCCGGAGAGGCGTAAACCCCAGGGGGTCTTATGCCGGTATATTTGAATCCCAAAGATTGCCCCACATGCCCTTCGGAGAATAGACCCGTAATATCGTAATCCAACACAATGATTTCATCAGCGAGGTTCTTGAGTTCGTGTCCAAAAATGCCCATTATTGCAGCACCACAGGCAACTTTCATCTTACTGGCG
Organism: Thermodesulfobacteriota bacterium; assembly: GCA_041862515.1. Lineage (GTDB taxonomy): Bacteria > Desulfobacterota > BSN033 > WVXP01. Next base: position 4,748 of record JBGVTJ010000065.1, on the reverse strand, counting down.
GGCTCCCTATTGATCATCGGGGTTTCTCCCACCTGTAATTCCAGCTTTGCTCCTCCCTCCACTTCGAGCGAAAAAGCCTCTTTATTAGCTATGTCGACCATGAGCCGTGTTACCAGCGCGCTATGGTCTGTTTTCATTACATTTATCCCGCCCAAGCTGATCATCTTAGAACCATATTGCTCCGTGGTTACATGACCGACCCGTCGCCCCTTGAGCTTGACAGGGGCGCCTTCTTTTCCGATCGATTTATCGGTATCAATTTTTACCAAAATTGAACTGTAGGTTAAGGGAGCCTCGGTAACCACGGTTACGACATCAATCCCATCGATCTTTTTCTCTGCCTGGATAGGAGCAGGATTGAAGTCAGGGTATGTGGTACCGGCTCCGATTGCAGTGACCAAGGGGTTTGAAAGAACAAAATTTCTTTTAATCTCCTCGAAAGTCTCCCGTTCAGGAAATTTCAGTGGATTAACTGCTGCCAATACCCCCTCGATGTTGATAAAACGTTGGCATGCGCCCATAAAACCTTCTTTAATCTGACAGCCTACAGGGCAGGAATCACACCGAACAGCTCCTTCAACAATATCGGCAGAGGGGGGTATCGTCTTTGTGGGACAAATGATGGAGCAGAGATTGCATCTAACGCACTTTTCACTGAAAGAGGGAAAATCATTGATGAGATCGCAATGCCAGCAGCGTTCCGTTTCTTTGATAGCTTTTCCTTCAGAATATCCTCTATCCACCTCATCAAAATTTCCTCTTCTTTGATTCAGGGGAAGGAAACTGGCACTGACTCGTTTTGATTCCTGTGGGTAATCCTTGATTCGATAAGGGGGTTTTCCATCATCAGCCCTCGCGGAGATGAAATCACCGGTGATTTTTTCACCCTTTAGATATTGCCTTATGGATACAGCTGCCCTCAGTCCAGCAGCAATAGCTTCGATCACCGTTGCTGGACCCGTAACGACATCTCCGGCCGCAAAGATACCGGGAACGCCGGTTTCAAGGGTACTTTCGTTGACGTGAATGGTATTAGCATTCGCCTCAATAGAAGCCTTCTCTAAAAATGAAAGGTCGACCCTCTGGCCGACTGCACAGATAACCTTATCGGCAGAAAGACTGAAGGTTGAGTTTTCTTTTGGGAATGGACGGAACCTTCCCCTCTCATCCGGTTCTCCCAGGACCATATTTTGGCAGATGACTTCCACAACTTTGCCATTTGAACCCTTAAACTCGACGGGGCTTGACAGGAATTTTATTTTAACCCCCTCTCTTTGAGCTTCCCTTATGTCCTCCTTGGCTGCAGGCATCTGGTCGATGTCTCTGCGATAAATGATCGTTACCTTCGATGCTCCGAGTCTCACGGCCGTTCTTGCTGAATCGATGGCTACGTTCCCGCCGCCGATGACAGCCACTTTACCGTCGACTGTTGTGATATCGCCCCGTTTCTGTTTGTAGAGAAACTCGAGACCCTGAATGACTCCTTCCAATCTCTCACCTGGTATATTGAGCATCTGGCTTTTCTGCGAGCCAACGGCAATCAATATGGCTTTGAACCCAGACCTCTCGAGGGAATCCAAACTCAGGTCTCTTCCGAGGGTAATCACGAATTGTGCCTTTACTCCCAGAGACATTATGGCTTCGATTTCTCTATCCAAGATCTCCTTGGGAAGGCGGTAATCGGGTATTGCGTATCTCATCCAGCCTCCCGCCTTCGATTCCTTCTCAAAAATCGTTGCTCGGTACCCATTTTGGGCCAGATACCATGCCGCAGATAGTCCGGCCGGCCCTGCACCTATGAGAGCCACTTTCTCTTTCTTTCCTTTCGGATTTTTCCGTCTCGGAAGCGGATCGGAGGGAATAACATTATCCGTAACATACCTTTTCAGTTCCCTTATAGCCAGAGGCTCATCAAATCTACAACGCCTGCAGGTCGATTCACAGGGATGATGACAGACACGTCCACAAACGGCGGGAAAAGGATTATGTTCGGAGATATAATAATATGCTGCTCTATAGTCCCTTTCCTTTATTCTATTAATATACATGGGGATATTCGTTTTCACGGGGCAGGCTTCAACACACGGAGGGATTCGTTGTTCAATCAGTGCTTCCGAACTCTGAAATGATACGGCCTCGAGCGGACAGATATCTTCACAAACTCCACACGCGATACAGTTATTTACATCTAATTCCATGATTCATTTACTCCAGTTATTTCTTCATGGACTTATTGTTTCACGCACGATTCCGATGCTCGTTTCTCTTTTAGTGCACGGTATAATCTTTCAGCAGTAATTGGAATTTCGGTTAATCGAATCCCGGTGGCATCGTAAATAGCGTTGGTTACTGCGGCAGCCACCGGAATGAGGGAGGGTTCTCCAATCCCCTTTGCGCCATATGGACCGATGGGATCGTTCGACTCCATTAAAAGGACGTGAATAGGAGGGATGTCCTTTGCAGTGGGTATGAGATAATCGGCCAGGTCGGCATTACAAACTCGTCCCCCGTCATATCTGATCTCTTCCATAAGGGAGTAACCCAAGCCCTGTGCCACACCTCCTATTACTTGGCCCCTGGCCCCAAGGGGATTGATGACACGCCCAATGTCGTGGGCTGCCACATAATTGAGAACCGTTATCTCGCCTGTATCCGGATCAACCTCCACATGAGCAAAATGGGCCGCCAGGGGATAGGTTGCAGATATGTCACCGTAGTAATTATTTTGAGGCGAGATACGAACTTTACCAGGGTCATAAACACCATGGGCCATTAGGGTTTCCCGGTCCTCCTGAGTATGAGCCCAATGGACCACTTCCCGGAGAGGCATCTTTTCTTCCTCGTTTCCCTCTATCCAAACCAGCCCACCATTGATTCGAACAGCTGCAGGGTCCGCATCGAGCATCTTCGATGTCATCTCTACGATCATTGATCGAATCTTCTGTGCTGCCAAACGGGTAGCGTTCCCAGCTAACACCGTAGTCTTCGAGGAATAAGGCCCCAGCGCAAATGGACTGATATCCGTATCGACCTCGCGCACTTTTACATCCTCTATCTTCATCCCTATCTCTTCAGCTGCGATTTGGGCCAAAACCGTCCGGACACCCTGTCCCAACTCGGCTTCCCCCGAAAGCACCACTGCCGTTCCATCATCATGAAAGCGAATGATAGATTCAGATCCATCCCATTCTATGGCTCCGCGATTTCCTGAAACATGGATCATACACGCCGTTCCCATTCCCCTCATCTTTTTCCCGACCGGGCGTGAGCTACGCCATCTGATTTTTCGGGCACCCTCCCGAAGGCACGCGTCAAGGGCGGAACTTCTAATCTGCCAACCATGAATAGTGATGTCCCCTTCGTGAATAATGTTCTTTAACCGGAACTCTACAGGATCCATTTCTATCTCCTTCGCCACCATATCGATGATCGATTCTTGGGCAAAGGTGATCTGTGGATTCCCGTAGCCGCGGAAGGCAGAGGTTGGGACCTTGTTCGTGTAAATGAGTGTAGATTCTGTTTCTGTGTGGTGATAACGATAAAGACAGTCGCTTCGGGTCGCCATGTTGGTACAAACGATTTTGGGAGCCAGACTGTTATACGCGCCATTGTCCGCGATAATTCTCACGTGCTTGGATATGAGTGTCCCGTCCCTCTTTGCACCAACTCGAATCCAAATCTTAGCCGGCACGCGGTGAAAGCTCGCTGTCAAATCCTCTTCTTTGGAATGAACCAACCGCACAGGCCGATTGGCTTTCAGGGCTAGCACCGCGGCTATCAAATGGAGTGAAGTGTCCAGTTTACCTCCAAAAGCACCCCCCATATGCGTCTGCACAACTCTTACGCGTGAAAGTGGCATACCCAGGACATCGGCCACTTTATTTCGCCATGTAAAAGGAGTCTGCACTGGGAGGTAGAGAATGAGGTTTCCCCTTTCATCAAGATCCGCCAGACACATCTGAGATTCCAGGTAGAGGCAGTGGACAGCCTGAGTCTGGAAGGTTTCTTCAACAACTACATCGCTCTGTGCAAACCCCTCCCTGATACTTCCCCTCACGATATGGGAGGTGTGTGCGATGTTATGAGGTTTGTCTTCATGGATCCATGGTGCATCACTCTTCGCTGACTCTTCGGGATCGAAATGGGCGGGGAGTGGCTTGTAGTCCACTTTGATCTGCGTGAGGGCTTCCTTGGCCACCTCCGGGCTGGTGGCCGCCACAGCTGCCACTTCTTCACCGATAAAGCGAACCTTATTTACGGCCAGGATGTTTCTATCTGGCATCTGGGGCCCATATTTTACCGATGGTACGTCGTTGGACCAAATTACTGCCTTGACTCCAGACAGTGAGGCGGCTTTCGACGAGTCGACATTCAAGATCCTGGCGTGCGCATAAGGACTCCTTAAGATGGCTCCATAGAGCATCTTTGGAAACTTAAGATCGGTGAAATAGACTGCTTTTCCCGTGGCTTTTTCTTTGGAATCCACCATCGGGACATCTTGTCCGACATAAAGAAGAGATGGGGATTCTGCGTCGTTTAATGAATGCCTCAAAAAAGGGGGGCCGCCTGTCTTAGACATCCCTGAGTCCTTTTTCTCGTTTCCGAACGACATCTGAGACTGCCTCGACAATCGGAACGTTGCCTTTGCATCAACAGAGGTTTCCGGAGAATGGCTCACGGATTTTGTTCTCTGTTGGGTAAGACCTCTTGTCAAGCAAAGCCTTGGCGGAGAGTATCATCCCTGGCGT
>JBGVTJ010000064.1:0-3921 GCA_041862515.1 Thermodesulfobacteriota bacterium | reverse complement strand
TTTACAAAAGTGGGAGATCTTAGAACTTGCCGTTTGTAAGATATGAAAGTTATTAACAGGGCTAAACCAATAAAGCCAAGAATTATTAGCCAATCCATGGCTATAAATCTTTTCCAAGTCATCCTTTACCCCCTGGGGTGCCAGGCTAGGTACTGTTCTATCCTTGATTTTGGCACGATCTCCTCATATGTCAAATGAGAAGAGTTTGCCGGCAGGTACAAAAAGCTTGATAGGGAGATGAAGGAGAAGGGGGGAAGATAAAACACCCTTCAAATTGCTGATTTTTTCGCTGAGGAACTTGCGCAAAAATCCCAGATTTCAGATGGTTGACAGATACACTGCCAAATTCGAGAACGGACGATTTCATGGTTTTTGCAAACCGCTTGGCAATGAATAACAAGGAGGTAGAGATGGGAGAGCGAATTGTTCAGACGGTGTATTTCCAAAAACGAGGCCCGGAAAACACGGATAGAACGCTGGAGATAGCGGAGTCGAGGGCTGGAGAACTTGGGATCCGGACGATGGTCGTGGCCACAACCCGGGGGAACACGGGCGTCAAGGCCGTCAAGCGCTTTAAAGGGCTTGAAACCGTAGTGGTGACCCATTCCACAGGACTTAATGAGCCAAATATCCAAAAGCTGACTTCCGAGAATAGGGCCGCCATAGAACGAGATGGCGGGAAGATCCTCACGTGCACCCACGCCTTCGCGGGGGTTAATCGGGCAGTCCGCATCAAATTTGGGACTTATGAGTTGAATGAGATCATCGCTTTTGCCCTTCGGACCCTGGGACAAGGGCTCAAGGTTTGTGTGGAAATCGCCCTAATGGCGGCTGATGCGGGGCTCGTGAAGGTTGGGGACCCTTGCATTACCGTTGCCGGCTCGGGGAGTGGAGCGGATACAGCCGTGGTCCTCACTCCAGCCAATACTCAGACCTTCTTTGACCTCCGCGTTCACGAGATACTCTGCAAGCCGTATTGATCAGATACGGGTCATGTTACAAGTACTCGCCTTCACTTGGAAGCAGGAAATAGGAGCGGCTGATGGGTTGGAACTCTACTTTGGCTCCAAGCGGCCCGGCGGGTCAGGTGGTAGCGACATTTGGCAGGTGCCAATCACTCGTCGTTGACTTTAACGGGGACGGACAATAGGAAAACCACCGAGGCCGTTCTCGACGAGAGGAATCGAGGTGGCCCCTTCCGGTCTCTTCAGGATCTGCTCCAGCGTGTTCCGCAATCCCTGAGGCCGACGGAATCCCACTGATCAAGGCAGGTGCCTTCGATTCCGTTGAGCCCGAGATGAGCCGGTCACAGATCATGTGGATTTTCCTTGCCCATGTGAGAAGCCACTCCACGGTGGTCCAGCAGCAGGGCAGCAGCGGCCACCTCTTTGCCTTTCACGGCACAGATTATCCCGTCCCTCTCCTGAAGGCCTATGATGAGCGGACCCAACTCCTCCATGAGGCCGAAACCCTCGGCTTTCTCATCAGTACACTCCCACTGATCCTTTATAAGACAAGGCTGAGGGGGCTTCAGAATATCAAGGCAAAGGACATGAGGAGATACATTGGACGGAACGTCACCTTCGGCTCTGCCTTTCTATTTCAAGATGAAATAGCTCACTGATCAACCTGGCCAATCTATCGATATGCGTTTGAAATATTGACTCTACAGAGAGTCGGCGAATCTCCCTACTTCAGTTAGAATTCACTCAGAGCCTTGTTGGTTGTTACATCGGCTGAAGCGTCGTTTTGGGCGCTTATTTCATTTCAGTATCCACCTTACCCTTATTGTTTGTATTAGCAGCATCAATTGAAATCCTTCCTCGGGCTAACTTATAATTAATCGGAAGATCGATAATTGGGGGCATGCCGGTGCCATCACAGGCCGTCCAACGGAAGCTAATCGCCATTCTCAGTGCTGATGTCAAAGGGTACACCCGCCTTATGGGCGAGGACGAAGATGCGACCGTCCGTACCTTAACCGCCTATCGAGGGGGGATGACCACGCACATCCAGGAGCATCGGGGCAGAGTGGTGGATTCCCCAGGAGATAATCTGTTAGCTGAATTTTCAAGCATTGTGGATGCAGTGCAGTGTGCTATGGAGATGCAGAAGGATCTTAAAGCCAGAAACGCTAGGTTGCCTCTAAACCGCAGGATGGAGTTTCGGATCGGCATCAACCTTGGAGATGTGATTGTGGAGGGAGAGCGGATCTACGGGGATGGGGTCAACATAGCGGCCCGGTTAGAGGGCCTGGCTGAGGAAGGAGGTATTTGCATATCAGGGACCGTGCATGACAGCGTCAAGAACAAACTGGCTTTGGGCTATGAATCACTGGGCGAGCACACGGTCAAGAACATCGCCGAGCCGGTGCGAGTGTATCGGATCTTGATGGAGCCCGAAGCTGGGCCCCAAAAGGAGGGAAGACCGAAAAGAATTCGCCCGAGACACTGGTGGAAGGCTGCTCTGGCTGCAGGGGGCGGGCTGGTGCTTCTGGGAATGGGAATAATGATTTGGAACTTATACTTCCGTCCTATCCCTCTTTCAACAGTGGTTCCCACTGAAAAAGCCCAAACGCTTGAGCTACCCGCCAAACCATCAATTGCCATTTTACCGTTTGTCAATATGACCGAGGACCCCAAACAGGAGTATTTCAGCGACGGGCTCACTGAGGACCTCATTACGGATCTTTCCAAGGTTTCGGGTTTGTTCATTATTGCTCGCAACTCGACCTTTAAATACAAAGGCAAAGCAGTAAAACCGGAGAAAGTGGGCCGGGAGTTAGGGGTAAGGTATATGTTGGAGGGAAGTGTACGGAAGGCCGCTGACCGTGTACGGATTACGGCACAACTGGTAGATACAACCACAGGATATCACGTGTGGGCGGAGCGGTACGACCGGGACTGGAAAGACATTTTTGTCTTGCAAGATGAAGTTACGCAAGAGATAGTGAGGGCTCTGGCTGTGAAGTTTACAGAAACGGAACAACGGACCGTGTTACGGAAGGACACGGATAACCTGGAGGCCTTTGACTTCTATTTACGGGGAAGAGAATACTTACTTAGCTCTACGAAAGAGGGAATGGTTCAGGCTCGGCGGATGTTTGAGAGAGCCATTGACCTGGACCCGAAGTATGCTGCGGCTCACACAGCCCTAGGGTTGACCTACCTTAACGAGTGGGCGTGGCAATGGAGTGAGGATCCTCAATCTCTGGAACGGGCTTTCGAACTTGCAGAAAAGGCCATAGCTCTAGATGATTTCCTTCCGATGACCCACATACTAATGGGTCGAGTCTATCTGTGGAAAATGCTCCACGAGCAGGCGATAGCCCATTTGGAGCGAGCGATTGCCCTCGATCCCAACGACGCTGGAGCTTATGTGCACTTAGCGAATGTTCTGAACTATGCAGGAAGGCCGGTTGAAGCCATTGGGTTAGTTAAAAAGGCAATGCGTCTCGACCCCTTTGATTCCGACCGGTACTTGTGGGGCCTGGGCCATGCTTATTTCATGAGCAGGCAATATGAGGATGCAATCGAAGCGCTGAAGAGGACCCTTAAACATAACCCCGATCTTCTCCCCCCCCATATCCTCTTGGCTATTATTTATAGCGAATTGAACCGGGAGGATGAGGCCCGGGCTGAAGTGGCAGAAATCTTGAGGATAAACCCCAATTTCTCTTTGAAGGTTTGGAGACAGAGACGTCCCTATAAAGATCAAGCAGAATTAGAGCGTAATCTTAACGCCTTGCACAAGGCGGGACTGAAGTGAGGGTAAGCAGTTAGAATTTCGTTTAATTCAAGATGTAATCGAAACCGTGCCCCTCTGTCCAAATCTATCGATTAGCGAAAGAAATCTTAGATGAGTCCGGGGTCGGCCCACCTGAATGTGTTAGAATCAGCCAGAGGTGCTGAGATTCTATTA
>JBGVTJ010000063.1:0-4612 GCA_041862515.1 Thermodesulfobacteriota bacterium | reverse complement strand
AATTTAGGCTCTTTTTGTTTGTCAAGGCATTTGTCCTAGAAATACCATATAGGTAAGCAGACACTTTCCAACTAAGGGACCAGGCCAGGGGTAAAACCTTATTGGCAATTTTTGGGAGCGGATATTTCGTTTATAGGACACCCTGCTTATCGGGGAAACTGAAGAACCTATTTTGGTTGACACGGGGCACGTCACTTGGTAGTAGGTAGTCATTATTAGGTTTTGCATCTTAAAAACAGTAACGCACAATTTATCTAATTTTCTAAAGGAGCTCGTTGGCATGAATGAAAAGCCCCGTGTGCTAATCGCGGCACCCGCCGTGAATGATGAGCAAATCACCATGTTAAAGAATGCAGGGTGCGAGGTATTGGTTGCTGAAGAACCCTATGAAGAGAGTATCAATAAATTGCTCCCCACGTGTCATGGCCTTTGCCTGGGTATTTTTAGAATTGCAGGGGATCTTTTGCAAAGGTGTCCTCATCTCATTGTGGTGGCTCGCCATGGCGTCGGGACCGACAATGTGGACGTGGAAGCTGCCACGCGTCTCGGTATTTACGTTACCTGCACCCCTGGCGCCAATGCCAACGCTGTTGCCGAATTTACTTTGGGGGCCGTCATCTCCCTGTCAAGATCGATCGTCGAGGGTGATCGTCGCATGAAAAGAGGGGAGTGGAGGCACCCATTTCTATGGGGATGGGAGCTTTCGGGCAAAACGATGGGTATCCTCGGGCTCGGGCGGGTGGGACAAAAAACGGCCCGTTTGGCCAATGCCTTCGGAATGGAGGTCCTGGCCCACGATCCTTATCAGGACGATTCGATATTCAATGCGGTGAAGGCAACAAGAACTGATTTAGAGGAGTTAATATCTCGCTCACAATACCTCTGTTTGCACACGAACTTGACAAAAGAGACGAGAGGGCTGCTTGATCGGCGCAGACTGGAAATGATGCCGAAAGGCTCGTATCTCATCAATATGGCTCGAGCGGAGATCGTCGATTCCAAGGCATTGAAGATTCTACTGGACAGCGGGCATATTGCGGGAGCCGCTCTAGATGTTTTTGACGAAGAACCTCCAAAAAACTTGGAACTCGCAGGTCATCCCAGGGTGCTTGCTACGCCGCATATTGCCGCATGGTCTCACGAGGCCAGAAAACGGATGACCCTGATAGCCGCCTCGGAGGTCATCATTGCCCTAAAGGGCCAAAGACCCAGAAATGCCGTCAACGCTCCCGAATCTCCCCGTATCCGGCAGCTTATAGCGTGACAAGCGGTGTGTAGGCTCTTAATAGATCAATGAATATGCCCAAAAAAGACTCGACCCCTATGGTTTCTTCAAACCGACCGGGCAAAACAATCCATTGTGCAACTGTGATAAAGGGGAGGGAAATTCTCCAGCGGGCTAGGCAAACGCTATTGAGCTATGCTGGGGTAAATGAGAATTTCCATTAATTGGAATTTTTATGAGGAGGTGTGTGATGGGTAAAGCTCATGCTTGGGTGATTGTTAAGCCTGGGAAAATGGAATTGCAGGAGTTTGTTATCCCCGGGATTCCAGAAGATGGCGCTCTGTTGAAAGTGGAAGCCTGTGGAGTCTGTGGTACTGACAAGCATATGTTCCTGGGTCATATGCAGACTGCATCCTTTCCATTAGTTCCAGGGCATGAATTTATTGGCACCATCGTTGAAATTGGTAAATCTGCTAACGATAAAATGATAGTGCTCGGTGAAAAACCTCTTAAGGAAGGGGATCGCGTGTCCATTGCTCCAAGCTCTACATCCTGCGGACACTGTTGGTATTGTCTGCATATGCCACACCGACCACTTTTTTGTCCTAATCGCATGGCCTATGGATTCATCCCTACCAAAACTCCGCCTGGCTTATTTGGAGGGTATGCCGAATACATCTTTCTCCATCCGAGAACCTGGGCTTTTAAATTACCGGACGGGATGTCCATGGAAAGGGCTGTTCAGACCGAGCCCATGGCTACAGGGCTCCGCGCCGTAGAGCGATCCTATAGCCCTGGCGAGGCTTTTATGGGCCATGGTTACGGCGTTGGGAGCAGTGCGCTGGTACTGGGCACAGGACCCATTGGGCTTATGGTGATCGTTGCATTGCGCGCCAGCGGGGCCGGGCTGATCATTGCTCAGGATTTGGTGCAAAGTCGGTTAGGCATGGCAAAGCGCATGGGCGCCGATCAAACAATCGATGGAAAACTCCCATTCGAACAACGTCTGCAGCAAGTTCAAGATGCGACAGATGGATTGGGGCCAGACATCGTCATTGAAGCAGCTGGGGCGCCGATTGCCTTTCAAGAATCTCTAACCTTTGTTCGCCGTGGGGGCAAGCTAATCGAGGTAGGCCACTTCACAGACCCTGGAACTACGGAAATACACCCATGGATGATATGCTTCAAGGATGTGGATATTCATGGGTCATGGGCCTATCCGCCAATCATTTTCAAAGATGCCCTGTCCCTTCTTTCCGGGACACCGATCCCGGTCGAACAGATTGTTACTCATAAGCTGCCCTTGGAGGATTTGCCCAAGGCCATGGAGTTGCTCGGTAACGAGGGAGTTGGCAAGGTGGTGATCCAACCCTGAAATCCCGAGGCGAACACATAAGCGGTAGACCCAATCAAAAAAGAGCCTAGCCTCTACCGGCAGCCCCCTTGACATTATGATTGGAGCTAACTGCAATGTTTGGAGCCTCCGAGGCCATGCACTGGGGTCAGCCATCGTTGACACTTACGATTCAACGGTTTGTTCGGATGAATTAGTTGGATTGGTTGGTTGGGTTTATCTGGTCTGTTTGGTCTGTCTGGTTTGTCTGGTCTATTTCGTTTTTCTGGTTTGTCTGGTCCATCTCGTCTATCTGGTCTATTTGGTCTTTTTCGTCTGTTTCGTTTCTCGGGTATTCCCCTTATCCTTCTCATTCTTAACTCTTAACTCTTCACTCTTAATTCTCACTGCCTACTCCTTACTTTCCCCCTACTCTCCTTCCTCCCTGCTCTCAACTCCCCTCCCCTACTGGATCTCCCCCAGAACACCCTGCGCCATCCCTCTGATTGGTTGAATCGCAAATCAACATCGATGAAAAGCGGCCTGTCAGATTCATGTGGACATACATAAAAAGGCAAGCCCCAAATGAGCTTGCCCCAGTTCTCACAAACAGTACTTATTCAAACGTATTTGAGTGCTACTCGGAAGGATTTTCTCCCACAAAATATTTCCCAACTGTCATCACTGGATAGAGGCCTATCCTCACAATTTGTCTCATCACCGGATGCTTACCGATGTAATCAGCTAGAGGAGGGCTACATTTATAATAGGTAGACACGAAGGTTCGCCCGAGCTTATTGGCCAAAAGATATTGATCCCTGAATCTTCGCATGAGTTGAACGTTAAGATGATCATACTTCCGGTAGAGGGACGCGACGACAATGCAACCCGCAGTTCCACCGTCATCACTCCTGAAACGGATAATGACACCGTCCTCAATGTCTGGAGGAGGATCGGGCGGGTCCTCTTGCTGAACAACCTTCTCAAGAAATCCCTCGCTTAAATGGCTCCCCTGGAACAGAGCACTCGCACTTCCCCCTAAGAACCAGAGAATCACGTCTTCTCCTACCCCCTCTTTGACTCTCAACCAATAGCCTTTTCCTGCTTCCAAGGTGCTCTTACCAATCGTTGGAATATCCGTATAAGATCCATTTTCAAAATCCTGTAATGTGACGTAGGTCAAATTGTTGTTGTTTCCGTCTATCAGCTGTTTTAGATCCAAAGGAGTTGATCCCCGCGCCACATATAGGCCAGCTATTGGAAAACCATAATCGAAAATGTTCCCGATTTGATTCCATCCGTCACCCTTATGATCTAGGATGGTCCAGTTTAAGTCCTCCGGAACGGGCATCCCCTCAATACAGATTTCCGTTGGATTGTTGGAGATAATCCAATACCCCCTCCCATAATCGAGATTCTGGTCTGCAATCCAATCAGGGGTTGTCAATTCAAGATACTTAGCTTGTGCTGGGTCATACCGGAAAAAACGCCATCGGCTTTTATCGTAATTCTCCAGATCATCAATCAAAGTCGCCAGAGGATCACCGTCTTTCGGGATGTAGGGGAACGAGATCATGTGGTGGACTCCTCCAGGTAGCGGAGCACACCAAACAGAAGGAGCTTCCTCTGCAAATACCTTGCTCACCATAAATCCCGCTGACACAAGGCATATTATCATAAGGATTGTCGACCCAATTCTTTTCACGATTGATCGATACCCCACGAGGAATGGAACAACGAAGAACAGTAAAAGAAACAAGGGGGCAGGCCCCAACATTTGACATTCATAGATTTAAGATACAAAATAGTCCCTAGGATCATCTATCAAAAAGCTGGCTTTGCCGTTTATTTCGTTTATCTGGTTCATCTGGTCTGTTTGGTCTGTCTCGTCTATCTGGTCTGTTTGGTCTATTTCGTCTGTTTCGTTTCTCGGGTATTCCCCTTATCCTTCTCATTCTTAACTCTTCACTCTTAATGCTCCCTGCCTACTCCCTACTACCCGCTCTCCTTCCTCCCGCGCTCTCAACCCCCTAGATTCTTCCAGGTATTTGAAA
>JBGVTJ010000062.1:0-51399 GCA_041862515.1 Thermodesulfobacteriota bacterium | reverse complement strand
TAATCTGCTCTTTCTACAAACAAACGAAAAGCTTAATCAGCCGAGGGAGGCTTAGTGCTTCGATTCGCAATTACGCTCACGTATTGTGCAAAGTTATGGGGCCGTTCTTGCTCACTCGGCTCGGCCGAGCTCGTCGCGGGCAGCACTAAGTCCTGAGGGCTTCGACTGAGCTCAGCCGAAGTCTGAATAAATTCGTTACCGAATTTATGAATCGAAGGACTTAGATATACTGTCTTACAGCCACTGCCTTCTTTTGAGCTGGAATGCCACAGGCTTTACCTCATTATCCTCTCCCTAACATGATGAAGGGTTTCGAGGCGGTGAGGGCAGTTGTTGGCTTCATCAAGGATGAATTTTCTCGCGAGATCGATGTCAGTGTCATAGCTCACTCCCGCCTCTACGATACACAAAATGCCTTCGCCCGCTCCGCTTGAAGAACTTGAGCGCCTCAAATATTCCCAAAAAGATGACCGCTGCACCGAGGATAAACAGCCAGTCAGTTACTGTAATGGGGCCGAAGCTGAGAAAATCGCTAATGTAGGGCCCATAGATGACCACCAACACCAGTCCAATGGAAACTGGGATCGAGAATAGCAGTATCCTGTTGGTAAGGAAGTTGCGATTGAATAGGGAGATGCGTTCGGACCGCCTCTGGAGGATATTGAAAAATTGGCAAAACACAATGGTGGCATAGCTCAATGCAGTAGCCTTGAAATAATTCATGGTACCCACGCTATCGACCGTCAGGGTTATTCCTTCGCGGCTCATGAAAAGGAAAAAATTCAGGAAGGCCAAGCCTCCTATCAGTATTCCCAAGAGCGTAATCTCCATACCGGCGAATATGTTCAGCATATGTTCCCCGGGTTTCCTGGGGAGCCTGGTCATCACGTCTCTGTCCGGAGGATCGAACGTGAGAAGGGTGAGTGGCCCGATTTCCCCCAGTAAATCGATTGCCAGTATCTGGCCTGCCAGTATCGGTATGGGATAATTCCACAGGGCGGCTGCCATCAGGCCTAGTAAAACTAATGCGAGTTCTCCTACGTTGGTAGTCAGAGAAGCGAAGACTGTTTTCTTCAGGTTATTGTAAATCGTTCTTCCGCCTCGTATCGCATGAACCAGCGTAGAAAAGTTATCATCCAGCAGGACGAGTCTCGACGCCTCTTTCGCAACGTCATTCCCCCTCTGCCCCATGGCAACGCCGATGTGAGCCCTCCTGAGGGCAGGTGCATCGTTCACGCCGTCTCCGGTAACCGCGACGATTTCGCCCTGGTCCTCCAAAACCTTCACGATCTGCAGCTTGTCTTCAGGGTCGACACGGGCGAATATGATGGACTGATTCTTTTGTAATACCTTTTTCAGTTCTTTTTCGTCCATCTCCTTGAGTTCCGTTCCTGTAATGACCGGCGTGGCCTCCCCGGGTTCCGGCAGGCCGATCTTTCGACCCACCGCCTGGGCGGTTTCTGGATGGTCCCCCGTGAGGATGAACACCCGGATGTGCGCCTTGTGGGCGTCTTCGATCGCGTCTCTTACTCCTTCCTTCGGGGGGTCGATCATCGCCATCAAGCCCAAAAATATGACGTTCCTCTCCACGTCTTCCCTCTTGTATTCACCTTTTTTGGAATCCAGCGGTCGATGTGCAATCGCCAAAACGCGCATGCCGCCCTTGGAGTACTCCTCGTTTATCGCTTTGATCTTTTCCTTATCTTGCTCGGTTATGGGGACATTCTCCCCATCTTTGTAGATATAAGCGCTGATGGACAGGACGCTGTTCGTGGAATCCTTCACGGCGAGCCTCACCTCATCCCCGAACTGTCTCACCGAGGTCATTCTCATCAGCTCGGAGTCGAAGGAAAACTCCTGGAGCTCAGGGTTTTCCTTATCTTCCCTGGGGGAACGGGTACCGAGCTTCGTTGACAGCGTTATCAGCGCCGCCTCGGTAGGGTCGCCGATAGGATGCCATGAGGCGTGTTCCTCGTCCGGTTCGTGTATTTCAGCGTTTGAGGACATGGTCGCTGCGTCCATGATCACCTCTATCTCCTCAATGTGCTCCTCGCTCAGGGGGTTTCCATCCTCGCCCAGGACATCCCCTTCGGGCTCATACCCGATTCCGGTAACCGCATATTTTTTTCCGTTAAACCACACCGATTGGACAGTGATCTCGTTTTTCGTCAGGGTCCCCGTTTTGTCGGTGCAGATAACGGTCGTCGACCCCAGGGTTTCCACGGAGGGCAGGTTCTTTACCACTGCGTTTTTATCGGACAACTGATTGCTTCCCGTGGAAAGGGCAACCGTTACCTGGGCGGGGAGTGCTTGCGGCACCATGGCCATCGCAACACCGAGCGCATACACCAGGCTCATGTAAAGGGAGAAATCTTGGATCATCCCTAACACAAAAAGCCCAGCACTGATGATGCCCACCGCGACGGTCAATTGGTTCGCCAGGCGTCGTAGTTCTCTTTGGAGCGGGGTTTTTGTTTCGCCTGCTTCTTCCGTCATGCCCGCAATTTTCCCTGTCTCCGTATCCATACCGGTAGCCACGACCAGACCGGTCGCACTTCCGGTTGCCACCGTCGTGCCCGCGTATGCCATGTTATCCCTGTCAGCCAGGGAAACCTCCTCGTTTATCGCATCACGCTGCTTTTCCTGGGGCAGCGACTCTCCGGTCAGGGCGAAATCGTTGGTCTTGAGACCGTTCACCTCAATGAGCCTCACATCCGCGGGCAGCTTGTCCCCTGCCTCTATGTGAACAATGTCTCCGGGAACCAGGTTTTCCTGCGAAATTTCCACCAACTCTCCGCCTCGTATGGCCTTGGCCGGAGATCTGATCAGGCTCTTTAACTTATCAACAATCTTTCCTGCTTTATGTTCATGGAGAAAACCGATTATCGCGTTGACGAAAACAATGATGAAAATAATCGAACCGTCTCGATAGTTACCGATGAAGTAGGATATGAACCCCCCGAGAATCAGTATCAGAATGAGAAGCTCTTTGAATTGTGATAAAAACAGCAACCATAGCGGGACTCTTATTTTCGCCCTCAGTTCGTTTTTGCCGTATTTCTCCAGCCGTTTTTTAGCTTCAGCGCGAGAAAGTCCTTTCTCGGTTGTGTTCAAAGCGTCCAGGACCTCCTGGGCCTTCATCTGGTAATAGTCCCTTTCTGCCATCTGGCTTGTCCTTTCGATTAGTGCTTGTTGCCGTTTTGTATTTTTGCGCCCGTCAAACGAAAAAAAGCCTCGAGCGCTGGACCCTGTGGGGCAAGGCAAACCCCGTATTTTAATATTTCAGCGCGGAGGCGTGGCCTGTCAAGCGATTATCCCGTCTTTCAGAAGGGCAATGAGCGTCCTGTTGTATAAATCATCATGTCTCACTACCTACCCAGCCGAACCTTAAATACATGATCACGCCGAGAATGGTTAATACATCGGGCGTGAATACCCCGCCAAAGGTACCGAATCTTCTCATGGTTGGGCTATCTTTAGTCCGTTTGGATTTCTCATCTTGCGAGATTCCGCTCGTCAGCTTTCTTCTTCGGTTCTGTTCTATTCGGCCTTCAGATCACGGATCATATATGTTCCATATTCCACCTATCACAAAATCGACTGCAATACCTACTAACAATAATCACATAGCACGGATCATCACCTTAGTGTCCATAAAGCACAATGGCGTATTGACCGTGTCTGCGAAGGCGGCTTCCAGAGACACTGACGGGAGCGACCTATACTATAATAGAGCAATCGGGGTCATCAATAGGGCTAACCGGGATGGCCTCATCGCTTTATAACGAGGACCGGCTTCTTGCATTTCCGTATAACCTTTTCTGAAACGGATCCCAGGAACATTTCTTCGATATTGCTCTTCCCGTGAGACCCAACCACTATGACGGAAACTGCTTCTTCTTTTTCAACCCTCAAGATGTCCCTGAATGGAATTCCCTTCTCAATTTTTATCTTGACGTCAAAACCACTTTCTTTCAGTTCGGCTTCTATTAGCTTTGTTTGTTCCTTTGCATTTTCTTCTATTATCTTATCTACCTCCTTCTCGTAACTGACATAAGCACTTGCTCGATGAATACTTTCTATTTCTCTTTCATCAATGACATGTAAAACTATGACCTCCTTTGCCCCACTTTCCTTTAACTGCTTGATATAGTCCAAAGCCTTCTTGGATACATCTGAAAAATCAGTCGGATATAAGATTTTCTTAAACATTGTGCACCTCCCTTGTCATGGTGTAATTATGCTCTTCTTCAATGTGTCTGTTATTTGAAGCTGCCGAAAATACTCTCGAAAGTGCTCTGATCGATCCGCTGTTTCACTAAGCTTTCCTCCCTGATCGCCGGTTCTTGTTCATTGAGCGTCGACCTTTCCCCTCTGTAAATGATTCCGATGGGAATCCTCTCGCCCCATTCCTGGGCAATTTCAAAGGCCTTCAGCCTGTTAGTTGGGTCATATTCCTCTTCATCATTGATCTTGTAAACCCTGCTGGAATACCATTGGAACGTATTAACCCGATTGAACGAAACGCAAGGCTGGAGGATATCGATGAGGGCGAAGCCCTTATGTAAAATTCCCTCTTGAATGAGATTGGAAAGGTGTAGTGTATCGCCTGAAAATCCCCGAGCTACAAAGCCGCAGTCCGAGGCAATGGCGAGCAGCAGTGGGTTCAGAGGAGGGTTCAGCGCCCCCATAGGGGTGGTTTTTGAGACATACCCCAATTCACTGGTTGGAGATGTTTGCCCTTTTGTTAGACCGTAGATCTGGTTGTTGTGGACTAAGTAGGTAAGGTCGATGTTTCTCCGCATGGCGTGGATGAAGTGGTTTCCCCCCTCCGTATAGCCATCACCATCTCCTCCCTCGGCTAAAACGGTGAGCTCATGGTTGGCCAACTTTATCCCGGTAGCCACGGGGAGCGTCCTTCCGTGAAGGCCGTTGAAGGTGTTGCACCGGAGATAATGAGGAGTTTTGGCTGCCTGGCCTATCCCCGAGACGATGACGATTTCACTGGGTTTTTCCTGTAATTCAACGAGTGCATTCTTTAGCGCTTCTAGTATCGAGAAGTTCCCGCAGCCCGGGCACCACGCGACGGGATCATCGCTGTGATAGTCTTCCAAAGTGACCATCTCTTCCTCCTTACATTTTCTCTTTGACCTGGGCAATGATTTCCTGGGGTGAAAATGGCCTTCCATCGTATTTGAGGATCTTCTGGGATATGGGGATTCCGGTCTCGAAGCTAAAGAGATCCGCGAATTGCCCGGAATAATTGTTTTCTACCGCGAATATCTTCCCGTCCTTCAAGGTTTTTTTGAAAAAGTTCCTCGCGGGCAAGGGATAGATTTCACTGAAGTGGAGCATCTTGGCTCGAAGACCCTCACGATTCATGAAATGCACGGCCTCTTTCATGGCACCGTACGTTGACCCCCAGCCCAACAGCACGACATCGGCATCGTTGGACGGGTACATCTCCGGCGGTCCCATTTCTCGACTTATCCCATCTAATTTCCTCATCCGTTTGAGGACCATCCGTTTTCTCACCTCCGAACTTTCCGTAATGTGGCCTGTCTCCGTGTGTTCATCGCTGTCCACATAGGACACAGCTGCTGATTGGCCTGGCAAGATCCTCGGAGAAATGCCGGACTCGCCCCATGCGTACCTCTTGTAGCCCTCCACGGATGGGATCTTATCACCAGAAACGATATCTCCACGGTCAATTCTTATTTGGCGCCCGTCCAGTTCATCCACGGTGAAATATGAGTCGTTGAAATGTTGATCGCCCAGGATAATCACGGGAGTCTGATATCTTTCGGCCATGTTGAACGCCTTTCCCATCGTGTAAAACGCTTGCTCAGGATAGCCCGGGGCGAATACTGCCCTTGGAAATTCCCCATGGGCTGCGTGGATCGTAAATCTGAGGTCGGCCTGTTCGGTCCTGGTGGGAAGACCAGTGGCCGGTCCCGGCCTCTGGACAACCACGACCACTATCGGTGTTTCAGTCATTCCGGCCAAGCCTAATCCCTCCACCATGAGACAGAAACCTCCACCTGAGGTGGCTGTCATGGCCCGAGCACCACCAAAAGATGCACCGATCACCATGTTCATGGCCGCAATTTCGTCTTCCGCGGGCTCAAGGATGATGTCGTATTCCTCCGATATGGAAGCAATGAACTCCATGATGGGGGTCGAGGGCGACATCGGATACCCCGAATAGAACTTCAAACCAGAGCAGATTGCCCCCAACGCCATGGCCTGACTGCCAGTGAGCAACATCTTTTTTCTCTTCAACGGGGTCGGAGGTATGCGGTACGGGTAGACGCCTTTATAATTTTCCTGGACATACCGGTATCCGGCTGAAGCACTTTCTCTGTTGTTTGCAACGATCTCCTTCCCTTTTGCCACAAACTCCTCCTCCAGTCGAACGAGGAGAGACTGAAGATCATATCCCAACAATGCGAGGGCCGCACCTGTGGCAACCGAGTTAACCATGATTTTGCTCTTTCCCGCCTGAGTAGCGAGCTTCTCTAAGGGCATTGAGAAATGGTTGGGATTGTCCGATGTGAAACCGGTCGTTGGCCCGTCGAAGATCAGCACGCCACCCTCGATCAAATCGGAAAGATCCTGATCGATTGTACCCTTATCCAGTGCAATGAGGAGATTTACTTCATCGCTGATGGCATGGACAGGTTCTTCTTGGACCCTTACCTGATTAAAGTTGTGCCCGCCTCGGATTCTGGATTCGACGTCCTGATTTATGAAGACGTAATAACCATGACGGGTGAAAATCTTTCCCATGATGAAGCTAATCGACTGCATGCCCTGGCCCGCCTGGCCCCCGATTCGGATACTCACATCCACGCCCATACTGCATCCCTCCCTTTCACGGGCTTCAAAGGATAACCTGAGACACGAGGTAAATGATAGCTGGCCTTTTCAATACATCCCCTCTTTTTATCTGTTGTTACGGGGAAAGACTCGGTATTCTGGGGGAAAGGTGTTTGCTATATGAAAGAAGAAGCAAAAAGATCATCGGGTTTTAGGCCCGCACCAGTACCCTTTCGCCTCATCCACCCGGAATTTCTAAGGGGGCTCCCATAGGTGGCCATCTCAATCCTGAAGGAATTATCGTCATGTCCATACATAGAGCATCCTCCTGATCTTAGAGCCATTTCTTTCTTCTGAAATACATTACCATGAAGCCCACAACTATGAGCATGACAATGAGAGCCACGGGATAACCCCAATGCCACTC
This sequence comes from Thermodesulfobacteriota bacterium, assembly GCA_041862515.1. Taxonomy (GTDB): domain Bacteria; phylum Desulfobacterota; class BSN033; order WVXP01. Next base: position 44,153 of record JBGVTJ010000062.1, on the reverse strand, counting down.
AAGCTCCGGCATAAATTTGAAATTCATTCCGTATATTCCGGCAATAAATGTAAGGGGGATAAATATGGTGGCTATGATTGTTAATACTTTCATCACTTCGTTCATTCTATTCCTCAGGCTGGAAAGATAGATATCGAGCATTCCGGAAACCATGTCCCGGTAGGTCTCTATCGTATCAATCACTTGAATGGTGTGATCGTAAACGTCTCTCAGGTATATTCCAGTAGGGTCCGTAATCAGCGGTGATTCCCCCCTTTCCAAATTATTGATAACTTCTCTTAGAGGCCACACTGACTTCCGGAGGAAAATCAGATTCGTCTTTAATGTGTGGATTACCTGTAAGGTTTCCGGTGTCGGATTTTTGAGTAACTCTTCTTCCAACGATTCTATTTTTTCTCCCAGTTCTTCCAAGATGACGAAATAGTGGTCAACGATTGCGTCGACCAAAGCGTAGGCGAGATAATCGGTCCCCGCTTTCCTCATCCGGCCTTTCGAATTCCTGATGCGCTCCCTGATTGGACTGAAGACATCTCCTTCCCTTTCCTGGAATGAAATGACATAATTGGGGCCGAGAAGCAAACTTACCTGTTCACCCAACATCTCATCTCCTCGTTCATCCTGATAGAGCATCTTCAGGACGATAAAGAGGTATTCTCCGAGATCCTCCGCTTTGGGACGTTGTCCCGTATGCAGGATATCCTCCAATATGAGAGGATGTATGCCAAAATGGGCTCCGATTTTTCCCACAATCTCTACCTCCTGGAGTCCGTCTATGTTTATCCATGTTACCGTCGGTTTGTCTTTAAAGGGAAAACATTCCTCAACCTTCTGGACTTCTTTTTCCTGAAAATCTTTCTCGTCATAATCGATAATGGTGATCTTTGATTTTTCTGTCTTTCTCTCTCCGATATGGACAAGCGCACCCGGTGGGAGCCCAACTTTTTCGTGGGCCCCGACTCTTTTCACTATTTTCTTCCCGAGTATAGCCATGACAAATCACCTCCCCAACTAATAGGCAAAAATCGCTCCCATGTTTTCGCCACGTGGAATCACTGTTTGATGCTCATAACACTCATGGCATTGGTAAAAAGAGTTGAATTCGGAACGAGAACCTTTGTGGTTCCATTTCGTACTCCCCAGGGATACTCCGATGGATTGCTCGGTACCTCTCCCTATCCTTTTGATTCGATCATTGTGGACGCTGGTGTCACGGATTCGCGAATTTCAGCTCTCACCTTCGGGAGCCCATCGGGATAATTCTTTTGGATAAATACTAAGAGTTTTTCCCTGACCTCACAGCGCAGATTCCAGGCAGTCGGAGCATCCGCGGCGCTCATGAGTGCCCGCAATTCCACCGTCCTTTCCGTGGCATTGGTTACCTGAAGGACCCAGGCCTTGCCATCCCATAGGTCTGTGTTTTTTAAAATCCGGTGAAGTTCTTCTCGGATGGCTTGAACCGGCACCGTGTAATCAACGTAGATAAAGACGGTGCCTAATATGTCAGCGGTCACCCTCGTCCAATTCTGAAATGGTTTTTCGATAAAGTACGTTATCGGTAAGACCAAACGCCTCAAATCCCAAATCCGGACAACAACATAGGTGAACGTTATCTCTTCAATTCGTCCCCATTCGTTCTCCACAATGACGACATCTTCAACGCGAATGGGTTGCGTGAAGGCAATCTGAAGGCCCGCCAGTAAAGTCGCGATCGTGCGCTGAGCAGCCAGACCGACGACAATCCCAATAATTCCTGCAGAAGCCAAGATGCTGGTGCCCAGTTGGCGAACTTTATCGAAGGTCATCAGCATCGTAGCCAAGGCCAGTATGACTACAACAACGGTTACAATCTTCTTGAAGATTTGGAGCTGGGTTTTAATCTTCCTGGCTTGGAGGTTATCCCTTACGTCAATCCTGTAGCAGCTGAGGATAAGATCATCGAGGACGAAGGTGAAACGAACAACTAACCATGCCACGGCGGCAATAAAACATAAGCTGAGAAGGTGCCTCACAAAATCAAGCATTGTAGGCGATATCTTAACCAACGGAAGTACAAAACTGACCGCCAGGAGGATAATAATAAACCGCATGGGCCGGCTACAGTTTTCGACTAAGGAAGCATCGAAAATGGTTTTAGTGCGTTTGCTCAAACGTTTAATCGTATGAAAAATCAAATAATGCCCGACCAAAGCGATGACTATTGTTCCTCCCAAAATCCCACATCCTCGAGCCAGTACTTCCCAGTTTTGTAAAATTTCTCTCATGATATTCTCCAAATTATCAACCTGGGGATTCGGTGTCCATGGAAAGGTTAACATAAATGCTATTCTTAGAAACGATCCTCTCCTCCATCTAAAGTCCTCCCTTGAGAAGCGCAAGAAAACCCAAATTCGAGGTTCAATTCTGGAAAGGATCTCCTGTGCGCCTCGAAGGTCAATCTCTGCCCAAGAGTATCAATCGTCGAGGACGGCCAAGCAAGGCATGATAGACTGAGGGTCTGTCCTATTCCATCAGGTGAGAAGCGATCCAAGGCCTGTAAAAGACTAGTCCTTTTTCTCCTCTTTCTTGATGTTAATACCCACTTTTTCGAGGGCTTTGGCTGTCTCCTCGCGGACCTTGCTCATCTTTTCCGAGGTCTCTTCCTTCATCTTTTCCATTTTTGTCCTGAGATCTTTGACCTGGGCATTGAGATCCGCCTGACCGCCCGTCCGATTGAAGGCAACAATGGCCAGGATCAGAGAAATGATCGCGATTATCAAGGCAAGCGTCGCCCTGAAACCTCCCTTAACAGCTTTTGTCTCGGCACTCATATTTTTATCCCTCCCTAAAACGAAAAATAGTGACTCATTTTCTGTAAAACGTCCTCAACTCAGCAAGGTGTCCCCTCTAGAACTTAACCCTATGCCTTGTCTATCCTCTGTGTCTGGGTCTTCTCACTAACCAGCCCGCGACAATCCCCATGAAAAAGGTACCCAGGAGCAGTAAGGATCTGGACATAGAAATTGTCCAGATGAGGAACCTTGTCTCCACAACCTGAGTGTTTTGAATCACGAAGACAAGGATAAGAACCGAGAGAATAACGAAGATAATGGTCTTACCCATGGTGTACACCCCCTTTCATTTCTATTAGACGAGCCCCTGGAGGTTCTCCAACTTCCCATAGCAGATCAGGCGATCACCCACTTGGATCTTGGTTTGAGCCTTGGGAACAGGGATCATATCTTCGTCCCTTTCAACGGAGAGAATCATGATCTCCTTCTCCTTGAAACCGGATTGGCTTAGGGTCGACCCCGCAACCTTCGATCTCCTCCCAATGAGGATTGAGGCGATGCCGTATCCGTCGGACTGTTGCAGGAGCTCCTGCACGTGAACCTTTTCAAAGTGCAGCTTTTCCCTGAGGGTCTCGCGAATCTTACTAGTCAACTTCTTCGCGAACTTCTGGTGTGAGGCGATCCGATACAGGATAAACAAGGAGGCTGCAATAATAGCCAGATTGAGGGAAGGCCGAAAAGCCCCCGCCTGCCTCAGGGAGAGGACAAACGTGGCGATCACCGATACGATACCGGCATTTCCCAGGATCATGAGATAGGTGACGATTTTCCTCCTTCTGGGATGGTTCACCACCAACTCTGCCTCCCTGGTTGTGAATCCCGTCCCGGAGAAGGCGGACAGTGCTTGAAATCTGGCCCTCGACCTTTCCATACCCGTCATCTCCAAAGCGATTGCTCCGACCCGGACAATTAAATAGGAAATGCAAACAAATACAATCAAAAGGACGATACTCATCTCGACCTCCCTTATCTCTTCTCGATCTATGAGTGTACATAAAACTTTCAAAAAAACAAGATCGATTCCTCAAGGCTAAGCTGCTCTACCTTCTCTGAATCGACGGCGTTCAGACGAGGAAAAAGGCCCCTTTGATTGGCAACCTGAATGCTGAGCCCTGGCCTGCGACTGAATTCCAGGACCGTGGGGCCTTTTTCACGGTCTATCACCACATCGACGTCTATGTAACCGAGCCCCGTCATATCGTGGGAGAGGGCTGCAATCTCCAGGATTTGATGCCAATGGGGAATTCTAATCCCTTCAATGGGCTGATTTGTATCGGGGTGACTACGGACGACTCGATCATGGTGGACTCCCAGGAGGGTAATACCCTCGCCCAAGTCCATTCCGACACCTATAGCCCTGTGGTGGAGGTTCGCCCTGCCATCCGATTCTCTCGTGGGTAGCCTGACCATCGACATAACGGGAACCCCTCTGTACACGATAACCCGGACATCCCCCTATGAGCTATGTTTTCAAAGATAGGGACCACCCCAAATTTGCACTCAATAAGGACTTTATCGTCCTGTCCTCCCAGAGAGTAAAGGCCGGAAATGATTCCAGAGATATAGTGCATCAAATCCTCGAAGGAGATTGTCTTACTGGTTTGTTGAGAAACTATTTAGAGGTCTGTATAATAATATGTTATCGACCATACGCGGACACCGGTTGACTATGATTTTAGTATCACGATAGGCAAGCATCATCAGACTTGATTTTTCGCCCAGTGGCCCTGCCTGAGCAGTTTCGTTGGACATACTGTTATGTCACCTGGTTTAGGCAATAAATTACCCCGGAGACATACATGAAATCTATTCTTATTGCATCTGAGAACAAAATGGCAAGCAAAGTCCTTCAGGAAACCTTTGCTCCGGAGTATAAGGTTGATACAGTATCCAGCAAGGCATTATGCCTCGATAAGTTCAGGCAAAGACGTTATGATTACACCTATATCGACCTGGAACTTCTCCGCGAGCAAGGCGCCGTGCAAGGCCATTATGACTATAAGACCTCCCTACAGCCGTTTCGGGAAGCGTTTCCGACTGCTGAAATCATTGTTATGTCCTCTCAGCAGATGATCAGGGAAGCTGTCATGGCGGTAAAGGCGGGTGCCAGTAATTACCTTACCTACCCAATAGATAGAGAGGAGGCAAAATACGTTGTCCAAAGCCTCTACGAATCCGTCAGGATGGAATCGGAGCTGAACTTTCTCCGTAGCAGTTTTTGGCAAGCGGATTCCCTTGAGGTCATTGAAACAAACAGTCCGTTGATGAGGGAAGTATTCGACAAGGTCCGAGCAGTAGCGCCAACGAAAAGTACCGTCTTACTCACCGGCGAAACCGGAACTGGAAAAGGAGTTGTGGCCAAGCTCATTCACCGTCATAGCCGGAGAAGTGAAAAGCAATTTATCAGCATCCATTGCGGGGCGATCCCCGATACGCTTCTGGAAAGCGAACTCTTTGGGCATGAAAAGGGGGCTTTTACTGGCGCCGTACGGAGGAAGTTGGGAAAGTTTGAGCTTGCTCATGGGGGTACAATTTTCCTCGACGAAATCGGCACTGTGACTCCATCCGCCCAGATCAAGCTCTTGGGGATATTGCAGGAAAAGAGTTTTCAACGGGTCGGGGGAGAGGCGAGTATCGAGGTCGATGTAAGAATCATTGCGGCGACGAATACAGATCTGAAAAAATTGAGCGATGAAGGCCTTTTCAGAAGTGATCTCTATTATCGGCTGACCGTATTCCCGATCGAAATCCCTCCATTAAGGGAGAGGAAAGAGGATATTCCGGTTATCGCAAGACATATTCTGGAAAGACTGAACAGATTCCATTCCAAAGAGATCCAGGACTTTCATCCCCAGGTCCTGGAAGCCTTTGATCGGTATTCGTGGCCAGGCAACATCCGGGAGCTGGAAAACGTCATTGAGCGGGCTTACATCCTGGAAGCCTCCTCAGTGCTTAAGCCGGAGGTCTTTCCGAGCGAACTTTTTACATTGGGAGATGTCCTGGCGCAACTCCCTTTCGATACGGCCCTCACCCTTTCGGAGGTGAGGCGTCGTGGTATCGAGACCATTGAAAAAAAATATTTGAAGGAACTCTTGACCTTACATGAAGGGCGAATCTCAAAGACGGCACAGGCTGCCGGGATGAGCGTGCGGCAATTGCACAAGTTAATGACCAGGCACGGGATTCGAAAAGAGCAATTCAAGTACCCTACCCCAACAAAAATTCACACATCGGAATTGTGAGTTCCAGTAATGCGAACAGAGGAACTGAAAGTTCCTGTTTTTAGTTTCCTTTCTATTTCAAGCCCTTAAACCATCTCAAAAAACTTAACTAAACGTAAGGCCACCCATCTTTTCCTATGGATCGGAACCGTTAGTTCCGGTGCATATCGGCAGTAATTCACAAACTCTTGAAATATCAATAGGTTATGGCGCTGGCAAGGTTCTTGCTCCTACTACCTCTCAAATGGTATCTGTACTCAGAGAAGAAAGGGGGGAAGCAAACGATGAATTGGAAGTTTTGGGAGAGGAAAACCGATGCGGGAAAGCCATCAGGGGCAAAAGTGCAGAAACTGTCCAAGCCAAAGAATATCCCAGAGCCGGTGGGAAGGTATCTGGTGGTAAAACTGGGAAAGAATCCCGATTGGGTGTGGAACCTTAAGGGAGCGGTACGGCCCAGACCGGAGGGGAAAGATCGTTACGACGTTCGAATTTTCGATCTGGCTAAGGTAGCGCAAAAGAGTGTGACCGTTAAGGACTACACGTCTCTTGATGAGCACCCGGAATTGATCCTGTACGAAGGATGGTTTGATAAGAAGACATTAAAAGTGGAAATCGAGGATAAACAGGTCTCACAGAAGCCTTCAACTGCCTAGGCGGAAGGTCCAGCGGGATGCTTTTTCCCGGACCCGTTTTCCAACCAGGCGCGGGAGTTGCGAAGGGGAATGACCTGAGCCGGATAAAGGGTGGAACACCGAGACCAGTTCAAGCCTTGTTGTCATCCGAGTGGAGTTACTGGCAAATGGAGCGGGACACAGAACAGATCAGCATCAGAGGGATTATAGTCCCGGTAGACTGGGACCCGGCAGGTAATGTAATTAAGGCCGCCATTTTCACCGGTGACGAAGATGAATATTTCATCGAGATAAACAAGGAGTCTCAGCAATTGTTCTATTTGTTGCGCCAGGAAGTGGAAGTGAGAGGCGTGATGAGGGAAGAGGCTGGTAGTAAAATAATCAGCGTAGAGAATTTCCGAGAGACCAAACCAGACCGGGGACGGATGGTTTCAGGGTCCATGAATATAAACCGCAAAGGAGGAAATGAGAATGGAGGAAGTTCCTGACTGGCCTGATAGTGACCCTTCCAAGGGAAGGGCCCATCAAGTACTTTCTCACCAAGGAACACCGGAAACAATCCACCCATGGAAAGGCGTGTCTGCCGAACAGTGGAACGATTGGAAATGGCAGCTTTCCCACCGTATATCGACCTTTGATAAATTAAATGCCGTAATTTACCTGACAAAGAACGAGGAAGAAGCCATTCGCTTGTGCTGGCAAAAATTCCCCATGGCTATCACGCCGTACTTCTCATCCCTGCTGCATCCATTTAATCCGAGATGCCCCATTCGATTGCAGTGTATCCCTCGAAAAAAGGAATTGCTTGTTGGGAAGAACGACATGATAGACCCGTGTGGCGAAGACCGAGATGCTGTGGTTCCCAACCTTATCCATCGCTATCCAGATCGAGTACTTTTACTCGCTACCACGAAGTGTGCAGTCTACTGCCGATACTGCACGCGCAGGAGATTGGTGGGAAGGCGGGAGGTTGACATTACGCAAGAAAATGTGGATGCCATCTGCAGGTATCTCCGAAAGAACAAAAAGATCCGAGACGTGTTGATCTCCGGCGGAGATCCCTTCCTCCTGGAGAATACTCGTCTGGAATCTATTCTCAGACAGGTTCGAGCTATTCGCCATATCGAGATGGTAAGGATTGGGACCCGTGTTCCCGTCACACTACCCATGCGGGTGACTGAGAGTCTCACCAGCATGCTTCGTCAATATCACCCCCTTTTCGTCAACATCCACTTTACTCATCCCAAGGAGATCACGCCCGAAGTTCGACAGGCTTGCGGCCTCCTGGTGGATGCGGGAATACCCCTGGGAAGCCAGACAGTCCTTCTCCGAGGAATCAACGACCAACCGTCCACCCTCAAACAGTTGGTCCACGAACTGCTGAAGATTAGGGTTCGTCCTTACTATCTCTATCAATGCGATCCGGCCATGGGCATCGATCATTTCAAGACTCCTATATCGAAGGGAATCGAAATTATTCAATCCCTGCGAGGGTTCACGACAGGACACGCCGTCCCGACGTACGTGATCGATGCACCGGGAGGAGGCGGGAAGATCCCAGTAGGGCCGGACTATGTTCTAGGCTACCAAAATGGAGTTATGACGTTGAGAAACTATGCTGGGGAAATATACCACTATCGTGAAGCCAAAAAAGAGGTTTGAAGCCCAGAAGGAGGAGTATCCGTTGTCCGAGGCCGTGGACTTAGGCATTGCATGGGAGTGGGAATTCGATGCGGATTTCGTTTTCAGACTAGACAGAGCCTGTCAACAGGTCGGGTTAAGTAGCTATATCGTGCATCCGAACAATCTCTTTGAAACGTGGGGGAGAATTCAAAAGGGTTCCCTCTCGTTCCGAACTTTCTTGGATCGGGCTTCAGATAACGTGGAGACTATTCGAGCCATGGTGCACCGCCTCAAAGATACGGGGAAGCCGCTCATCAATGACCCTGACCTTTTAGCGCGGGCAAATGACAAGGCTGCGATGCACCTAGAGCTTTTAACCAGAGGAGTAGATGTTCCCTATACGATCATCGTGGGTCCCCAAGAGGGAGATCACATCCAGAATGTCCCTGAACTCCAGCAAATCGGGACCCCCTTCATTATCAAGCCGGCCAACGGCGGAGGTGGCCGGGGCGTTATCCTTGGCGCCCAGGATAAAGTCGATGTGGTGAAAGCCCGAAAAATCCTGTGGGGCGACACGATGCTTCTCCAGGAAGAGATACAGCCCCTAAACCTTTCCGTTGGAATGGCCTGGTTCCGTACCTTCATGGTTGACCAGAACATTCATCTATGCTGGTGGAATAAAGAAACCCATCTCTACCGGCCGGTGTTACCCGTTGAGGAGGTCGAGTTTGGGCTGGAGAGGCTGAGAAGCATCACCGAGAAGATCGGGGAAGCCTGCGGGCTGACGCTTTTTTCCACCGAAATCGCCCAATCCATTGATGGGAGATTTGTAGCCGTCGATTATGTCAATGACCAGCCTGACTTCAGGCCCCGATCGAAGACGCCCGACGGGGTTCCTGATCTGGTCCTGAATAACATTGTGATGGATATTGTTCGCTGGGCCAGGGAGTATGTCCGAGCAGATGAGAGCCGCGGCTCACCCATCATTTCCTCGGACGAAAGGCGAGATCGAGAAAGTGGATGACTCTTGAGATTGGTGTATGAGGCTTTCATTCATCCATTACGAAGCACAGGAGAGATGAAGATGAGAATTGGCATCGCCTATGATCTGAAATACGATTTTTCCATCGACGAAGGGCGTCCTGACGATTGGCTCGAAGAGTATGACTCTGAAGGCACTATCCAGGCCGTCCAAGATGCAATTGAGGCACTGGGGCACGAACCCGTCCGCCTCGGGGGAGGAAGGATGTTCCTGGAGCGAATCAGAACGACTCCGGTGGACTTGGTCTTCAACCTTGCCGAGGGATCGAAAGGGAGAAACAGAGAGGCCCACATTCCCGCCCTCCTTGAGATGTTGGAAATTCCCTACACCCATTCTGACCCGTTGACCCTGGCCGTGACCCTGGACAAAGAGATGGCCAAGAGAATTGTCCTGAGCGAGGGAATCCCGACCCCCGCTTTCAAGCTGATCAGGAATCAAATGGAGGCCGAGAATATAGGTCTTCCATTCCCTCTCTTTGTAAAACCGGCCTACGAGGGATCGAGCAAAGGGATCCACTCCCACTCACGGGTCAACGATGAAGAGGCATTAGAACGTGAGATTGACCGTCTCTTGGAGAACTATGGGACACCCGTCCTGGTTGAAACCTTCCTTCATGGAAGGGAATTGACCGTGGGTATCCTCGGGAATGGTTCACCCTATGTGCTCGGGATCATGGAAGTAGCCCCTTCCGAAGGTCCCGTTGAGGACTTCATCTATTGCGTTACGGTGAAGCGCGACAGTGATCAGAGAGTCCGATACAGATGCCCCCCAGATCTGTCTCCCCCTCTGTTGCGCCGAATCGAGGAGGTGGCCCTCGGCTCATACACGGTTCTCGGATGTAGGGACGTGGCCCGAATCGATATTCGTCTTGGCGAAGATGGCACACCCTATTTTCTCGAGGCCAATCCCTTGCCTGGACTTGCCCCAGGATACAGCGACCTGGTGACTCTTGCGGACTTCATGGGGTGGTCTTATGGGCAACTCATCGAAGCTATTCTGTGCCATGCTTTTGGGCGGTACGGCATCGATGAAAGAGCATACAGTGACATTTCCCTTGTGATGAGGCAAACCGCCCGAAGGCGACCGGCGGCCTCCCACCCTAGCTAGTTCAATCAACTCAAGAAGGACGATGGGGATTGGATCTTCCCAGGAAAGGGGAATCCCTTGGAAAAGTCGCCCGTTGCAATTGTTTACAATGAGCCCGTCAACCCTGAGGGCTCCTATTCCGAGGCCTCCCGCGATATTCTCGATCAAGTTGGGGCTGTCGAAGAGAGCCTTGCCACGCTGGAGGTGCCCTCGATCCGTATTCCCTTCACCCGGGATCTACCATCTTTTGTGGATAAGATTTCGCAGGAGACAATCCAATACGCCTTCAACCTCTGCGAGTCAGTAGACGAAAATCCCCGTCTGGTCGGACACCCGGCCGCCGTCATGGATATTCTCGGCGTTTCTTACACGGGATCCCCTGCACTGGCACTCGCGATAACAACGGATAAACTGTCTACCAAGCGATTTCTGAGGGCTTATGGAATTCCCACACCCAGATTCGAGACTTACGATAATACGCTGTTCCCCAACCTGAAAGGACTCACGTTCCCGGTCATCATAAAACCTCGATTCGAGGATGCCTCCATCGGGATCGACCAGGAGTCCATTGTTATTGACGAGAAGGAGCTGAGGAAAAGGCTTCCGGAATTCCATGATCGTTTTGGCCCTCTCATCCTGGAAGAGTACATCTCAGGCAGGGAGTTCAATGTATCCCTCTTCGGGTACCCATCACCCCGTGTGATGCCAATTGCTGAGATGTCCTTCGATGGTTTTCCCCGGGAACTCTATCCCATCGTGGGATACAGGGCGAAGTGGGACAGAGAGTCATTCGAATATCATCACATGCCTCGGCTGTTTCCAAGGGATCTGTCGGAGATTCTGGAAAGGAAGATCCGCCGTACAGCCATGGATTGTTTCCAGCACTTCATGCTCAGAGATTACGGCCGTGTTGACTTCCGGGTAAACCATTCCGGCGTTGCCTATGTCCTGGAGATCAACGCCAACCCCTGCATCAGCCCTGACGCGGGATTTCCGGCAGCTCTGGTAGAAGCTGGAATCGACTACAACCAGTTCGTGCGTCAATTGCTCGAATTTGTTCAACAGAGAAAGCGAGACCCTAATTCTCCATAGGACTGAGGGGGATCTAAAGCCCTGGCTACAAACCAATCTGAACAAAAATGAAATTATGAGAGATATATGAAAAGAAGTGTCAAGCACAGAACTCTGAGGAGGCTCAGCTTCATCGAGAAAAGGGAAATTCTCAGGCGTTTCGCCCTCAGGGCAAGAGGTGAGAAATCTGAGATTCGCCTCAGGGCACTCCGGGATACGGACAGGGAAAAAATCCGAGAGGTTTTGGAGGACGTTAAAGCCTTTACCCCGGAAGAGATTTCAGTCGCTCTTTCCCTTGTGGATGAAACCTTCAACGGGAGCATGCCCTATTGTTTCCTAGCGGCAGCCGACGAACATGATACGGTCGTTGGCTATATCTGCTACGGGCAGGTTCCCATGACCTCCGGCACCTGGGATATCTACTGGATCGCAGTCACCAAAAGATTTCAAAGAGGCCATATCGGCTCTCTGCTCCTTCGAGGGGCAGAAGACGAGATCCGTGCCCAGCACGGAAGGCTCATCCTTATCGAGACGTCGGCCAAACCATCCTATCGCTCCACCAGGAAATTCTACGAAAAGATGGGTTACCATGTGAACGCCAGGATTGCACAATTCTACTCAGAAAGAGATGACAAGCTCATCTACACCAAGTACTTTACGTCATGAGAAGAGGGAGAGAGGCCTATCAATTGACTGGGATTCCGTGCGAGAATTTTTTTCGGCAACAGTGTTCGGCCCGTTTCTTGCTATGGAACGACATATTCATGGAGGACCGTTTCCCCGAAATCAGCCTGGACCTGGACGTCCAGCGCTGAGATCATCTCCCCCCTGATTATTTTGCACTCAATGGAAAGACCGAAAAATCTTTTCATGAAACCTCCCAAGAACCACCTTCCCTGGAGGACTTTTAGTCGATTACGGTATTAATCACAGCCCTTTGTAAGTCTGAGGTGCCCATGCCAACTGAGACTTTTCGCCCCATGAAGGAAATCGAGGGTCAGGCTTTATCTCTTCTATCCTTGCAGCTCCAACGGAGCGGGGCTGATACCTCAGGGGATAAAGATTCGGGTATGCACCCTGTCAAGAACCAAAAGATCCTCCGCGATAGGCTGAAAAAGGGCCTTCGGGATGCAACGCTCGATGGATCCCTTTATTCTGTGATGACTTCTCTGACAAACGGGGTGTTCCTTACAGGGTTTGCTCTGGGGCTGGGCGCCAGTCATTTCGAGATTGGAGTTATTGCCTCCTTGGCTTTGATTGCTCCCATGGTTCAGCTCCCCGTCTCACCCTTTCTTGTCCGAAGCCGGCTCAGAAACATCTGTCTGTGGACATCCTTTTTGGGGCGGTCGGCATGGGGAGCCATTGCCCTGCTGCCCTTTATTGCAATGTCCTCCCTTTCGGATTCGGTTGTCTGGATCTTGATCCTTGGCCTGGTGGTCTATCACGTCTCCGCAACCATTGCTGGTGTGTCCTGGATTTCCTGGATGACAGAACTCGTCCCTGAAAAGATTCGGGGCCGGTATTTTGGAAACAGAAACGTGGCCATCGGGGCTGTTGGGATGATTGCCACCCTCGCAGGGGGATTGCTCATTAAGCGATATGATATACGGTTCACCCCCGACGACTTGACTGGCTTCACGTTTCTGTTTCTGGTCGCTCTCATGTTTGGATACATCAGCATCCTCTTCCTGAGGAAGATCCCTTTCGACCCAGGCTTCAGGCAAAACACACACCGGTCTTTCGCTCAATCTCTTTCAACGGTTCTTAAGGACAAGAGATTTCTCATTTTGATCCTTTTCAGCTCGTTTTGGGGTTTTGGGGTAAATCTGGCATCGCCCTTCTTCACGGTCTTTATGCTTCAGGATCTTCGCCTCGGATATGAAACTGTTGCCCTTTATACGGTATTGAACCTTACGGCCAATCTGTTGGGGATGTGGTTTTGGGGAAGGGTTTCAGATCGGTACGGCAATAAACCCGTGATGCAGTCAATGGGGCTTTTGGCAGCCGTGCTTCCTTTTCTCTGGATTTTTGTGACGCCTGTTACCGTTCCATATCTGGGCCCCTTTAACCATTTACTGGGCGGTTTTTGCTGGGCCGGAATCAATCTCACCTCGGTTAATCTGCTTCTGAAACTCGCAAGGAAGGGGGAACAGACCGTCTATTTTGGCGTACACGCATTTGCTTGCAGCCTGTTTATTGCCCTCGGACCTCCGGCAGGAGGCATGTTATCGGAGTATTTCACTCATCTAGACCTCAAGCTAGGAGGGATGCATATCTATCACCTCCATTTTGTTTTCATTTTCTCGACGTCCCTCCGTTACTGCTCTCTCATCCTGCTCCGATGGGTCCACGAACCAAAAGGGGTTCCTGTTCTTAGTATGATAAAGGCCCTCAGTAACATCAAGAGATTAAGCACCGTGATGGGGCTGCAACCCCTGATCCATCCGTCCTTGGTCCGGCCGGTGAAAGTAAGAAAATGAAAAAAGTCCCCCGCGTTAGCAAAGCGGCATCGAAATCAACAAGGGGTTTTTTGATGAGAATTCCAGGGTAAGGCGGTAGATTCCCGGATGACAGCTCGAACTGACTCCCATCAGGGGAAATGAAAGCATCTCTGAATGGTTCTGCGGTAGTTCAGACGTTCAGGGGTGCCACGGTCTAATGGACTGATAAAAAAGGAGATCCACATGAAAGCCAACCATCGCAAGGCCCTTCAGAATATCCATGGCCAAATTGATAAGATGTTCCCGGATCACTTGAAAAGGTGTCGCGACTTTCTGCGCCAAAAGAGCGTTTCGGCCACGGGTGAGGGACTCCTGGGAACCGCTGGGCTGATAAAGGAGCGCCTCGAAGGAATAGGAGCCGAGATCTGGTTCTATGGTCAAGATAAGAGCCCGATTATTGTTGGTCAGTATGGTGGGGACCATTCAAGAACGCTCTTGATCTACGGGATGTACGACGTTCAACCGGCTGAAGAGGAAGGGTGGGTTTCGCCACCCTTTGAAGCCAAAATCGTCAAGCTCCCACGCTTTGGCGATTGTGTCATCGCCCGGGGAGCGGTCAATTCCAAGGGGGCCTTGGCTGGCGTTATGAATGTCCTCACGACTATGGCCCGTTCGGATCTCCTGCCGGTTAACCTGATTTTCGTCATCGAGGGAGAGGAGGAGATCGGAAGCCCAAACCTTCCTCCTTGCATTGCTCAACACGCGAATTTGCTTCGATCAGCTGACGGGGTGGTGGATTTCGATTTCTCGGAGGACACGCGGGGGAAGGTCAGCATGCATCTCGGGTTGAAAGGCATCGTCTATTTGGACCTAATCCTACAGGGTGGCAAGAAAAGTGGCTCCCAATTCGAAGAGTTACACAGCTCGGTCAGCGCGTGGATCCGATCTCCTGTTTGGCGCATGGTTCACGCCCTGGCCTCCTTGGTGGAACGTTCCGAGAGGATAAAAGTGGAGGGGTTCTATGAGAACGTGGCGAAACCTTCCCGAAAGGATCTTGCCCTCTTGCGTAAACTGGAAAAAGTCTTTGACCCAGAAGCCTTTCTCAAAGAAATGAAAAGCCTCTCTTTCAAGACCACCCGCCGGGGCATCCAGCTGCTAAAGAGGGGCCTCTATGAGCCGGTAATCAACATTGATGGAATCCAGGCCGGATATACCGGGCCGGCAACAAAAACCGTGCTCCCCAGGACAGCCACGGCGAAGATCGATATCCGCTTTGGCCCGAATATGGAAGGCGACGAGGTAGTGGAAAAAGTCCAAACGCACTTCAAGCAGTTGGGTTACGATGACCTACAAATTCGGGTAAGGGATAATTACCCGTGGTCAAAGACAGATCCGGACGATCGCTTGGTCAAAACGATGATCTCGGCCTACCGTGCCCACGGAATAAAGCCCCAGGTGTGGCCCCTGGCCACATGGGCGGCTCCTTATTTCGCCTTCAGTCGGCCGCTAGACCTCCCCGTCGTGGCCGGAGGATTGGGACATGGTGGCCACGCTCACGCCCGCAATGAGTACTTTGTCGTGGAAGGGCTGAGGCGATTCGAGAAATTTGTGGCAACCTTTCTGTACAAGTTTGCCAATCAACGAACGAACTCTCACACGGCTTAAGGGTTGCCAGAGCACTTTGGTAGCAAATTATCATTTGAAAAAACGAGGGAGCGATTGATAGTTGTTCTTCCCAACGAACGAAATCGGAATATTCCTTGGAGGGCACATTGAAATGCAATTAGAGGATAAAGAAACCCGTCAAGAGAGGCTCCGCAGGATGCTTTTAACCAAGCGAGCAGAATTCGCGACTCGAATCAGGGAAGAGCTTGGAAAAAAAATCGTTGAGGATTTGGAATCCCTCTTGGGTTCAGCCTCAGACCTCGGAGATCTCAGCAGCCTGGACCTTGAACGAAATGTCGACTATGAACTGCTCACTATGTATACCGAAAATATGAAGGATATCGATGAAGCTCTGGATCGACTCGATGAGGGAACCTACGGGATCTGTGAGGAATGCGGTGAAGAGATTGGAGCGAAACGCCTTCAGGTCGTGCCTTTTGCCATCTGTTGTCTGGAGTGCCAGCGGGAGAAAGAGAAGTTGAAAGAGACAGGTCGCGGTGAAGTCTGGATGGAAACACGACCCCAAATTGAGCAGGACCAATCCGATTGGGACGAATCTAGAACAGGATGATTTAAGAACTGGAGAACAAAGGGGTTCTTCCTGGGCGGGGCTATAGTTATTTGTCGGTTATAGCCACGCTTCCTTTTAGTCCAGAGTAAATGGGAAAGACGGAGCTCCTGACACTGTTTGATTCCTGCGATTAAGAGCATATCTCCTGAATCCCTCACCACAAGATCTTCGAGACCGATACTTTGTAAAGAGCAGAATTTGATTTGTTATACCATCAGCGGCTCTGGACCGAATAGGGGACAAGCATCCCAGCTATTGAATTTTCGACGGCACCCCCAGGGGGCACAGTGGCCGAAGGAGCTCTATATCATTGTGGAGTGGTTCGCAGAATACCAAAGCTTCGCCCATCCCCTCTCCAGCCCACCGGACTATCAGCATAAACAAAACAATTCTAGCAAGCTTTTGAATTATTCGATGGTAATCTTCTCACATAAGAGGAGAAAATATTTCCCGTTTGAGACGGTTTGACAATTCAAACCGTATTAGATATTTTTAACGTTTGATATTAAGGTTTTGCCTGATTTCGCTGCAGACCCAGATGAAAGGTGATTTATGATAAGAATTGGAAACGGAAGAAATCGGGTCATCATTGAGGGTGTTAAACCCGAGATCGACGGTGGACGATGTCCCATAAAACGAACGCTCGGCGAACAGGTCGTCGTTGAAGCCGATATTTTCACCGACAGCCACGACGCCCTCTCCTGTGTAGTTCTCTATCGGAAAAACAGCGAAACCCAATGGAGCGAGCACCCCATGGATTTCCTCGTCAACGATCGTTGGCGGGGTGAGTTTGCCGTCACGGAACTGGGCCAATATCGTTACACCGTGCAGGCCTGGGTCGACCATTTCAAATCGTGGCGCCAGGGTCTCCTGAAGAAATTCGATGCAGGGCAAGATGTCTCTATCGATCTCCTGACAGGGGCTAACCTCATCGAAGAGGCGACCCAGCGAGCCGTTGGATCTGACGCGGAAAAACTGAAAGAAGGGGCACTCTCACTGCGCTCAGCGGAGGAGGGATCCGACAGGATTCACGTTGCCACCGCCGAGGAACTATCCGAGTTAATGGCCAAATACCCAGACAAGGAACTGGCCACCATGTATGATCGAGAACTCGTCGTGGTAGTAGACCGACCGAGAGCCCGCTTTAGCGCCTGGTATGAGATTTTTCCCCGATCATGCGCACCCGAGGCGGGACACCACGGCACCTTCAAAGACTGTGAAGCTCGCCTTCCGTATATCGCGGCTATGGGTTTTGATGTGATCTACTTCCCGCCCATTCACCCCATCGGTCAGACGCACCGAAGGGGTAAGAATAACACCTCTACCGTTGGCCCGGATGATCCTGGAAGCCCGTGGGCCATCGGCTCGGCGGAGGGAGGACATAAGGATGTACACCCCCAACTTGGTAACCTGAAGGACTTTCGCCGGCTCGTGGCCAAGGCCGAGGAGCATGGGGTAGAGATTGCCATAGACCTTGCCTTTCAGTGCACACCCGATCACCCATACGTGAAGGAACACCCGGAGTGGTTTCGCTGGCGCCCCGACCGGACCGTACAGTATGCGGAAAATCCGCCCAAGAAGTATGAGGATATTTATCCCCTCAATTTCGAGACGGAAAAGTGGCAGGAACTCTGGGCCGAGCTCAAAGAGGTGGTGATTTTCTGGATCGATCAGGGGGTGCACATCTTTCGGGTGGATAACCCTCACACGAAGCCATTCAACTTCTGGGAATGGCTCATCGGCAGTGTTAAAAAGGACTATCCAGAGGTGATCTTCCTGGCTGAGGCTTTCACTCGGCCGAAGGTGATGCATCAACTGGCAAAGTTAGGCTTCACGCAATCGTATACTTACTTCGCATGGCGAAACACCAAGAGGGAGCTCACCCAGTATTTTACGGAACTGATACAGACCGACGTGCGAGAGTACTTCCGCCCTAACCTCTGGCCGAACACCCCTGACATTCTGACGGAATACCTCCAAATGGGCGGACGTCCGGCATTCATGGCACGGCTCGTCCTGGCGGCAACCCTGGGAGCCAATTACGGGATCTATGGACCAGCCTTCGAGCTCTGCGAGAACCGGCCCAAGGAACCCGGAAGCGAGGAATATTCGGATTCCGAGAAGTATGAAATCAAGAACTGGGACATTACAAAACCGGATAGCCTAAGGGACTTTATTGCCCGAGTGAACCGTATCCGGCGAGAGAACCCTGCTCTCCAGGGCGACCGGAGCCTGCGTTGCCACCCTATAGACAATGACCAGCTCATCTGTTATAGCAAACGGACGGAAGACTGTTCGAATGTTATAGTGGTCGTGGTAAACCTAGATCCCCACCACACGCAGGCGGGATGGGTTGAACTTCCCCTGTCTGATCTGGGGATTAATCATGAGATGCCCTACCAGCTCCATGATCTTTTGAGCGAAGCCCGCTACTTATGGCACGGCCACCGGAATTACGTGGAACTCAATCCCCAGATAGTTCCGGCTCAGATCTTCCGGGTGCGGCGCAAGATCCGGACGGAAAGGGATTTCGATTACTTCATGTAGAGGACAGCTACGATGGCATATCGAAATAGGGAAAACTTCCGATTAAGTAATGACTCCCTTTGGTACAAAGATGCAATCATCTATGAACTTCACGTCCGCGCGTTTGCTGACAGCGATGGAGACGGCGTAGGGGACTTCAAAGGGCTTATTGAAAAACTGGACTACCTTCAGGATCTCGGCGTCACAGCCATCTGGCTTCTCCCGTTTTGTGCATCGCCTTTGAAGGACGATGGTTATGACATTTCAGACTATACCGACATCCATCCCGCTTACGGGAGCCTTCGTGATTTCAAGGTCTTCCTGCGTGAATCCCATCGCCGGGGCCTTCGGGTAATTACGGAGCTGGTTCTCAACCACACCTCCGACCAGCATCCCTGGTTCCAGCGGGCCCGACGGTCCAAGTCAGGGAGCCGGTGGCGTAATTTCTACGTGTGGAGTGATACTTGGGATCGGTATAAGGAGGTACGGATTATATTCAAGGACTTCGAGTCATCCAATTGGTCCTGGGATCCCGTGGCCAATGCCTACTACTGGCATCGCTTCTACTCACACCAGCCCGACTTGAATTATGACAGTCCTTCTGTCAGGCGGGCCGTCCTCCAAGCTATGGACTTTTGGTTGGAGTTGGGTGTGGACGGGCTCCGCTTGGATGCCGTGCCATACCTTTACGAACGGGAGGGGACAAACTGCGAGAACTTAGCAGAGACCCACGCCTTCTTAAAGGAGGTACGCCGCCACGTAGACGAGAGATTCAAAAACCGTGTAGTATTGGCCGAAGCCAACCAGTGGCCCGAGGACGCTGCAGCCTACTTTGGCGATGGGGAGGAATGCCATATGGCCTTCAACTTTCCCATCATGCCCCGAATGTTCATAGCCATCCGTACGGAAGATCGTTTTCCTATCATCGATATACTTGAACAAACACCCGTGATTCCAGAAACGTGTCACTGGGCACTTTTCCTGCGCAATCACGACGAGCTGACCCTAGAGATGGTTACGGACGAAGAGCGGGACTATATGTACAGAGTTTATGCCCACGACCCACAGGCGCGGATCAACCTGGGAATCCGGCGCCGCCTCGCTCCCCTTTTGGGCAATCACCGCAGAAAGATTGAACTCATGAAGAGCCTGCTTTTTTCCCTTCCGGGGACACCGGTGCTCTACTATGGGGATGAAATTGGGATGGGGGACAATATCTACCTGGGTGACCGTAATGGTGTCCGTACCCCTATGCAATGGAGTGGCGACCGAAATGCGGGTTTTTCTCAAGCCAATCCCCAACGCCTCTATCTCCCGATCATTCTCGACCCCGAATATCATTACGAAGCCTTCAATGTGGAGGCCCAGCAGAACAATCCCAGTTCCCTCCTCTGGTGGACGAAACGTCTCATCGCCCTGAGGAAACGCTTTAGAGCCTTTGGCCGCGGAACGCTCGAGTTCCTTTATCCTGAGAACCGAAAGGTCTTGGCCTTTATCCGTCGATACGAAGACGAATGCATTCTTGTTATTGCTAATCTCTCCCGGTTTGTTCAGTGCGTGGAGCTTGATCTCTCGGCACTGAAGGGAATGGTGCCCGTTGAGCTCTTCGGAGGGACGCGGTTTCCTCCTATTGGGGAGTTGCCCTACTTTATCACCCTCGGCCCCCATACCTTCTACTGGTTCTCCATAGAGCCGCAAACCACCGTTCAAGAAATGTATGAGGCCATATCTGCAGCGGATCAACTACCCCTTCTCACTGTGGCAGGAACATGGTGGGAGATCCTCCATGGTGATGCCAGGGCCGATCTAGAAAAAATGTTGCCAGATTACCTGAAAATGCGTCGTTGGTTTAGGGGAAAGGCGCGCAGAATCCGATCGGCACGGATCCTGGAGGATCTTCCGATCGCAAACACCTCTTCAAGAGCAGATATTACATTGGTGCAAGTCGATTATGTGGAGGGGGATCCGGAGATTTACCTCCTCCCCATCACCTTCACAACTGGGGAGCATGCCGATCATATCCTCAAAGACAATCTAAATTCAGTCATCGCTCGAATTCAACTGAGAGACAAGGATGAACAGGGGATCCTCTACGACGCATTGGTGGAAAAGGACTTCTGCGATGAGTTACTACAAGCCATTGCCCGCGGCCGCCATCTGAAAGGAACGAAAGGAGAATTGGTGGCCAAATCCACAAAGGCATTCCGCTCAATCCTCAAATTCAGCGATGTACCCCCGGAACCCTCGATCCTGAAGGCCGAGCAGAGCAATACCTCCGTGGTCTTTAAGGACCGATTCATTCTGAAACTCTTTCGGTCTGTGGAGGGGGGAATCAATCCTGACCTGGAAATCGGCCTCTTTTTGACGGAAAAGAGCTTTCCCCATGTTCCCCCGGTCGCGGGTGCCCTTCAGTACAGGCAGGGGCGGAGCACACCAATGACCCTGGGGATCCTCCACGGCTTCGTTTTCAACCAGGGAAATGCGTGGGAATATACCCAGGACATTCTGGCCCATTACTTCGAGCATGTTCTCGCCCGCCGGGCTGATTTGCAAGAAGTCTCCCTGCCACAAGAACATTTACTCGACTTGGTGGAGCGGGATTTCGATCCTTTAGCTTCGGAGATGATCGGCGCCTATTTGGAGTCGGCACGGATCCTCGGCCAGCGCACCGCTGAACTCCACCTTGCGCTCGCCTCTTTGGCATACGATCGTGAATTCGCCCCTGAAGCATTCTCTACCCTCTACCAGCGTTCCCTTTACCAGTCTATGCGCACCCTGACCAAGCAGATCTTTGAACTCTTGCGCCGAGGTTTGAAGGATCTCCCGGTGGCCGTGCGCGGAGAGGCCCAAAAAATCCTTGACCACGAGAGCGAGGTTATAGGGCATTTTCAATCGATTCTCAACCGAAAGATCTCGGCCATGCGGATCCGCTGCCACGGTGATTACCATCTAGGACAAGTACTATATACCGGCAAGGATTTTGTAATTTTCGACTTCGAGGGAGAACCGGCCCGCCCCCTCTCCGAACGTCGACTCAAACGATCTCCATTAAGGGATGTCGCGGGTATATTGCGCTCGTTTCACTATGCTGCTTATGCAGCGCTCTTCAGTCAACAGGCCAGTGGTTTCGTTCGGGAAGAAGATCTCTCCTTCGTCGAAAGGTGGGGGAATTTCTGGTACCTCTGGGTGTGTGTTGCCTTCCTGAAGGCATATCTGCCAATATCATTGCAGGCATCAATCGTGCCTCGAGGAAGGAACGAACTCCAGGTGCTCTTGAACGCCTACCTCCTGGAAAAGGCTATCTACGAATTGGGTTATGAACTGAACAACCGCCCGAATTGGCTGAAGATCCCCCTTCAGGGTATTCAGCAACAGCTCGGAACCCGGGAGAATTGAGGCTTGGAATGACGGGGACGGGGTACGATAAGGAAACACAACCATCCAGGGGGACAGGTCAGGGGAACCTGCTCCTCTACGATATCAGCCTCCTAAAGGACAATGACATCTACCTCTTTAAGGAGGGGACCCATCTTCGCCTGTATGAGAAGTTGGGAGCCCATCCCCTGACCGTAGAGGGAGAGGATGGGACCTATTTTGCCGTCTGGGCCCCGGATGCCAAACGGGTGTTCGTCATGGGAGACTTCAACGGATGGAAGAAGACAACGCATCCTCTGCGCCCCAAGGACAATTCGGGTATTTGGGAAGGTTTCATCCCGGGTAGCTATAAAGGCGCCCGCTACAAGTACTACATTGTATCCCGGTACGACGGCTATCGGGTGGACAAGACCGATCCCTTTTCCTTTCGCTATGAAGTATCTCCCAAGACAGCTTCAGTTGTCTGGGATTTAGATTACTTATGGGGTGACGGGGAATGGATGGCGAACCG
Organism: Thermodesulfobacteriota bacterium; assembly: GCA_041862515.1. Classification (GTDB taxonomy): domain Bacteria; phylum Desulfobacterota; class BSN033; order WVXP01. The sequence goes on along the minus strand of JBGVTJ010000062.1, from coordinate 21,561 downwards.
GGGTATCCACAACGCCCCTGATGCCCCCCTGTCCATCTATGAAGTTCATCTCGGATCCTGGATGAGGGTGCCGGAAGAAGCGAATCGGTTCTTGACCTACCGGGAGGTTGCCCCCAAACTTGCTGAGTACGGAAAAGAGATGGGCTTCACGCATGTGGAATTTCTGCCAATCATGGAGCACCCATTCTACGGCTCCTGGGGGTATGAGTGTCTCGGGTACTTCGCTCCAACCAGCCGGTATGGAGAACCCCAGGATTTCATGTATCTCGTCGACTGCCTGCACCAGCACGGGATCGGGGTAATCCTGGACTGGGTACCTTCGCACTTCCCAAATGATGAACACGGACTCGGGTTCTTCGATGGAACACACCTCTTCGAGCACGCTGATCCGCGCAAGGGGATTCACCCGGATTGGAACAGCTTCATCTTCAACTACGGTCGTAACGAGGTCCGGAGCTTCCTTATGAGCAGTTCCCTCCTTTGGCTGAACAAATACCACGTGGACGGGCTCCGTATGGACGCCGTTGCCTCGATGCTCTATCTGGACTACTCCCGCAAGGAGGGTGAGTGGATTCCCAACGAGTATGGGGGTAGGGAGAACCTGGAGGCCATTTCTTTCCTCCGCCGTTTCAACCAAGAAGTCTATAAAAGCCATCCAAATGTCCAAACCATCGCCGAGGAATCGACCGCCTGGCCTATGGTCTCCCGGCCCACCTACGTGGGGGGGTTGGGCTTCGGCATGAAGTGGGACATGGGCTGGATGCACGATATGCTGGAATATATGTCCAGGGACCCTCTCTTCAGGAAGTATTATCACAACCAGTTGACCTTTCGGCTTCTCTATGCCTTCCAGGAGAACTTCGTGCTCTCCCTTTCCCACGATGAAGTGGTGTACGGTAAAAGATCGCTCTTGGGGAGAATGCCCGGTGACGATTGGCAGAAGTTCGCAAACCTGAGGCTTCTTTTCGGCTACATGTATGCCCAACCCGGGAAGAAGCTCCTCTTCATGGGTTGTGAATTCGGCCAGTGGCGCGAGTGGAACCACGAGGAGAGCCTCGACTGGCACCTCCTCGCCTACCCCCTTCACAAAGGACTCAAGCGTTGGGTGGAGGACTTGAATCGACTCTATCGGGGCGAATCAGCACTCTATGAGCTGGACTTCGACTCTGCCGGATTCGAGTGGATCGACTGCAACGACTCTCAGCACAGTGTCCTCAGCCTGATCCGCAAGGGCCGTTCTACGGACGACACGTTGATCATCGTCTGTAACTTCACCCCGGTTCCCCGGGTCAACTACCGAGTAGGTGCTCCGCGTGGGGGATATTGGAAGGAGATCTTGAATAGTGATTCAGAGGAATATGGAGGGAGCGGTCACGGCAATCTGGGCGGCGTTGAGGCCTCTCCAATCTCTTTCCACGGCCGACCCCATTCGCTGAATCTCGTCCTGCCACCCCTGGGCGCTTTGTTCCTCAAGCACGAGGAGGCGTAGACTTGAACCCGGAGGTCGGCTTAGGGGCCATATACCTGGGGAAAGGTCGATGTCAGTTCCGCGTCTGGGCACCTTTACGTCAAAAGGTAGAGGTGCACATCGTTTCTCCACGCGAACGCATCTTACCCCTCACTGAGGAAGAGCCAGGTTACTATTATGCCACCGTCCAAGACGTAAAGCCCGGTGATCGGTATTTTTACCGCCTGGATGGGCAGAAGGAACACCCGGATCCGGCTTCCCGATTTCAGCCCGAAGGCGTCCACGGTCCTTCGGAGGTAATCGATCCCCAATTCCCCTGGGGGGATGACTCCTGGTTCGGCCTGCGCCTGCGGTACTACCTCATTTACGAACTCCACGTGGGAACCTTTACCCCGGAAGGAACCTTTGAGGCTATTATTCCCCATTTGGATAATCTCAAAGAGCTTGGTATCACAGCCGTTGAGCTTATGCCCGTGGCCCAATTTCCGGGAAGTCGTAACTGGGGCTATGACGGGGTTTATCCCTTCGCCGTGCAGGATTCCTACGGGGGTCCTGAAGGTTTGAAGCGCCTGGTGAACGCATGCCACCGAAGTGGTTTGGCCGTCATATTGGATGTGGTATATAACCACCTGGGGCCAGAGGGCAACTACCTGTGGAATTTCGGCCCGTATTTCACCGACCGTTACAAGATCCTTTGGGGTTCCACGATCAACTTCGATGGTCCTCACAGTGATAGCGTTCGCCGCTTTTTCATCGAGAACGCCCTGTACTGGGTGACGGAATTTCGTCTCGATGCACTGCGAATCGACGCAGTCCATGCCATCCTGGATTTCTCCGCCCATCCTTTTCTCGAGGAGTTGGCGTCGGCCGTCCACGATCAGGCGGAGCGGCTCAACCGGCGGATTTACCTCATCGCCGAGAGCACCCTCAATGACACGCGGATTATCCGTTCACGGAAGCTGGGGGGATTTGCCCTCGACGCCCAGTGGAATGATGATTTCCACCATGCCCTCCATACGCTGTTGACGGGCGAGCAAACGGGGTATTACCAGGACTTTAACCAACTTCGGGATCTGGCCAAAGCGTTTCGTGAGGGGTTCGTCTACTCGGGCGAATATTCTTCGTATCGCCGACGTCGGCACGGAAACTCCTCTCGCGATATCCAGGCCCATCGTTTTGTGGTCTTTGCGCAGAACCACGACCAGGTGGGAAACCGGATGCGGGGAGAACGTTTGAGCGAGCTGGTCTGCCTGGAAAGGATGAAGCTCGCAGCGGGGGTCGTGCTTCTTTCGCCCTTCATTCCCCTCCTCTTCATGGGCGAGGAATACGGGGAGACCGCGCCTTTTCCGTACTTTGTCAGTCACTCCGACCCGGCCCTCGTTGAAGCGGTGTGGCGGGGGCGTCGAGAGGAATTTGCTACTTTCGGATGGGCCGACGAACCTCCTGATCCACAGGATGAGGAGACATTCCTGCGGGCCAAGCTCAACCACAGCCTTCGCCATGAAGGGCACCACCGGATTTTAGTTGAGTTTCACAAGGAGCTCCTTCAACTCAGGAAAAAGACTCCAGCGTTAGGCCGCCTGAGCAAGGACGATATGGACGTCGTGGATTATGACTGTGAGAAGACTCTGGTTATAAGGCGTTGGAACGGTAATGATGAGGCAGTGGTGATTTTTCACTTCAATGAGTCGCCGCTAACCATGGGTATTGCTTTCCCCAAAGGACGGTGGACGAAACGGTTGGATGCGGCGGATGAGCGATGGCAGGGGCCGGGGAGCCAGGTGCCCACTGAAATCATTTCGGACGGAGAAATAGTTCTCAGCTTTTCCCCTTATGCATTTGTCCTTTTTGTCAAAGAAGAAGGAATGGGAACGGATGGAACGGAACGTCCCCATTGACGGGTGCTTCGAATTGAATCGAGAACCGTCGCCACCTATTTGGGGAGGATAGTATGCGAATCCCTGCAGCATCGTATAGAGTTCAGTTCAATCCCTCTTTTGGCTTTCGGGAAGCCAAGAAAATCGTCCCCTACCTGGCTGAGCTCGGAATATCTGACCTTTACGCTTCCCCCATTTTCAAGGCGAGAACGGGAAGTCTTCACGGCTACGATGTAGTTGATCCAAATCAACTCAACCCCCAATTGGGAAATAAGTCGCACTTTGGGCAACTCATGATGGCATTGAGAACCCACGGAATGGGATGGCTTCAGGATATTGTCCCGAACCACATGGCCTTCGATTATCAAAATCAGATGCTCGTGGACGTCCTGGAAAATGGTCAGAGTTCCCAGTATTTTCACTTTTTCGACATCGAATGGGATCATCCCTACGAAAGCATCAAAAGAAGGGTTCTCGCACCTTTTCTGGGACGGTTTTACGGTGAATCCCTTGAGGAGGGGGAGATCAAACTGAGATATGTCAAAAATGGGTTTATCCTCGGTTACTACAATCGGATTTTGCCTTTACGATTAGAGTCCTATGTTCATCTGTTGACGTATCGGTTGCATATGCTCAAAAAGAAGCTTGGAGCGGATCATCCGGATTACATCAAACTCCTCGGCATTCTCTATATCCTGAAAACCCTTCCTTCAAGAGAGGAAATGAACGACAGATATGATCAGATACGGTTTATCAAGACAACACTTTGGGAGCTGTATCAAAAGAATGAGGACATAAGGAAATTCATCAGGGAGAATATAAAGATTTTCAATGGCAAACGGGGAAATCCCGAGAGTTTTAATCTCCTCAATGACCTGCTTTCAGAACAGTTATTTAGACTATCCTTCTGGAAAGTCGCAACAGAAGAGATCAATTACAGACGGTTTTTCAACATCAATGAATTCCTCTCCCTGAGAATAGAAGACGAAGATGTTTTCAATCATACGCATTCCTTGGCATTCAAACTCATTGAAGAGGGGAAGATAACAGGACTGAGAATAGACCATATTGATGGGCTCTACGATCCAACAAACTACCTTAAGAGAATCAGACAGAAAGCAGGAGAACTATACGTCCTGGTCGAGAAAATCCTCGATCTGGAGGAGGAACTTCCATCTCTCTGGCCGGTGCAGGGGACAACCGGTTATGAGTTTCTTAATTATGTCAACGGTCTTTTCTGTAAGAGGGAACATGAGAAGGAATTGAGCAGGATATACACAAATTTTACGGCACTGAACACCCCTTATGAGGAATTGGTATGTGAGAAAAAGAGGTTGATTCTGGGAAAACATATGGCCGGCGATGTGGACAACCTCGCCCACTTCATGAAGGCAATCTCCAGTAGAGACAGGCACGGAAGTGACATAACCATTTATGGCCTCAAGAGAGCCTTGGTTGAAGTGATGACCCAGTTCCCGGTTTATCGAACCTATATTGGTAATGAGATCTCCAGGCAAACGGATCGCTCGTATATTAAGGAGGCTATAGAGAGGGCGAAAGGGAGCAGCCCAGGCTTATTGAATGAGCTCCAGTTCATCGAGAGGTTCCTCCTTCTGGATTTCGGACATTATCTCTCGGAGGAAGAGAAAAATCAGTGGACTCAATTCGTTATGAGATTCCAGCAATTCACGGGACCCCTCATGGCAAAGGGCTTTGAGGATACAACCCTCTATGTTTACAACAGGCTGCTTTCCCTCAATGAGGTTGGAGGAAATCCGAATAAATTCGGTATTTCCACGGGGGAGTTTCACCATTTCCTTGAAGAGAGGGCCAATCCTTGGCCACATTCGTTCAACGCAACCTCCACTCACGATACGAAGAGAGGTGAGGATACGAGGGCAAGGATAAACGTTCTCTCCGAAATACCGAGGGAATGGGAAAAAACGATCAAAACCTGGAGTAAGGCAAACAGGGAAAGGAAGAGAAAGGTCCGTGGTAGAACCGTTCCGGATAGGAATGACGAATATTTCCTCTACCAGACACTGCTCGGCGCATTCCCGTTCCGTGAAGATGATAGCTACCAGATATTCCAAGAGAGAATGAAGGAGTATATTATAAAGGCTGTTCGAGAAGCCAAAGTGCACACCGCTTGGCTCAAGCCGGATACGGATTACGAGAATGCCTTTATTTCCTTTCTCGAGGAAATTCTCAGCCTCAAGGAGGAAAATACGTTCCTCAAGGAGTTCTTGCCTTTCCATAGAAAGGTGTGTCACTACGGAATATTCAATTCCCTTTCCCAGACACTGGTAAAGATCACCGCCCCGGGCGTGCCGGACTTCTATCAGGGGACGGAACTGTGGGATCTGACTCTGGTAGACCCCGATAATCGTCGCCCAGTTGATTTTGAAAGAAGAAGGGCACTGCTCCGGGAGATCCGAAAAAAGGAGAACAGCAATGTCTTGAACCTGATCGAGGAGCTGCTCCGTGCCAGGGAAGACGGGAGGATTAAGCTCTTTCTCATATATAGAGCGCTTAAGACCAGAAATGAACATATTGAAGTTTTTCGGGATGGAGCGTATATTCCCCTGGAAGTAGCCGGGAAGTTTAAGGACCACATCTTCGCTTTTGCGAGAAAAAACGGAAGGAAATGGACTGTGACTGTCGCACCACGATTCTTAACGACTGTGGTGAGGGAAGATGAGTATCCCTGCGGCGAAAAGATATGGCATGATACACATATCCCCTGTTCCGGCCGGGTCTCTCACGAATGGAAAAATGTGATTACACGCCAGCAGGTGAACAGCGTGGGCAAGCTTATGATAGGAGAAGTTCTTAGACACTTCCCCGTTGCATTGCTTATGAGAGAGGAAACGACATGAAAAGACGAGCAAGCGGCATCCTTCTCCATCTGACGTCCCTACCCTCCCGCTTTGGCGTTGGAGACTTGGGGCCATGGGCTTTCCGGTTTTTGGATTTTCTCTCTGAGACCAAACAGAGTCTCTGGCAGATCCTTCCCCTGAACCCGACCGATCCGGAGCATTTTAGTTCCCCCTATCACAGCACCTCTGCTTTCGCATGTAATCCACTGCTCATAAGTCCTGAGCTTTTGGTCCGGGATGGCTTACTCAATAAGGCAGATATAAAATCTCCTCCTGATTTTCCAGCGGAACGGGTCGATTATCGGGCTGTGGGTGCTTATAAGGCAGAGCTTTTAAAAAAGGCCCATGAGCGTTTTAGAGGAAAAAGACCTCCGTATGAATATGAACGATTCCGTGCTGAGAACTCACCCTGGCTCGAGGACTTTGCGCTCTTTATGGCCCTAAAATCCCATTTCGGCGGGAAGGTATGGAGCGAATGGCCTCAGGACATACGGGACAGACAACCAGAGGCGCTGCAATCTGCCAACAAGGGACTCCACGAGAAAGCCGAAATGGAGAGGTTCCTTCAGTATATTTTTTTCAATCAGTGGAGTAACCTTAAAAATTACTGTAATGCGAAAGGCATTCAAATCATCGGAGATCTTCCGATTTACGTGGAGCATGACAGCGCAGACGCATGGACGCATCCCGAACTTTTTAAACTGGACGACGAAAAAAGGCCTTATGCTGTCGCGGGTGTCCCCCCCGATTACTTCAGCGAGACCGGACAGCTCTGGGGCAATCCCGTTTACCGATGGGACGTGTTGAAGGAGCAGGGGTTCGCGTGGTGGGTTCAACGAATTGAGCGGAACCTAAGACTCTGTGATATCGTGAGAATCGACCATTTTCGTGGGCTCGTGGCCTATTGGGAGGTCCCGGCCACGGAGAACACGGCTATTAACGGAGGGTGGGTTGAAGCCCCTGCTTCGGATTTTCTCAATCATCTCATGAGAAAATTTCCCTTTCTACCAATTATTGCCGAGGATCTCGGCGTCATTACCCCGGACGTGAGGGAAACCATGCAGCAGTTCGAGCTTCCCGGCATGAAAGTGCTCCTCTTTGCCTTTGGGGAGGATCTTCCCACGAATCCCTATGTACCCCATAACCTTCCTAAGAACTGTGTGGCATATACCGGGACCCACGACAACAATACGATAAGGGGATGGTTTGAAGGGGAGGAAGCACCCGAAGATAAAAAAAGGCTCCTCCATTACCTTGGAAGGGATGTGCCGGGAGAGGAGCTCCACTGGGAATTGATTAGGCTTCTCATGATGTCAGTCGCAAACACCGTTATCTTCCCCATGCAGGATATTCTCGGGCTCGGAGAAGAGGCGAGAATGAATCGGCCGGCAACCTTGGAGGGCAATTGGCAATGGCGGCTCTTACCGGATCTCCTGAAGCCCGATCTGGCCAGCAGGCTCCTCGAAATGACGGAAATGTACGGGAGATCGTAATGCAGTACCTTCCCAGATTCTCGACTCCTGGAGCACGGCAGCACGGCGTATCAACCCGGTAGCTTTGAGGAGCAGCTGAAAGCGAACTGAAGCTCATGATCCGCTGCGAGGAAATCGCCCAAAAAGGAATTCATTCCGGTCTGGTTTCCAGAGGAGAAAAGATTGCGGCTCTCTACAAGAGCTATCTATTCTTGTAATTTTCGTTCCTCAACTTCAATGGTGACCTGAACAGGGGGAGGCTTATCACTGACAAACCGGACGTCAGGGGGGAGCACGAGTTTCGGAGTAAGGGTGGACGTGGTGGTGATACCTTGAAGATTGATAGGTTCTGTCAGGATCTGAACACGCCTTTTGCCTTTGGGGGGAGCCATCACCTGAATCGATTTGGGATTAACCACAATTTGCCGAAGAGCAAGTCCAGGGGGGAGATTTCCAGCTGTCGCGACTTTGATAGAAACATCGAGGAGAACCATTTTGTGGGTTATGAGCTCAATCTTGCTCGGTTCAATCCCAACAACCGAGAGGTTTGAGGGATGACGAACCTGATCCGGTTTGAGGATGAGCTCTTGGTTTCCCTCTAGGACTTTTGACATATCCAGCACTATCTTCAAAGTTTGCGGGTTCAACAGATCAAATGCCTGTCCCGAGCCCATCAATGCGACCGTTGCCTCCTTTGATTTGGGTTCTTCGATGAACCAATCAGGTGGTAGATTTCGGTACTCAATAGGGACGACAAACCCGCGTCTGATGCTCTCGGCCTGATATGCAAAGGCTAACCACAGTCCGCAGGCAAAAAGAACCGCTATAACCTTCTCCCAAGGATTTTTTCCCCACCTATGGAGCCAGGGTTTTTTCCTGACCCTTGGTCCCCTTTCTTGATAAAAATGTTCGAGCATCGTTTTGAGCTGATCGATGTTATCCAACTTTCTGAGCCGCCCTTCTCTGGCCACGGTAATCGTCCCGTGCTCTTCGGATACCACGATAACCAGGGCATCTGAACGCTCCGCCAATCCCAAGGCCGCAGTGTGACGCAACCCCAGATTGCCGATCTTTCTCGTACTCAAGGAGAGGGGCAAATGGCAAGCAAATTTGACGAGCTGGCCATCCGAAATGATCACCGCACCATCATGCCCTGTGGAATGGTGATCAAAGAGGCTCTCCAACAGGGGTTCGCTTACCTTCCCCTCCAAGGGGATTCCTCCCTTAAGGTGTCGGTCCAGATAGTCCGTTCCCTTCAGAACGATCAATGCCCCGAATCGCTTCAGGGACAGATTTGCTGCTGTCTGGGTCAGAACATCGATCTCTTTGGGTGACGACACAGCAGGCCACCTTTTTCCCATGCCTCCCCACCTTGCTAGCCGTTCAAAAAACAGTCGAAGGTCTTCCTGAAATATTATGATCAGGGCGATGAGGAGGACGGCAAAAAATCCTTGGAAGACAAAGACGGTAAGATAGAGATCAAAGACACGGGCAAGGATATATACCAACCCGAGAATGCTAATTCCAATGAGCACAAAACGCGATGCCGTCCTTCTAAACCAAATTAATACTGCGTAAGTCAGGATGGAGATTATCGCAATGTCAAAGAAATCTGCGACTCTAAAGTTCCCGGCTACATCTATCAGGTAATTTACCATACGTGTAACTCTGGCCTCATGACATCTTGGATGGTCACGACAGGAATCTCTTTTCCAGTGCTGGGTGGACCAGGAGAGTCCTTCGGTGACCGATAAAGCATGTTCTTATGTCCCCCCGAAATGAAAATTTCCCCTTATTCTAGTCCTGGGATCTAAGGTGATGTTCCCCGAATAATGCATGGAAGCGAACTCTATTTTGTTCAAAACACAGAATACCTTCATATAACCAGATATCTACCATAAGCTTCTAGAAGTTTCCAGATCCCCTTAGTTGAGGTCTGATACCATGATAGAATTAGGCTAACTACCTCGAAGAACAATGAAGGTACCGTTAAGCTCAATGGCAAAGGAGGTGGCAGGGAGGATCCATCTCTGGGGCTTATGCGGGTTTGAACATCGCACTGCACGATGTACCATCATAGATACCCCGGCCGTGTCACAATGAAGGAGGAGACGAAAAAGGCACAAAGCATCGTTTCGCCGGATTTCGCGAACCATTCCTCCGCATGTGCTCTCTCCATTTCAATTGAGACCCAGCGTCGAAATTCCCGCAGATTTCTCCTCCCACACCTTGATGAGGTAGTCCTTGTGTTCCTCAAAGCTCTGCGCCTGCTCCTCAACCAAAGCCTCGGCTTCCTCCGATGACATCTCCCAGCTCTGCCGCACGAAGGATGCCACACGGGCATAGTACAGCGGCGTCATCAGGTCAATCAAATTGTTGCGGTTGGCACTCCAGGTGTGGAAAGTGGCCGCCAGCTCGTACAGGATGTGGACCCATACCTCGGTGGGGAGGTGGAAGTTCCGGGAACTCATGTGGGTGGTCTTGCGGACCGCCTCAAAACAATCCTTGCAGAAGATCTCCTTCCAGAGAGATGAGAATTGCCGGAACCCGACCTTGAACTGTTGGATCATCCCTTCCAAATTCACATCTACAGGCTCGGGTTCAAGGTGGTTTTCATGTCCGAAAATTTCCACGGGCGTACTTTTTCGGATTCCCTTCCAATAGTCTTCATAGAACTCCATGAGGGAGAAAATGGTCCAGATCACCTGGCGGAACATGGGGCCCAGGTGCTGTCCAGGATCCTTGGCATCATGGATCTTGACCCCCAGGTTGGACTGGCAAATCTTGAAGCCCTGTGTAATGGCGTTGGTAGTCATCCAGATGTCGATTCCGAATCGGGCTACGTCGGTCTCCCAGACATCCTGCTCGGCATAGAACTTTGCCACATCCCAGGAAAAGGCGAAGTCCCCCCCGATGGGCTGCCGAATCCGCCTGCCGTACAGGGCCCGGGTAAGATTGTACACGATGTTGTTGGTGATGGTTCCATCGTACTTGTGGCGGAGGTAAATCGGAGCCACGAACTGGTACCCCTTTTTTAAGACGGGATCGATGAGGTATTGGATCCAATCCGAGGTAATGCTCCTGAGGTCCGAATCCACCACGGCGCATGCCCGAACCCTCAGGCGATCTGCCACCTCGAAGACGGATCTCAGGGCAGTTCCCTTCCCCGCTGGACCCCTATAGATGGTGACGAGCTTTTCTTGCCAGGGTTTGACCTGAAACTCCTTGGCTACTTCCCGGGTGTCGTCCGTTGATCCTCCATCGGCGATGAGAATAACGGATTTTCGGTCATGATAATGCTCTGTGAGCCCGTGGGTAACCATCTGTATCACGTGAGTGATGGTCCTTTCGCTATAGTAGCACGGGATTCCAACCAGAATATCCGCGGATTCTATCTCCTCGATCCGCTTGGATGTATATGGCCGCAGGGCCGTGTTATAGTGCATATTCTTCCTCCCCGCATTTCCACTGTTCGCCTTCCATCTCTTTTTCTATCCACTGGGATACTCAGGTATCCTTTTTCCATCAGATATGGTCAACTTTTTCTCCCGGGTTGCCGAACTTCTCATCGCCATTTCACGGAAGTGCATCGATCTTAGTATATCAAAATCCATGCCATTTAATACTGGTGATTGCGAACCACGAGAGTCGGCCAGCTCCGTTTTGTCAAAGGCTGCAATCACCGCGACGGAGCCAAAAAGAATTCCTGACGATTCAGCCATGGATACCTTCTGTGGCTCAATCCAGATTATATCCCCATCCCCTCACCGCATTTACCAGGTCCGTGTTGGGAAGCTCCTTCATGAAAATCTCCCATTCCTCCTGAAATCGAACATATCTCCCCGGCACGTCCTCCGGATCATCAAATACGGATCTCAATTCCCGTATTACGACGCCCAATCCCTTGAGGTCCAGGCGAAAGAAGTGGTCGAGGGCGAATAGCAAAAGCGTCAATAGACCTTTCAGCCTGAAGTCGCCTTTAAGGAAATAGCCGGGATACGGATCGAGATTGATCTCCGGATATCCTTTAACCTTGGCCCTCTCGTAGAGAAAACGCTGTATATCCCCTTTCAATTCCCCCAAAAAGAAGGCCTCTCCTCTTTCCGGATGCAAATGGTGAATAACTTGATCCTTATCGAAGAGGATATGGAGACCAAAGATCTCGGCATTGATCTGGTAATCGATGTCTTCCCCCCTGGGGATGAAGGGATCAAAGGGCACCTTTTGAAAGAGGGCACTGTGGATAACTAAGTTACCGCCGAGGATGATGGGGGAGCGGGATAATCTGGATTTTGAATCGATGACGAGCTGAAAAACCCGGTTCATCAGGGAAGTCTTGTTCCAGAAAAATTTCCACCATGGGGTGGTCTCCCTCAGGAGAATGGATCCGTCGGGTTCGATATAGAAGCCGGCCTTTCCGCTTACTCGCATTCCGTCATAGTCTCGTCCCAGGAATTCCTCCGCGACGGAGAGATATCGGGGATCCCTGACGACCTCGTCATTGTCCATAAAGAGAATGGCATCGACTCCCAAAAGCTGTGCTACTATGAGCCCGCTGTTGCGGATCTTCGGATAGTCGCAGAGGTCCAGATGGGGGAACAAATTCTCAAAACGGTCCGCCTCGATGTACCGACCGAATTTCACAAGATTGCTCCGAGTGAAGATAACGGTAGGAATGGTTCCTATGCAGGCTTTCATCACCTGCCTCACTTTTTCATCGACACCGGAAAGCACTGTCCAGAAATCCCCCTCCTTAATGTCGAGGCAGAATGGGAGGACTAGCACGAAATTCCGATCTTCCAGGATATCTAGGCTTTCAATTGCCCGGTGAAGGAGCTGGATACCCTGAAGTTCAGAGACGTCAGTGTCCCCTTTGATGGGTAGATAGGTAGGGATGACAATGGCTTTTCTCATTCTATCCCTATCTCCTCGTTCCACCTTGAAGTATATGCCCGGAGAGCCGTATGGGAGGACATAATCTGTCGACCCCGAGATTCTGCCCTTCCCCTCTTTTTCTCCTTCTACACGGTGGGGAGTTTAGGTATTCCTTTTCGATCAGTAGATTCGTTCGGTCTTATCGATAAGCCGCCCTCTCAGGTCGTCGAACGTGTTTTCCATAGTATCTCTGATTTTGTTTATCGGCGGCATAAATCCTTCATCGCCGGGATTTAAGACCTCTTTCATTTTCCGCCATGTCCTCTTGAAAAAAGTCTCCTTAGCAAAGAGATTATCAGCATGTTCTTTCATAGCGTCGTAAACAACTCTTCTTAATTCTTTATGCTTCACCCCTCCTGTTATCAGATTATTATCATGCGATTGCATCCACCTTTCTATACTGCATCTCTGGAATTCCTTAAACATTTTCGTGAATTCCTCGGAAGAGCCCCACGCTTCCCGAACCCGTTGGCCCATAATCTGAAAGGTGGAGTAAATGATGTCTTCTGACATCCCCCTGACTCCTCTGAGTACCTCCCTCGGAGGTTGACCTTCGGCCAGAGGTTGGTCCATGTTAAAGCCGAGGTCAACTTGCAGAAAGCGTTCCTCAGGAAGCATAGTTTCACCTTTCTCATCTCTTCCAAAAAGCTGGAGAAGGGTTGTTGTCTCAACGCCGTATCTCTTTGCTATTCTCATGGACCAAAATAAATTTCTTTCTATCCCTATTTCCCCGGAGAGGGGATAGATTATGGGTTTTTCAAGAGGCATCAAGCCTTTATAGATAAACATGCTAATAAGGGGCACGCCCAGGGAGGCATTCACCCTACCGCCGAGCTTTCTCCTTTCCCCTTCCATGTGGTATCTCTTGAAAGCCGCTTTACTGAACAAAAATGGTGAACCTTCGTAAACGAGCGGGGAGCCAAGAAGAAACGGATCTCTATAATTTACCTCCTTATTTTCGGCATCCATGAAAACTAATACAGTACCCTCGTCTGATACCCCGGCCTCTGCCCGATCTGACGATACGAGAGAGCTTATCGCCATGTTCATGCCCTTGCCGAGAATTGGTCTGCCCTTTTCCTTCTTGCTCATTTTCAAATGGTCTCTGAGATATTCATACGCTAACTCACTTATCTCGTTATCAAAGTGGAGATGACATATCCGGGGGATATCAGCCTTTCCTAACATATTGCCAAGCACATCTTTCACGGTGTAGAGCAAACCCCTATTGGTCCTCGCGATATCCAGATCTGATTGGTCGCTCACAATGATCTTCGTAACGCGGAAGTGTTCTGAATCAATTCCAAGAAATAGTTCCTTCAGAATGTTGGTCATGGCTAACTGGATTACCGAAGAACGCAGCGCCTCTGGGTCTTCGTTCCTGTCCAAAATTGTAATCACTAATTGCTTCTTCTGAGGGGGGTAGTTTCTCTCCTCCAGATATCGTTTTGCATATTCCAGAGATGGAATGTCCACTTTGTAGCTAAATAGATTTTCTTTGATATATTCTAGAATGTCCATATCCACAGAGCCTTAGAACAAGAGTTAGCCACATCTCCGCCAATCTGGACTTATAAGATTCTAATCCCAGGAGGTATGCTGCCGGGTATTTTCAAGGGTAATGTCCATGGAGAATGGCTAACCCTTTTGATACAAATGAATTCATGTTACGATTCACACTATAGATGGTCAGAGGGCATGAGTCAAGAAGAATGCCTACGGGGCAAGGGTAATCTGATGGTATCCCACCCAATAATCTTCAGCGATCTGGATGGAACCCTTCTCGACCCTGAAACGTATTCCTTTTTCGCGGCTATACCAGCCCTCGAGCTCATAAAGGAAGAGGGTATACCGCTGGTGTTATGTTCGAGCAAAACCAGGGCGGAAATTGAGATTTTGAGAAGGAGGCTCGGAATCCGCCACCCGTTCGTCTCTGAGAATGGAGGTGGAATCTTCATACCCCTTTCTTACTTCGCGGAGGACGACATCCGCTGTGTGTGGCCGAGGGCCGAAAATATCAATGGATATTGGGTGCTTATCCTGGGGACCTCGTATCCGATTTTGCGGGAAGCACTGGAGGCCCTTCGACAAAATGGTTTTGAAGTAAAAGGGTTCGGGGATATGAGCGCACCGGAAGTGGCAGAGATCACGGGGTTGAGCAGAAAAGAAGCCGAATCAGCCAAAAGGAGAGAGTTTGATGAACCTTTTATTTTTCACGGAGATGAGGCGGATCTCAGCACCCTTTTGGCTTCAGTGCAGAAGAAAGGCCTTCGATTCACTCAGGGGAGGCTCTATCACCTGATGGGTAATCACGATAAAGGCGGGGCCGTGGACGTGCTCAAACTTCTTTACCAGCGGAAGTATGGAAATATAATCACCATCGCCTTGGGCGATAGCCCAGCAGACTTACCCATGCTGGAGAAAGTCGATTACCCCATCGTCGTGCGAAATTACCGGGGAGAGCATGATCCTATGATAGCGTTACCAAATCTCATGAGGGCTGACGGTATTGGCCCTGAAGGATGGAATAAAGCCGTGCTCGAGTTCATCCGAAAGGGGTTTTGAAGCCTCCCAAAGTTTCAGATTGGCCGGAGGGCCTTCTTCTTGACAGTCAAAGCTAGACTTACCGGACCCGATGATCTTGTTCAACAGCCATTTTGATTGTCACTTTGTCGGGATTTCCAGATCGAAAGAATATTTAGAAATCGTTTGACGTTTTTGGATATAACTAACTGAAATTCAATGATTTATCATCTATTAAATTCTGACAAAAAACGATGAATCGTCTCCCCATTACAGCCCACTTGCGAGTTCAGGATATTGTGGACATCCTGTTTCTCACCGTGGTCGCATATCACCTATACCCCTCATGTGGAGTTCAAGTTCAAAGACAAACCATGACCAGGGCGACAAATCGACCGGCCAAGGGAATTAGCTCTCGTCCCTCTCTGGGTAGGCATTTTTCAGGTACTGGAACATCATGCGTTGTGCGTTGAAAAATGAACCGTTCAGGGCAATTACGGAACGCATTACCTCAGCATACGCTCGAGGCCGTTCATAAAACAAGGGTAAAATCACCGATTCCAATTTGTCATAGAGAGAGGTAATTTCGGCCGAAGGATTACTCTCGGGTTCCCAGCTCTCGCCGATTGACCAGCCTGTGGCCCCTTCCGTGTGCCCTTCAATCCACCATCCATCAAGCACACTCAGACTGGGCACTCCATTGAGGGCCGCCTTCATTCCGCTGGTACCGGAGGCCTCGTGGGGCTTCTGGGGTGTATTGAGCCAGAGATCCACGCCTGCACAGATAGATTTCGCTAATGCCATGTCATACTCTTCCAGGTACACAATGCGGATGGCATCCTTTAGGGCACCAATTGTCTCAAATATTCGCCGAATCACGGCCTTGCCGCTTTCATCCCTGGGATGGGCCTTCCCCCCGTAAATTATTTGGAGAGGTCCCACCTGATGTGCAATCTTCCTCAGGCGATCCGGATCAGAAAACAATAGGTCTGCTCGTTTGTACGCGGTGGCCCGGCGAGCAAAGCCGATGGTCATTACTTCAGAGGCTAATCGGATGCCCGTCCGACGTTCAACCTCTGTGCAAAGTTCCCGTTTGGCCTCGGCGTGTGCCTCGATGATTTCGTCAAGGGGGATGCTTATGGCATATCGTAAGTAGAGATTATCGTGCCGCCACTCTTCTATATGACGGTCGTAGAGGCGCTGGAAAGGCAATGAGGTCCACGTGATGGCATGAACCCCATTGGTGACGGAGTTGATCGGATAACGGGGAAACATGGTCTGAGAAATTTCCTCGTGACGATGGGAAACCCCATTAACATAATGCGAAAAAAAGAGGGCCAGGTAGGTCATGTTCAGGGTGAAATCCAAACAGCATTGAGCCGATCTCAAGAACTTCGTCTTTTCCTCACCGAGCATGCGCCCCGCCAAGTCGAAGGAAAATTGGTCATGACCTGCCGCTACCGGGGTGTGAGTTGTGAACACGCACTTTTTCCGCACTGCATCGATGTCCTCCTCCGTTACCCTGCGCAAGCTACCGTTTTTCGCTCGTTCTTCCAATAAGGCGAGGGCAAGGAGGGCGGAATGCCCCTCGTTCATATGGTATGCTCTCACATTCCTATGTCCCAAAGCCCCGAGCATGGCCACCCCGCCTAAGCCCAACACGATTTCTTGGCACAGGCGATAGTGTTCATCTCCCCCGTACAGGTAGTCCGTGAGGGTTCGATCCCAGGGGCTGTTCTCGGGCAAAGCTGTATCAAGAAAATACACGGCCACGGTATGCCCTGACACACCAATGATAAGGCGGCGCCATGCGCGGACGTATACCTCCCGTTCTTCAATGGTCACCGATATGCGAGGCTGTAAGGGTTCCAGCAACACTTCAGGATTCCATTCGCACGGACTCTCGGATTGGTTCCCCCGGTCATCCAGCTGTTGGGAAAAATACCCTTTGCGATGGAGAAGCGTCACACCAACCATTGGGATATCCAAATCAGCGGCAGCCCGCAGCGTATCGCCAGCAAGAACGCCAAGGCCACCGCTGTAGGTTGGCATAGCCGGGTCAAGGCCAACTTCCATGGAGAAATAAGCTACCGTGGGGAGATCAGTAGGTTTCCCAGAAATTTTTGCCATCACAGATATCCCCTCCCAAACTCTCGATGGAATTAACTTGTTGGACTCCCTTGGGCACCGTGATATCGAACAACTGCACCCTCAGGGTTGACAGCAGAGATCTCCCGAGGGAATGAACCGTTCTCGATGGTGAAATCGATGGCTCCTCGGGTGCCGATCTCCTCCACGAGCCCGCGGGCCATCCGTATTTCCCGGCTAGAGCCCTTGTCGTTTCGCTCCAGCTCAAAAAGCTGAAATTTAGGGTAGAGCTTCCGCAGTTGATAGCGAGAACTTTCATCGAGGGAATTCCGGATCTCAAGAATAGTTCCTCCTGATTATTGCGTATTTACACTCGCTGCCCACGTTGGAGCCTCGGGCCCCATAGAGAATTAACGAAGCCCAGTGCGTATGAAAAGAAGCAATTAAGAACTCAATTATCAGGAGTTTGCCGACTTTGTCTGCGGGTGGGAGATATGCTGCCCGAGGTGGATCTTTTCCACAGTGGTTAGTCCCTCCACCCTCACTCCATCGACTGCGTTCAGTCTCGGAAAAAGTCCCCTTTGATTGGCAATCTGAATGCTCAGCCCTGGTCTGGCATTGAATTCCAGTATCATGGGCCCTTTTTCCCTGTTGATCACAACATCGACGCCCACGTAGCCGAGCCCGGTCATCTCGTGGGAAAGGGCGGCAATCTCCAAGATTTCCTCCCAATAGGGGATTCTGATCCCCTCGATCGGCTGATTCGTATCGGGGTGCCTACGGATGACCCGATCATGATGAACTCCCAGAAGGGTGATGCCTTCGCTTAACTCAACTCCGACACCTACAGCCCCTTGGTGGAGGTTGGCCTTCCCATCCGATTCTCTGGTAGGCAGCCTGACCATAGACATAACGGGCACCCCTTTGTAAACGATAACACGAACATCCGGCACGCCCTGATAAGCTATTTTTTCAAAGATAGGGGCTACCTCGACCTTGTATTCAATAAGGGCCTTGTCGTCCTGGCCTCCGAGAGAGTAAAGGCCGGAGAGTATCCCAGAGACATAATGCATCAAGTCCTCAGAAGAGATCGTCTCACCGCTAGCCTTTTCAAACCTGTCCTCTTCATGCCCTACAATGACCAGTATGCCTTCACCTCCACTGCCCATGGATGGTTTCACAACGAATTGATCGTGTATTGCCACCCTTTTGAGGACGTCCCGAATTTGATGATGATATTCAATCATCCCATAGAGTTCTGGAACCTTTATGCCTTTCTGAGTGGCCAGCCGTTTTGAAAGTAACTTATCATCCACGAGGGGATAGTACTTCCTCGGGTTGACCAAGAGCAAATAATCCGCGTTTCTTTGGTTGATGCCTAATATTCCCAATTTTCTTAGGGTATTAAACCACATCACATCCCATCCAGCGATATGTCAGGGGAATTTCTGAGGATGACCTTAGCCTTTTTTGTCATCTTTAACGAAACTGTAAAATCGGAAATATTCCATCAGGCGATAGCCCGTATAACGGCCCAGAAGAATCTGTAGGCCGATCAGCGCAAAAAGCACCTCGGGAAATGCAAAGAAGAAATCTTGAATCGAAGCGATCGACATCGCCAAATAACCAAAGGTAGAGACCAGAAGCGTACCCAGGGAGACCGTGATAGCCTCCCTTCCCCCTCGTTCCATGAGAATGATGGAGAGCCTTTCGATGGTCATGGTCATAATAACCATGGGGAATAAAGCCACGGCCAGTATCCGGTATATTCCCATGTAGTGGCCAATGAGGGATCCCACGGCCAAAATGATAACGAGAACCGTCACGATCACCGACAGTCTTGGTACCAGGAGAAGCCTTAGCCGGTCCATGAACCACCTGGATACAAGCCCAAGGGCAATTACTACTGAGAATAGTACCAGCCCCCAGCCCAGTTTTGTATTCCTGAAGGCGATGGCGATGAGCACGGGCATGAAGGTCCCGAAGGTATTGATTCCGATGATATTTCTGAAAATAGACACAATCAGGCCTCCCAGAGGAATCATCAAGATGACCCGAAACACCTGCTGGGTTTCCACTGGAAGCGAGAAGAGCGACCATTCGTATAACTTTGAGCCCACCCTCGTGGCCCTCCCATAAAAAAGGCTGAAGGTCCACTGCTTTTCTTGTTTGACGGCATAACGGTACTCAAGTCCTTTCACTCCCGAAAAAGTGATGAAGGGCCGATCCCCCCTGTAGAGGATCAGTACATTTTCAGGTAATTGCGCAAACAACCCGTTCTCGACATCCACGGGCACCCATTTTCCCCCAATAAATACCTCGGCCCAACTGAGGATCTTTTTCTCCTTCATCTCCTGACTAAGCAGTATCCCATGGACAGCTCGGGCGGGAACCCCTGCCACACGCGACAGGTAGATGAGGAGCTTCTTCTTCTCGGCAATGGTTGCTTTTTTCGTCCTGATGGGTCCGGTTAAACTGGTGTCCTTGGAGAAGAGGACCGTCTTTACACCTTCGGTCAGAAAGTCATAGATAGCCCTTATCTTTTCAAGACTGTTTTCCTTATCCCCGACCAGCCCCTTGAGGAACTCTTGAATCTCAACGTTGATGGACTCCATCTCGGGTTTTGTCAAAAGATATTGATTGACACCCGGAGGATATTTCCGCTCCAATCCTTCGGTGGATAAGCTGAGTACTCTCGGCCGAATTTGGGCCGTCACCCTGTAAAAAAGCTGGACCTCGCCTTTCAGTCGGTTCCCTTGCCACCGAACAAAGGTGTTAAGGTCTTCCTTTCCTATGAAGAAATCGAGATTTCTTGAGACAAAGTTCTCTTCCAGGACCATCTGTCCCACATCATCGCTGGGCAGATAATGACGGACTATTACGTCTCGGCTCATGCCTTGGAAGAGGATCTTCAGCTCGATAGTCCAGAGGTTTTCGACAGGCCTCGATAGGATGGGGTGATCGAGAAAGAGGACCTTATAAATAAATGATCCGACAAACAGCATAACGAAAAAAGAGGCGATAAGGAGGGTTCCCTTTTTCCGTTTAATGGGGTCTTTCATTTCACCGTTTCTAAATTATAGCTCATTCGTAAAAAAGTTGATAAACATAGAACTTAACAAAAATAGCTCAATACTTATAGCAAGTTACAAAAAAATCCCAGAAATGAACTATATTTGGAGCAATTGAGAAGAAAACGTAATCATTACCAAGTGTTACGTGCCATAGAGGATAATATTATCAACTTTTTTACGAATGAAGGTAAATTATTGAAAAAAAATGAACATTTTACCTTTATGGCTTTCGGCATCCTGATCCTGCAATGAATTTTTTGCTCACATCCACGATAAAATCCCCTTCCAAGGCCGTTCGTCCGAGAATCATCCTGTAGTTCTTCCCCCCTCGGTCGGTCAAATTGACCCGAATCCGTTTTCTAACCCCCCCCAAGCAGATTTCCAGCTCGATCTCTGGCCTCGTTGTTTTTGTAAAGATACCTTTAATTCGCACATCTCTCACTACCTCGGCCTCAATGAATCGGTATCTCCCTTTGAGGTCCATCGTCTTGAAACGTATTCTCGACCCCTCCGCCTTCCCCTTCTTGATGTACTCAAGGTCCATCGCATGCATGGAAGAGTTCTTCGCCCCCGTATCCATCTTTGTGGTCAAAGCGAATTCATACTCGGACAGATATACCTTTTCTAGCCACCCAATAAGGATCTTTTGATTAACTGTGGAATCCATCCCTTCACCAGGATATATCAAGAACGTAACGACAATTGCCATAATTGCCATCGCCCAAAAAATTCTTAACATCGTTTTTTCTCCCTATCAATATCTCCCTAGGTGCCCACCATTTCCTTCGAGGCTAAAAACCCTAAACCAATTTTCGTAATGCCATGGTGTGTTTTCATCGATGCAAGCTGTCTTGGTGCTCCGGCAGATCCCTAGCCCAGTATCATCAAAACTCCAACTCATGGTCTAGGCTAGCAATATATCAGGTATCACGTTCTACCCTTCCTGGTGTTGGCTGGCTCTTACCGTCAAATCTCCTTGAAGTTGACAAAGCAGTTCCCAAATGAAGGCAAAAATATAGCCAACGGGGCGATGATTTTCAATGATTAATACGCTGAAGTTTCCTGCGTTTCTAGGGAACACCGCTGTCCATGAGCGAAATTTACTGGAGAAGGGTCAGGTCGAAAAAGGCCGTTGCCCTGGTTCCCTGGAGCGAACATTAAAGAATTTTGGCTACCCATTCTTAGTAAAGCGAAACGACCGCAAATCCATTGTCTGAGCCCAGAGGGCGAGTTTTGGATTTGCAG
>JBGVTJ010000061.1:0-4148 GCA_041862515.1 Thermodesulfobacteriota bacterium | reverse complement strand
AATATGGAAAGGTCTTGGTGGTCAATCTTTCCGACCGCAGCTCCAGTACACGGAAAATAGAACCCCGGATTTTGAAGAAGTTCATAGGTGGTGCGGGCCTAGCGGCGCATCTATATCGTGAATCTGTCAAAGGCGCTGTTCCACCTCTTGATCCTGCTAGCCCGCTGATTGCGATGACCGGTCCCCTGACAGGAACCCCGGCTCTGCTGTCTGGAAGACATGCATATGCCGGACGTTCCCCCTTGACTGGATTCTGGGGACATGCTTCTGTCGGCGGGCATTGGGGTCGGGAATTGAGGCAAACAGGGTTCGATGGACTGATTATTTTTGGAAGAGCGCAAAAGCCGGCCTACGTGTTGCTCAGAGACGAACACGTGGAGTTTAGAGATGCTGGCCCTATTTGGGGCCTCGATACGTTCGAGACTGACTTTGCCATTAAGAAAGAATTAGGTCAAAGGGTCCAGGTATGCACTATTGGGCCTGCGGGCGAAAATCTCGTAAAATTCTCGGGGATTTTTACAGATGGAGTCCATGCACGAACCGCGGCTCGTTGTGGATTGGGGGCGCTGATGGGCTCCAAGAACTTGAAGGCCATCGTGGTCCAAGGGACTCGTGAACTGCCGGTAGAGAATATTGATGCTTTACGGAAAAGCGTCAAAGAACTCCTGCAGAGTTTTAGCGATAAACTAAAAGGGATGAGTGAGTTCGGAACCCCAGGATTGGTTGTGCCGTGCGAGTCCATAGGCGATCTCCCAGTAAGAAACTGGACCCAAGGAAAGTGGACAGAAGGTGCAAAAAAGATTAGTGCACAAGAACTCAATAAGAAATACCTCAAGAAACGCTTTCATTGTGCCGGCTGTGTGGTCGGATGTGGCAGGACCGTCGGGGGAACCCTAGATCCGCAACTGGAGGAAACCGGCGGGCCAGAATATGAAACCCTGGCCATGCTCGGATCAAACTGCCTTGTTGACGACCTTCCATCCCTGTTGCGGTTAAATGAGTTCGTGAATCGGCTTGGTTTGGACAGCATCGAAACTGGAGCTGTGGTTGCCTTTTGCATGGAGCTTTATGAAAAAGGGTTAATCGGTTCCGAGGAGCTGGGTTCTGTTGATCTTCAATGGGGAAATGGAGAAGCGTCCGAAGGCCTGATCAGCATGATTGCTCACCGAGAAGGATTTGGGGATCTTTTGGCAGAGGGGCTCCAAAGATCGGCGGAAAAGATCGGAGGGATGGCCTGGGAATACGCGATTCAAGCCAACAACATGGCTATACCTGCTCACGATCCCAGAGCGTATTCAAGCATTGCATTGGGTTATTCTACATCCAGCCGTGGGCCGTGTCACACAGACTGCTTTTCCCATATCTTCGAGCGGGCCACGACGTTTCCCGAAGTCGGGATCGACAAGGTACTGGATCGGTTTGAGTCCAAAGGGAAGGCAGAGATGGTTATTAAGGCCCAGAACTTGATGCAGTTATGGGAGAATCTCGCCCTCTGCAAGTTTAGCATTTTCGGGGGTGTTCAATTGCGCCACATCAGCGAGTGGCTCGGGCACAGTGTGGGATGGGAGATTAGTCCACAAGAACTCATAGCAGTGGGCGAAAGGAGCTTTAATCTGAAACGTATGCTGAACTTCCGGTGGGGCCGGAGCCGCAAGGACGATACCTTGCCAGCGCGTGTTATCACGCATCGAGTGGCCGATGGCGGGGCAGGAGATCATCTTCCACCCTTTAACGTCATGCTTGCTGATTACTACGAGCTGAGGGGATGGAACAATGAAGGTATTCCGAGAGAAAAGACCCTGGAGAAATTGGATCTTGAATGGCGCATTATCCGCAGGAGTTGGCATTGAGTATGGGAAGAAAACAACCGTCCAGACCAAACAGGGCATCCTGTGACGAACGCGATGAGGAGAAAACCGGCATTGACATTAGATTTGTGGGGTTCCCAACAATCTACGACTTTTTCGAAAAGGATCGTATCCAGTACTCCTTTTCAGGACGGACATTGAAGGATCTAATTGAAGATTTATTGGTTCAGTATGGGGAGCAGATAAAGGAATCTTTCTGGGACGAAAGTGTCAAAGGGTTGGATCCATCCATACAAATCGCGATTAACGAAAAGTATGTTGAGAACACTGATCTTCAAAATGTAGAACTATCGCAGGGTGACCAGGTCACCTTCCTAAGATTACTTGCCGGAGGGTAACATGCAGCCCCCCTGCCAGCGCATTTGATAGTAGTAGCTTGACGACCATTAGGTTCCAATGTCCCGTAAAGGAAGAATCGGCGATATATGACAAAGAAGATATGTTCTGGAAAGACGAGGAATCTTGAGGTGTCCTGGCAAAAGATTTTCCTACCCCCTTTTGTCCTTTTACTCCTATCCGTCCCCTCATTTTCTGAACCCGCTGATTCCCAAACCGACACGTTCACGGGCAAACTTAGGGGTTTCTGACAGCGGCACTATCTTGGTCATTCGTGGATGCCGAGCGAGCCGGGCCTATCTTCCAACATATTCAGGGAGGTCCCGGCAGACTGCACCTTAATGTGGGGAAGGAATGGATTGTGACACAGGTGAAGGCAACACCGGAGAGAAGGAGAATTTAAGATGTGTCCGCAGTGTGAGAAGATTATGGACCTATTGAAGGCAAATCGGGGGGGGACCAGGAAGATTAACCTTCTGGCTCGCTTCGTTCCCCAACACATCCAGGAGGCAAGTCGGTATTTCGACCAAGATCGGGGAACGATCATCTACGTGATGCAGTGCAATCATTGTGGGCAGGTCTTCTATGTGCCCCATTGACCAGGTCATTTAAAGGAGGGTAACCTATGGAGTACGAGATTAAGACTAAATTCCCGTATCCTAAACCCGACGAGGTCCCGGAAGGCTCAGAGGGCTTTCCATTCCCCCCAATTTCCGATTAATCCGATTGTTGAGCTTGACGACCTCCCCCCGTAGTTCATAAACCATGTTCTCTGGTCTCTTGATTGCCCTGGTGTGGTTAAGGGGAATCCATTTGTTTGTGATAGATGGAGCCTGATCTTACAGCCTTTGTTTGCTAGCTTTGATATCGCCTGATATTGGTTAATTTTTGGCTTTAGGAGTTAGAATAGGTATTGATTTGCGGTAGAAATCTTTACTGCATCGCCCTCCGGTCTCCCAAGTGTTGATTTCCGAACCTACCCATCCGCGTTTCGCATCATAAATTGCCAGATAACCCCACCTTCAAATCCATCTCAGGATACAGCCTATCGAAGGCCATCAGCCGTACAAAGCGGTCTGGCACATTTATTGCTCTATCATACCAACAAAGCCAATGCAGATGTAAGGAGGGTTTATCATGGACGACAACAGATGGAACATAACGTATGAACAACTTAATCAGAGGTCACGATGGTATTCTTCGCAACTCTGGTATATCCCGTTTGCCTATTTAGGAATTGTGGGAATCGGTTTGGAGAAGATACTGAAACTGTCATACCCGCTTAACAGTTTGGGGCTCGTCCTTTTCAGCATATTTTCCATATCAGTCTTCATGCACGTTTCTTCCATCAAGTTTTACGAGCGTAGAACTGTCAGGAGCATGCAAGAGATAGAAGATAAGCCCATTTCGGGTGGTGGCAGGCCCTGGTATATAAGTTTTGATTGGTACATTAGGTTGATGATAGGCTTTGCAAGCTATTTCTTTTTCGCCCATAGCGTTCTTTTGATGAAGAAAACGCTGATTGCGCAAGGGGTCATACTGGGAATCATTTATTCACTTCTTACAATCCTCTACATTGTCATAGTTCGGCAAAATCACATTCGTAGTCGTGACTTGCTAAGGAGCATCCGGGAAGGCACTCGTTAATAATACGCAGTACATTTCGCATGTAATTTTGAAAGGTGCTACCATGGCAAAGCCACGCGGGAACTCCTGTTCGAAAAGGGAATCATAAGTAAAGAAGAGTTTCTGGCTGAGTTCAAGAAGCTAGATAGGGAGATGAAGGAGAAAGGGGCAAAGTAAACATTTCAAGATGATATCGATCATCGGGAGACGAGCCAAAATTATCGATATGCGTTAGAAATCTTGCATTAATGTGGGTGTACGGAAACTCAAGGATACAGTTAGCATCAGTCGCCCTCCGCTGCGCGGAGCACGCTATAT